>NZ_WPCA01000029.1 GCF_009741825.1 Halapricum sp. CBA1109
TGGAGGGGCGGAAAGGCGACGACGAACGGATATGTCCGTCTCGGGAGTAGAACGTCCGTCACGGGAGAACAAACCGACCGAGGATGTCGGCGTTGGTTGTGTCAACCACAAGAATTTATACGGTAGTCCGTTAGATAAGCGTTGTATGAGTCAGGATAGAGGGGACTCTTTGACGCGACGAACAGCGCTGAAATCGGGTCGCGGCGACGGCGGGCCTCCTCGCGGCGGGGTCGTTGTCGGGGTGTAGTTCCATTCCGTTTCTCGGTGGGGCGGGCTACACCGAGTGGGTGCCGGCACCCGCCGAGTACAAGGACACCGAGTCACTGACCTTCGGCTACTCGAACCCCAGAAAGATAGCCGAGAACGAGGACAACTTCGACGAGGACACCTACGAGACCTACGAACAGCAGGAGCTTGGGAACACCGGCGTCGACTTCGACGAGATGACGCTGCGTCTCGGAACCGGCGAGTACGCGGTCGTCGACGGCGACTACGAGGAGGACGACGTCGTCGACGAACTGGAGAGCGACGGCGAGGAGACCAGCGAGTTCGAGGAGGACGGCGAGGAGGGCGAGTTCACCGTCTACGTCCCGGTCGACAGCGGTGACACGGTGTCGCTCGCGTTCGCCGTCAACGGGACGCGAGTCGTCCGCGGGACGAACCTCAGTTCCGGCGGGTTCGGCGGGACGCCGACGAGCGACGCCGACGCCGTCGACGTTCTGGAGACGGTCATCGACACGCAGGCCGGCAACACCGCGCGGTTCACCGACGAGAGCGAGGCCTTCTCGATACTGACCGACGAACTCGGCGAGACGACACTCGTCAGCGGGCGGTTCGAGAGCGAAGCCATCGAGGACGGGAACCCCGAGGCCGGGTCGTTCGAGGGCGCCCTCGGCGGGGGCGTCGCCATCACGGTCAACGGCGAACAGAGCGACGCGAAGTTCGTCACCGTCTTCGAAAACGAGGGCGACGCCGACCAAGGCGACCTAGAGGATTACGTCGACGAGAGCCTCGACGACCGGTACGACCCCAACGGCGAACCCGCCTACGACACGGGCGGTCGCACCGGCGTCATCGAGTTCACCTTCGACACCGACGAACGCTGATAGTGTTTCTTGTAGCTGTGTACCGGTCCGGCCGCCTGAGTTCAGCAGGCGGTCGATACAGAAATGCCCTACAAGAAACACTATGAGGACGAGCGGACTCTTTTGCCCGCGGGCGTCCAACCGGCGAGTATGAAGACGATCAAAGACTCCGTCCACGACTACATCGAAGTCGAGGGCGTCGCGCGGGCGTTGCTGGACACGCCGCCGGTCCAGCGGTTGCGCCACATCACGCAACTCGGAACGGTGACGCTGGTCTACCCCTCCGCGAACCACACCCGGTTCGAACACTCGCTGGGCGTCTACCACATCGCCAACCGGGCGCTTGGACACCTCGGTATCGAGGGTCAACAGGCCGAACGGGTCCGGGCGGCGGCGCTGTTGCACGACGTGGGCCACGGGCCATACAGCCACAACATCGAGGACCTGCTGTATCGGCACACCGGGAAGTACCACGACGAGGTCCACGGACTGCTGGACAGCGGCGCGGTCGCGCAGGTGCTCGACGACCACGGCCTCGACCCGGCGACGGTCGCCGACCTCGTGGAGGGCAAGGGGGAACTCGGGCAACTCGTCTCGGGCGAACTCGACGTCGACCGGATGGACTACCTCGCGCGGGACGCCCACCACACCGGCGTCCCCTACGGCACTATCGACCACGGTCGGTTGATCCGGGAGTTGCGCTTCCGGGACGGCGAACTGGTGCTCGACGAGGGCAACGTCCAGACGGCAGAGAGCCTGCTCCTCGCCCGGGCGTTGATGAACCCGGTCGTCTACAGCCACCACGTCGCCCGCATCGCCAAGGCGATGCTCCGGCGGGCCAGCGAGCGGTTGTTGGAGGCGACGGCCGTCGACGCCGGGCAGTTGCGCCGGATGGACGACGCGGAACTGCTGGTCGCGCTCAGAGACCACGAGGCGACCGCCGAGTACGGCAGGCGCATCGCCTACCGGGACCTGTACAAACGCGGCGTCTGGGCGGAGATGGACGCCGTGCCCGAGGATCTGATCGGTGTGGGCCACGACCGGCGGCGGGAGCTAGAACGGGACATCGCCGAGAGCGCCGGCGTCGACAGGGAGGCAGTCGTCCTCGACGCGCCCGCCGAACCCGAGATGACCGAGACGTCCTCGCGGGTGATGGTCGGCGGGGAGATACGCTCGCTCGCCGAGCAGTCGACGCTCGTGCGGGCGTTACGGGCCGCACAGCGCGACCAGTGGCGACTTGGGGTCTACGCGCCGCCTGAACAGCAGGAAGCCGTCGGCGAGGCGGCCGTCTCCGTCCTCGGTATCGACGTCGAGGACGCCCGCGTGCAGGACATCCGGCCCGGCGTCCACGCGACACTCGACGAGTTCCAGTGATCCGGGACGGTGGGGGACTCTCAGGGGTCGAGCCGGTCCCGGAGGAACGACCGCTGGGCCGGCAGCGTCTGTTCGCGCCACTCGGGGTCGTCGATCATCCCGTGGCCGGCCCCCTCGCCGGTGATCACCTCGACGGAGACGTCCGCCGAGCGGAGCCGTTCGGCCATCACTGTCGTCGACCGGTAGGGGACGACGCCGTCGTCGGTGCCGTGGACCAACAGCGCCGGCGGGGAGTCGCCGTCGACGTGTGTCGTCGGCGACCCCTCCGCCAGCGTCTCGTCGGCGGCGTCCGCGCCGAAGAAGGCCTCCACGAGTTGGTTCTCGCCGGCACCGGCCTCCGTGAAGTCGTAGGGGCCGCTGTAACCCACCAGCGCGTCCACCGACGCCGACACGTCGGGGTGAAAGTCTGACGGTTGGAAGGTCGCTACGTCGGGCGCGACCGAGACCAGCGCCGCGAGATGCGCGCCGGCGGAGTAGCCGCCCAGCGCACCGCGGTCGCCGTCGATGCCGTAGGCGTCGCCCTCGGCGCGGACCCACTTCACCGCGGCGACGGTGTCCCGGACGGCCGCAGGGTACTGTTTCTCGCCGGCCAGTCGGTACTGGATGTCGGCGACGGCGATGCCGTCCTCGGCCAGCGCCGGGAACATCGGGCGCTGGGTCTTGTCGCCGGTGAGCCACCCGCCGCCGTGGGCGAACACGAAGAAGGGATGTGGACCCTCGCCGGCGGGGAGATAGAGGTCGAGGGCCAGCGTCCGCTGTGGCGTCTCCCGGAAGTCGACGTCGCGCCGGATGTCGACGTCCCCCGCTGTCGGTGTCGTCGTGTCCTCGGTGGTCGTCGGTGTGGTCCTGTCGGTCGTCGTGTCTGAGCCATCGGTCGTCGGGGATTGTCCTGTCGATTCAGAGCACCCCGCGAGCGCCGTAGCCGTCGCCGCGGCGAGGAAGGCTCTGCGTGACGTCGTGGCACGGTCCATATTCGTTCGGTCCGACCGGGCGCGCAAAAACGGCGGTGGTTCGGCCTCAGGCCAGTCCGGACGCGATGAGGAACAGCGCCGTGGCGATGACGGCAAAGAGGACGCCGACGCCCTTCTTGATGGTCCCGGTGTCCAGTGCCGAGGCGACGTACGGCGCTATCTGGCCGCCGGTCACCGTCGCCGGAACCGTCCAGACGACCATATTCCACGGCGTCGAGGCGATGCTGATGTTGTGTGCGCCGGGGACGATGGTCCCGCCGAAGACGTGGACCAACGAGGCGAGGATGGCCGTCGTCGCCACGACGATGTGGTTGGTGCCGATAGCGACCTTGACCGGCACCTTCGTCCGGAGCATCGAGATGATGCCCAGTTCGCCGATGCCGAACCCGGCCAGCCCTTGGAAGACGCCGCCGACGGAGTAGTTGGCGAACCGTTCGAGGTAGCCACCGCGGGTGTATCCGTAGTCGTTGCCGTCGCGGTCGACGCGGGTGACGTTGCCGCCACCGTCGGTCACTACGCCGGCGGGACCGAGTTTGTCGGCGTCGTTGGGCATCCCGTCGAGTCCGCCGTCGGCCGCGGTCGCGCCGCCGTCGTCGGCGCTACCCGGTTCCTCGTGGCCGAGGTCAGCCTTGAACAGGAGTATCGAGGACGCCAGCAGCGCCAGCCCGAGGAGGAACTGGAACAGGTACTCCGGGATAAAAAACGACGCGACGGCCCCGGCGACGACGAACGGGACTGCGCCGCCGACCAGCGTCACCGCGAGTCGTCGGTCGACCAGTCCGTGTTTGACGAAGGCGACCGAGGAGCTGGACAGACCGAAGGACTCGCTGATAAGCCCGATTTTCACCAGCGTCACCGGTTTGAGCGGGTAGGCGAAGATGGGGAAAATAAAGATCAGGAACGGGACGAACAGCGCCGACCCGCTGATCCCCACCGTGTTGACGATGGTCGCCCCGAGCAGGAAAAACGGGAACAGCCACCAGTACTCCAGCCAGTACCCGAGACTGCCGTCTCCTTGAATCGGTGCGAACAGTATCACCGCCGCCACGAACACGACCGGCGCGGCGAAGACGAACACGTGCTGGTATCGCAGGAACGACCGCGTGAGCCAATCCGACGTGGACCGTGTCATTAGCTGCTGAACGCACAATCAGACAGTTGGATATAAATGTATTTGGATACGGGAGAACTATCACGAACGATTCTCATACCGTTCGAAACAGCAGTTGTCGCCGCGACAATGTGATATCCGACAGTACGGGAACGCACCCCGGAATTTTAGTAGTGCCGTGACAAATCGTTACATATGAGCCACGGATCCCCGTCGCTCGGACGCGAAAGTAGTGACCGGAACGACGAGTCGCGGCCCCTGGGGGTAGTAGGATGGCTCCGCCAGCACGTCCGTTCTTGGCCAAAGCGGTACATCGAGATGCGGACCCGGGCACGCCGAGAACGATAGTTCACGACACCGTTCTCTCACGGCCGGGACCCGGGCCGCAGACACTGTCTCGTAGCGCTGAAAAGCGCCAGCAGTGGTGTCGGCGCCCGGAGAAACGCCCGTGAGTGTCCGCCCCCGATAGCGCCGAACCTTAGAACTCGCTGTCGGGGGCCGGAACGCCCTCCTCCTCGGGGCGGTCGAGGTCGTACTCCTCGCGCAGTTCCCGGATGCGGTCGCGGATGTCCGCCGCGAGTTCGAACTCCAAGTTGTCGGCGGCGGCCTCCATCCGGTCCCGTAACTGCTCGATCTGTCGGGCAGCGCTCTCGGCGTCCTCGGGGTCTGAACTGGCCGTCCCGCTGGTGTCGGTCTTGCTCCCGGGGAGCGCGGTGTCGCCGATCTCCTTCTCGATAGTCGTCGGTTCGAAGCCGTGGTCCTCGTTGTACTGTTTTTGGATGCGGCGGCGGCGCTGGGTCTCCTCGATGGCGTCGGTCATCGCGTCGCTGCGCTCGTCGGCGTAGAGGACGACCTTCCCGTTGACGTTGCGGGCCGCCCGGCCCATCGTCTGGACGAGCGTCGTCGTCGACCGGAGAAAGCCTTCCTGGTCGGCGTCGAGGATAGCGACGAGGCTCACTTCGGGGATGTCCAGCCCCTCCCGGAGGAGGTTGATCCCGACGAGGACGTCGAAGTCGCCCGAGCGCAGGCCCCTGACGAGTTCGTGACGTTCGAGCGTGTCAGTCTCGTCGTGCATATATTCGACGGCGATACCGGCCTCCTCTAAGTACTCGGTGAGGTCCTCAGCCATCCGTTTCGTGAGCGTCGTGACGAGGATGCGCTCGTCGCGGTCGATTCGCTCGTCGATGCGTTCGAGGAGGTCGTCGATCTGTCCGCTGGCCGGACTCACCTCTATCTCGGGGTCGACGAGGTGAGTCGGCCGAACGATCTGTTCGACGATCCGATCGGAGATCTCACGCTCGTAGTCGCCCGGCGTCGCCGAGACGTACAGCGTCCGGTCGGTCTTTGCCTCGAACTCCTCGAAGGTCAGCGGCCGGTTGTCGTAGGCGGTGGGCAGCCGAAAGCCGTTCTCGACCAGCGAGTCCTTCCGTGACTTGTCGCCGGCGTACTGGCCGCGGATCTGTGGCACTGTCTGGTGGGACTCGTCGATGACCGTGAGGAAGTCCTCTGGGAAGTAATCGAGCAGTGTGTACGGCGCTTCCCCGGACTCGCGGTCGCTGAGGTGGACCGAGTAGTTCTCGATGCCCGAGCAGTAGCCGGTCTCTTTGAGCATCTCCAGATCGAAGGTGGTCCGCTCTTCGATTCGCTGGGCGGCGACGAGGTCACCCTGCCGCTCGAAATAGCTCACGCGCTTTTCTTTCAGTTCCTCTATCTCGCCGATGGCGCGGTCCAGTCGCTCCTCGGGGATGGAGTAGTGTTCGGCGGGGTGGAGCAGGACCGCCGGTTCCTCGCGGACGACCTCACCTTCCAGCGGGTCGAGTTTGACGAGGCGGTCTATCTCGTCGCCCCACATATCCACGCGGACGGCGTAGCGGCCGTACATCGGGTATATTTCGACGGTGTCCCCCCGGACCCGGAACGTGCCCTGCGTGAAGTCGACGTCGTTGCGCTCGTAGTTCAGGTCCACGAGGCGGCCGAGCAGTTCGTCGCGGTCGATCCGTTGACCCTGTTCGATACGCAGGGACATATCGATGTAGTTCCGCGGGTCACCGAGGCCGTAGATGGCCGAGACGGAGGCGACGACGATGACATCTTCCCGGGTGAGCAGCGAGCGAGTCGCGCTGTGGCGCAGGCGGTCTATCTCGTCGTTGATCGAGGCGTCTTTCTCGATGTACTTGTCCGTCTGCTCGACGTAAGCCTCGGGCTGGTAGTAGTCGTAGTAGGAGACGAAGTACTCGACGGCGTTGTCGGGAAACAGCTCCCGGAACTCCTCGTACAGTTGTGCCGCGAGGGTCTTGTTGTGGGCGATGACCAGCGTCGGCTGGTCCAGCTCCTCCAGCACCCACGAGACGGTGTTGGTCTTTCCCGACCCGGTCACGCCGAGCAGCGTCTGTCTGTCCATCCCCTGCCGGTAGCCCTCGACCAACTGTTCGATGGCCTCGGGCTGGTCGCCGGCGGGGTCGAACGGCGCGTCGACGACGAGCGGTCGGTCGACGTCCGGACGGTCAGGCGAGAGTGGACCGCTGGCGTCACTCATTGTCCGTTCTCACGTCCCACAGTGACTTCAGGCGCTCGGTCGCTCGGGCGAACGGCCGGATCACGCTACGGCTGACCGATTCGTCCGTGCCGGAACACGACCCACCGACGCCGACGGCGCTGTGACCGCGTCGGTTGCATCCGAGAGTGAGACCGCGGGCAGTCGAGCATACGCCGACCTGAGTCATCGTGAGCAGAGCGAACGAGGACCGTGGAAGAGGAGCAAAGCGAGTCTTCCTGAGGGGGGCGTTTCACTCGGCCGAACGCAGTGAGGCCGAGGGAGTTTTTCCCCACGTTTTTGGAGTCGGGGGTTCCCGCAGCGGCGGAGCCGCGAGGAAACCCCCGAACTGTAAAAAGTGGCGGTTTAGCAGACGTCCTTGGGGTTGACGCCCATCCCTTCCAGCGTCTCGACGTACTCGTCGTACGCTTCCTCGATGACCTCGCTCGCGGCCGCCTCCGCGGCCGCCCAGTCGTCCTCGCCGGCACACTGGCCGGCCAGCAGATCGACGGCCTGTTCGAGTTGGGCCTCGACGTCCTCGCCGAACCCGCGGAACGTCTGTGCGGTCTGTGGGTCGGCCTGCCCGGTGAAGAAGCCGGTCCGTTGGGTCGTCTTCTGCTCGACGACCAGCGACCGACCGACGACGCCCCCGAGGCGTTCGACCGCGGTGGAGTGCTCTGCCAGCACCGCGTAGATTGCCGGGGCGTCGGGCACGTCGGCCTCGGTCTCGCCCGCCAGCGTCTCGGCGTGGTCGCGGGCCAACGACGCGGCATCGGCGAACGCCTCCGAAAGCGGGCCCTCGGTGTCTGTCGCCCACGCGTCGAACGTCTCGGCGGCGGCCCGTTCGTCGGCGAGTGCCGCCGCGGTGACAGCGGCAGGGTCCATCTCCCCGGCGGTGTCGGCGTACAGCGATTTCGAGGAGCCCAGCCGCGACAGCGACGTCTGGTACTCCGAGCGCAACGTCTCGACGAAGTCGTCTGCGGTCATACGCCCGGATTCGGCTGGGCCGGGTTTGTATGTACCGTTACTCGGCGTCGAGGTCACGGATCACCGTCGCCGGGTTCCCGCCGACGACGGTGCGTGGCGGGACGTCCTTGGTGACGACGGCCCCCGCGGCGACGACTGCCTCGTCGCCGACGGTGACGCCGGGCGTGAGAATCGCCTGTCCACCGATCCACACCCGGTCGCCGACGGTGATGCCCTCGCCCAGTTCCTCGCCGTCGTACCGCTGTTCGGCCCGGACCGGGTGGGTCGCCGCGTAGGCGTGGACGCTCGGGCCGAGCATACACTGCTCGCCGAACTCGATGGGGCAGATGTCGAGAAACACACAGCCGAAGTTGGCGTAGAAGTTGTCGCCGACGTGGACGTTGTAGCCGTAGTCACAGCGGAAGGGCGGTTCGACGTGGACGCGGTCGCCGACGGACCCGAACAGCGACTCGAGCACCGCGCGGCGCTCCTCGGGGTCCGTCCGCTCGTTGTGTGCCCGCGTCAGCACGCGGGCGACGCGGCGGTCCTCGACGAGGTCCGGATGGCTCGGGTCGTAGGGGCCGCCCGCGGTCATCCGCTCGCGCTCGCTGGTCATCCGAGCCTCTCCCCCACGGCGTCGGCGGCCTCGCGCCCGCTCTCCATCGCGCCCTGAATCGCACACCAGCGGGTGAAATCGCCCGCGAGGAACACTTGCCCCTCCGGATCCGTAACGTCGGGCAGTGACGACCGGAAGCCGGGTGGCTGGGCGAACTGTGCGAACTCGATGCGGTCGGTGTGGCGCAACTCCAAGTCCGAGACGTTTCGCTCGGGGTACCACTGAGCCAGAACCTCCCGGGTCCGGGCCGCCAGTTCCTCGTCGCCTGCCGTCTCCTCGCCGAGATACGTCGCGCTCAGCAGTTGCTCGCCCGCCGGGGCGTACGTCTCGGCGACGGCCGACAGCGGGGCAATCTGGTTCGGCCGCGCGTCGACGGCGTTGAGCAGCAGTTTCCGCCCGGTGTCCAGTTTCGCGTACGACGGGAGCGTGTAGTACTGGGTGACACAGCCTTTCGGTTCGGTCGGCACTGTCTCGACACCGGTGAGGTCCCGCGCGCTCCCGGGGTCGGTGGCGACGACGGCCGCGTCCGCCTCGACCGTCTCACCGTCCACAGTCACCGTCGCGCCGTCGGCCTCACCCGTCACGTCCGCGACGGGCGCGTCCGTCTCTATCGTCGCGCCGGCCGCGCGGGCCGTCTCGGCTAGTTGCTCGGTTATCGCGCCCATCCCGCCGGCGGGGACGACGGTGTCGCCCTCGGCGAGCATCTTGAAGGTGTACCGGAAGACGCGGGCGTCGGTCGACAGCGACCGGTCGAGGGTGATGCCGCCGTAGAAAGGCGCGGCGAAGCGCTCGACGAACGCCGTCGAGAAGCCGTAGTCGGCGAGGAAGTCCTCGATGGTCTGGTCCGGTCCAGAGGGGTCCAAAATCGAGGCTGCGTCGGTCCGGCGGAGTTCACGCTGGAGGGTGAACAAGCGGAGCTTATCGGCAGTGCGGACCTCGCGGTTGAGCAGCGTCTCGACCGCCGACCGCGGGTCGCCGAAGGGGTCTGCGAGCACCGCACGGCTGTTCGGGCGCGCGATGGTCGCGCCCGGGGAGAACCGCCGCAGGGAAAGCGCGTCCAGATCGAGTTCCCGCCGGACAGCGGGGTAGGCGGTAAAGAGGACCTGAAACCCGCGGTCGAAGGTGTAGCCGTCCTCGTGGTCGGTCCGGACCCGGCCGCCGACGGTCGACTCCCGTTCGAACACAGTCACGTCGTGGCCGGCCGCGGCGAGGTGTCGCGCGGCGACCAGTCCCGCCAGGCCGGCGCCCGCGACGACGATGTCGCTCATACGAGTGGGGTGGGCGCGGCCGTACAAAACCGCTGTGACCGGAGTGGGACAGCGCTTTGCCGCTGGCACCCCGAGGGCGACTATGCCCGCCACGCACACGCTCGTCTGCACCGACTGCGGGGCCGAACACGACCCCGCGACCACGACCCACCGCTGTCCGGACTGCGAGGGCGTCCTCGACCCGCGACTCGATGTCGGTGCCGTCGACGTCGGCCCCGAGACGCTCGCGGGCCGGCCCTTCGACGGCATCGAACGATACGCCGAGTTGCTACCGCTTCCCGCGTCGTCGCTGGTCTCCGTCGGCGCGGGCGCGACACCGTTGGTCTCGGCCCCGACGCTGGCCGACCGCTGGGGCGTCGAATCGGTGTGGATCAAAGACGAAGGCGCGAATCCGACCGGGTCGACCGCCGACAGGGGGGCGACGCTGGCGGTGTCGGCCGCCGCCGACCACGGGGCCGAGACGGTCGCACTGGCCACCAGCGGCGACGCCGGCCAGTCGGTCGCCGCCGTGGCCGCCCGGGCGGGGCTCGATTCGGAGTCGTTCGTCCCCTCGCGGTCGACCTTCGACACGAAGGCGATGATCAACGTCCACGGCGGCGAGATGAACGTCGTCGGCGGTCGCCTCGACGACGCAATCGAGGCGTTCAGCGACGCCCTCACAGGGGAGGAGACGTGGCACAGCGTCGGCGCCTTCGACTCGCCGTACCGCCACGCCGGCGCGAAGACACTGCTGTACGAAGTACTCGAACAGCGGGACTGGACCGCCCCGGACCACGTCGTCTACCCCGTCGGCCACGGGACGGGGCTGGTCGGCGGCGCGGGCGCCGCGCGGGAACTGGACCGTCTCGGGTTGATCGCGGACGTGCCGACGCTCCACGCGGCACAGGCCGCGGGCTGTGCGCCGGTCGTCGACGCCTTCGACGCCGGCGAGATAGACCCCCAATCGGTCGGACGCCCCGATACGATCTGTGGCGGCCTCGAAGTCCCGGACCCCGCGGGCGGGGCGTTGGTCCTCGACGCCGTTCGTGACAGCGGCGGGACGGCGGTGGCCAGCGAGGACGACGACATCCTCGAACACGCGGTGACCATCGCGCAGGAGGCCGGTATCGGCGTCGGGACCGGCGGCGGGGCGGCGGCGAGCGCGGCCGCACAACTGGCCGACCGGGGCGCGTTCGGGGAGGACGACACCGTGGTCGTGGTCAACCCCTCCAGCGCGAACAAGGAGTCCGACGTACTGCGGAGTCACCTGATGAGCAAAGGGATCTAGCTGGCGTGCTGTCGGGCGGTCGTATAGGCCTCCCGCACCCGTTTGAAGTCCTGTTCTGACCCGCCCTGATCGGGGTGGACCTCCTTGACCCGCCGGCGGTAGGCGTCGCGCACGTCGGCCTCGCTGGCGTCCGCGGGGAGGCCGAGTTCGTCGAAGGCCGCGACGGCCGGGTCGACAGCGGTGTGGTCGGGCGTGTACGGCGTCGGCGTCTCGAAGGGGAGACGGGCACCGATAGCGACGCCGGGGAACTCGTGTTCGACGAGAACGGCGTCCGTCTCGGTTCGGTCGATGCGGTAGTACGCTCGCGGGTCGAAGGTGATGGCCACGTCGCGCGCCGGGAGGTAGAACGCGACCGTCTGGCCGGCGACGACGTGGTCCTCGGCGAACGGTTCGTCGATCCGTCGGAGATACTCCCGAATCTCGCCGCTGCGGCGTGACTCCGTGTCCTCCGTTCGCGGTGGCTCGGTCTGGGCGGGAAAGAACCGCTGAGCGAGGAGGAAAAGTCCCGCGACACCGCCGCTTGCGGCGAGTCCGAGCAGCGCTCCGACGAGCATCCACGTCGGCAACGCAGCGATCCACTCGGGTAACACACCCCAGCTTTAGGGGTCGAAAACTAAGAGCGTCCCGGTTAGCCGATGTACCGCAGGTCCTCGTCGGAGGGGGCCTGTGCGCTCTGCTCCATCTCCTGTATCTTGCGGACGACCTCCTCCATCTCGTCGGCGCGGTCCTCCAGCGAGGCGAAATCGACCTCGAAACCGACGACGTCCTGTAGTATCTCAAGCACCGCCTGTGCGGACTTGGGGTCGACGAGGTAGCCGCTGGTCTCGCCCATCAGGCACGCGGCACTGAACCCGCGGCGCTCGCCGAGGCCCAGCAGCAGTCCCGAGACGCCGACGATGCCGCCGGCCGGTTCGTCCTCACGGAAGTCGACGCCGGCCTCGGTCAGGTCGTCGATCAGGTCGTCGCTCGTCGCCGCCCCGAGGACGTCGTACTCCTCGATCAACTCGCCCGTCGGGACGCCGCCCAGCGCGAACACCCGTTCGACGCCGAAGCGCTCGGCCACGTCGAGGAACGTGTCGGCCAGTCCGTAGTGGCCCGCGTTGTCCTGTGCCTGGTGGTCGCCGGTCAGGACGACCACGTCCGGGCCGCTGTCGGTCGTGACGGCCGTGAACTCGGTGTGTGCCAGTTCCGTCCGGCCGTCCTCGACGCTGACCTGCGGCGGGAAGTGCGTCGAGTAGACGCGAGCGATCACTTCGCTGTCGAGTTCCTCCAACACGTGCTCGGCAGCGAGTTTCCCGACGTGACCGACACCCGGTAGTCCCTCGATGAGGACAGGGGACTCCAACTCCGGTTCAGCCAGTATCTCGACGTCGTATTCGTCCATACGGCCTATTCGTGGCGGGAACCGTTAAGTGAACGTCGATACCGCTCAGTCGGCGTCGCTCGGCGATTGTGGCGCTGCCGACTCGGCGCCGAAGAAGCCGTCGAACATCCCCTGTGAACTGGCGAGGATGACCGTGTAGCCGGTCTTCGCCGTCACGTCGAGGTAGGTGACCACGGCGGCGGTTGCAGTGATGTCGAGGACCGACAGCGCCGACGGCCCCGCGATCCACACGGCGGGATAGATGAACCACAGGATGCCGGTGAGGTTACGCACCTTCCCGAACAGCGCCTGCCGAGCGAACGACTCCTCGCTGGCCATCCGCCCGAACGGGACGAACAGGTAGTACGCGAGGACGAGGAAGAATCCCGTCGAGACGAGGAACCCGATCCACTTCAGGGGGCCGGAGGCGAGCGACGCGCCGTAGCCGACGGCGATCATCAGGAAGTCCGCGAGCGCCGCGGCGGCGACCGTTCGCCGGTCCGCGCCCGCCAAAATGCCGATTTCGGCGACCAACGCCGGCGTCGTCAGTGCCCAGTCGACGTACCGGAGCGTTTCGATGTAATTGCCGTCGGTACGAAACGCCCCGATCTCGGCAGTCATCCCGAAGTACGAGAGGAACGCGACACCACAGGTCCACGCGAGGAGCCCGTAGAGGAGACGCCCCTCGCTGCGGTCGGTGACCCGCATCGGCGACTCCCCGAAGAGACCGTAAGCGGCGACGAGGACACCGACGAACATCCCGACGGTTCCGAGGCTGTAGACGAGTTGGTTCGAGAGTTCGATGCCCACCGTCATCAGAACGCACCTCCCTCGGAACCGCCGTCGGGACTCGCGCTCTCGGTCGGCGTGGACTCACTCCGCAGTCCGCCATCGGTAACGGTGAACTGCTCGAGCAGTTGCTGGAGGCTGTCGGCCTGCCCCCGGAGGTCGGTGACCGCCTCGCGAACGTCGTCGACGGACTCAGACTGTGCGTCGGCTTGGTCGGCGACGCCGTCGGCCTGCTGGACCGTCCGTTGGCTGATGTCCGCGACGGCGGCTATCTTGTCCGACGCCGACTGTGCGGAGTTGGCCTGATCGCTGGTCACGTTGCTGATCTCCTGGATCGAGTCGTCGTTCTCGTCGACCCGTTCGGCGATAGTCTCAAGCGACGTGAGCGCGTCCTCGACGGTCTCTGCCGTCTCTTGGACTTGCTCTCTGGCCGTCGTCACGGCGTCGACGGCCTCACCGGTCTGTTCTTGGACGTCCGCGATTCGGGACTCTATCTGGTCCGCGGAGTCTTTGGTCTCCTCGCTGAGACTCTTGACCTCGTCCGCGACGACCGCGAACCCCTGGCCGTCCCCGGCACCGTCACCGCCACCGGCACGTGCGGCCTCTATCGACGCGTTCAGCGCGAGCATGTTCGTCTCCTCGGCGATGTTCTGGATCACGTCGACTATCTCACCGATTCGTCCCATCTCCTCGTCGAGGCCCTGGATGGTCTCGGCGGCGGCGGCCGTCGAGGTCACGACGCTGTCCATCTCGTCCAAGGCGTCGGTTGCCGCCGTCTCCCCTCGCAGGGCCGCTTCGGCGGTCTCCCGGGAGGTCTCGGCCACGTCGTCCGTCGTCGCCGCTATCTCCTCGGCGCTCGCCGACAGGTTCTCTATCTCGCGAGCGACGTCCTCCAGACTCCGGTCCTGTTCGCGTGCGCCGTGTTGGATCTCGTCGATAGCGTCGGCCACGTCGACAGTCGCACGCTGGACCTCGTCGGCCTGTCCTTCGACTGAGACGGCCGTCTCGGCCACGTCCTCCGCGAACCGCACGACCGTCTGGGTCGTCTCCTGAATCTCGCCTATCATATCGTTGAATTCCTCGCCGATGTCGGCCATCGCCTGCGAGCGACCATCCGTATCGAGTCGCTGTGTCAGGTCCCCCGCCGCGGCGGCCTGCATCACGTCCGCGTACTCCTGTGCAGTCGACTGGAGTTGGTCGGTGTAGTCCTCCGCCTCCTGTCGCTCACGTTCCGCTTCTTGCCGTGCCGACTCTGCCTCCCGCTTGGCCGTCTCCGCCTCCTCACGGGCCTCCTCCGTCTCCTTGATTCGCGTCTTGAGACTGTCCCGCATCT
This sequence comes from Halapricum sp. CBA1109, assembly GCF_009741825.1. GTDB lineage: Archaea > Halobacteriota > Halobacteria > Halobacteriales > Haloarculaceae > Halapricum. The sequence goes on from NZ_WPCA01000029.1 coordinate 14,677, forward strand.
CCGCAAGGGACGCGTGGAGACGACCGAACTCGTCGTCCCGGCGCGTCTCCAGTGGCACGTCCAGATTGCCGTCGGCCATCTGCTCGGCACGAGTCGTCAGTTGGCGAAGCGTTATCACCGTCGAAGAACCGACCGTCGCACCGATGACGACCACACCGACGAGACCCATAAATATCGTCCCCAGAAGCGCCGAGCGAACCGTACTGGTCAGTCCGTAGGCCGCCGCTCGGTCCTGGTGGACCATCACGACCAGACCGTACTCCTCGAGGGCACTGAAGCTCATCACCATCTCCTCCATAGTCATAAACCGGGTACCGTCCGCCTGTCCCGCGAGGGCCTCGATTCGGCCGTCCGTGTCGGCGTGCGTCTCGCCGATGCGGCCACTCGACGGCGCGCTGACGATAGTCCGGTCGCCCGTCGCGACGACGGCGTTATCGCCGTGCACGCCGAGCGAACCGACGAACGCCTGCATATCGAGCACCGCGACCGCTCGGCCGTCTCCCCCCTCGACAGCCCGGGAGAGCGCGACGACCTGCCCGTCGTGGAACGGCACTTCGAACGGTTTCGAGACCGTCCCAGTCTCCATATCGTCGGGGAGGGCCGTCCCGGTCACCGAACTGTCAGTCGCGGCAGCGATAGTCCCGTCTCCACCGTCGTATCCGATGGCGACGATACCGCTCTCGTTTGTTTGAAGCCCATCGAGATACGACTGGACGCCAGCGGTGTCGCCGCTCCTCGCGGCAGACGAGGACGCCACGGTGTCGAGGTCGGTGGCGACACTCTCGAGCCAAACACTCGTCGTATCTGCCATCTGACGCGCATCGTCCCGGAGTGTCTCCTCTGCCTGTGCTTCAACGTCCGCGCTCGCCTCCGCGGCCGTCAGCCCAGCGTAGACGCCGACGACGAGTAGTACGAGCGCAGCGACGACGATCAGTTTCGCAGGGAAACTCCGCCGTAATCGGTCTATCATACCCTTGTGGACTCTACAAGGAGGAATCTTTTAACCGCACGCCGGCAATTATCGCCGTTGAAAACGTCAGTCCTGGCGGCGCTTGCGCGCCCGCCGGTACTCGCCGTAGTGGTCCTCGGGGGAGAACGGGGCCGGGGCGCTGTTTTCGGCCTCGGCACCGCATTCGGGACAGGTCGAAGAAAGCGTGTACACCGGGCGGTCGTGGGCGTCGCGCCACGCCGAACACACCCGGATGTCCGATTTCATTCCTCGTCGGTGTTGCGCTCGCGGTGGTAGCGGGAGCTACCGCCGTGGTCGCCGATGACCGACTCGGCGCGGGCCGCGCTCTCCTCGAGTTCGGCCTCCGCGGTCTTGTAGTCGGGCGCCTGCACCGTGATGCGGTACTCCGGCGATCCGACGTAGGTCACTTCGAGTTCGACTTCCTCGGGCACTTCGCCGTTGCCCTCGGCGGCCTTCAGCGCGTCCTTGATGGTGTCGACGCCGTCGCCGGCCGGCACTTCGAGGTCGACGTAGCCGGTGACCTTGACGTACGGCACCGAGACGTTCTCGCGGGCGACGTCGACGATGGCCGTTATCTCGTCGTCGTCGATGTCGGTGTCCTCGAGGCCCTCCGCGCCGTGGATGGCGGCGGCCTCGAACCCGTCGTACATCGACCCGAAGGTCGCCAGCAGTTCGTTGGCGACGGCGGCGTACTGCTCGTCGGAGATGTCCGACCCGAAGGCCTGCTCCATCCAGTTGTCGGCCTTGCGCTCGTTTTTCCACTCCTGTATCTTGTCCTTGCGCTGGTGGTCGTTGACGTCCTTCAGCGAGAGGTCTATCTGCTGGGAGGACTCGTCGATGTCGAGCACTTTCGCGACCACTCGCTGGTCGGTGCTGACGTGGTCCCGGACGTTTTTGATCCACCCGGAGGCGACCTCGCTGATGTGACAGAGGCCGCGCTTGTCGTCGTACTCCAGCAGGTCGACGAAGACCCCGAAGTCCTCTATCTCGTCGATGCGTCCGACGACCAACTCGCCCGGTTCGGGCCAGCCGCTGTATTTCATCGTGCTTCGACGGTCTCTAGGACCTCGCCCTTGATATCGGCGTTGCCGCCGGTCGGGACGGCGAGGGTGTGGCCACAGACAGCACAGGCGACCTCGGAGGCTGCCTTGCCGAAGACGATCTGTTCGTTCTCACAGTCCGGGCACGCGACGCTGTAGAAGTTCCCCGCCATCGTTACTCCTGGAACTCCAGTTTGCCGGCGCGCCATCCTTCGCGGATGTGGGCCGTCCCACACTCGCTACAGCGGTAGGTGAGGTTGGTCTTCTTGGTCGGCTTGTCCCCACCGGGCACCTTCGAGAACTTGCCGTCGTTACCGATCCCCGACTGCCGTTCGCTCTGGCGGTCGTTGACCTTCTTCATTCCCGAGGAGCGTCCGGTACGGACCTTCTCGACCTCGTGTTCGTGGTGTTCGTGACAGTGCGGACAGTACGTATTAAACCGGCGTGGCATCTGCATAGGGATATCGACCTTGCGCACGGTTCGACGCGGGACCTTTTAACCCGTTTGGTTCGGGGACGCCCACCCTTCGAAGTTCATAAGTACGGATCCGGACAACGACGAGGTATGAAGAACCTCATCGTCCGCGGCGACCCCGGGAAACTCCGGAAAGGAGCCGTTATCGAGTACGACGGCGAGGAGTACGTCTGTTTCTCGGTCAAGCGCCAGGGCGACTGGCACGGCCCCGACCGACCCCAGTTGTGGTGTACCATCGGGCAGGAGGACGAACGCGAGACCTACGAGCGCCGGGAGTACATCCCGATGCATCTGGACACTCTCGCGACGGACGCCGAGACCATCACCGTCGTCGAGGCGGCCTGATCACAGCGCCGACTGATCGACCCGATAGAGCGTCACCCCGTCCCACGATTTCTCCACCGACACCGCCTCGAGGTCGTCGACCGTCGTGTATCCGTACTCGCGCTGTTCGGTCGGTCCGAAGTAGATCAACTCCACGTCGTACTGCTTCAGAAGCGCTCGCTGGCGGTCGGGCGAGCCGAGATATATCGTCTCGACGTCCGCGACGCGTTGCTCGAAGGCCTCGGGACTCCGGTAGCCCCGTTCCTGACTCCACCCGACGAGCGTCGGTACGCCGGTCAGACTCGCGGCCCCGTTGGTCCAGCGGTAGGCCTCACCCGGCCCGTAGCTCACCATGTTCGGCTGTCCGTCCACCTCGGAGAGGAGGTACTCGATGGCCGGTGCTTCCTCGGGGTGAGCGCCGCCGTAGTCGCCGATGTAGGGGTCCTGCGTGAGGAAAGCCAGCGAGTCAAGCGTCGGGTCCTCGTGGCTCGTCCCGTGGTCGTTGAGCAGTTCCTCGGTGGCGAGGACGCCGTACAGCGACGTCGACGCGACGACGAGGACGACCACGACGACCATCGCCGTACCCGCACGCGGTCCGCTGAACCCGAGTTCCGTCGGCATCTCCGCGGTCCTGATCCGCTGGACGAGGACGACGAGGCCGACGCCGACGAGAGCGCCGACCGCGATTTGTACCACGAGTCCGACGATGCCGGGCAGCCACGACGGCGTGACGGCCATCTTCACGAGGACGTACTCGACGGCTATCGTCAGCGCGATACCGCCCACGACCAGCGCGTTCCGGCCCCGCGCGCCCGCGGCGTCGGTGAGTGCCGGCCACTCGGCCGTCGACAGCAGACGGGCGAGGACGACGCCGCCGGCGATGGACAACAGGACCCAGACCTGCATATACACCTTGAAGACGGTGTTGAACCGGCCGGGCGCGAAGTTCTCCGAGAGGTAGACGAACTCCACGAGGACGGCGAGGCCGGCGGCGCTGACGAGGACGACGAGTTCGAACCCGGGCGAGAGCCACGCGGGCGCGTCGCTCTCGTTCGTCGGCGTCCCGCCGTCGGCCGCGGCGGGACCGAGTGTGACTGTCGGGACGCCATCGACGTCGCCGAGGGCGAGCAACAGCCACCCGAACAGGATCAGCGGGACGAACACCCCCACCGCGGGCGCGCCGGCGACGACGGTGAGCGCGACTATCGTCAGGAGGAGCGTCACGACCCGTAGCGGCTGCCCGGCGTGCGGTTTGAGGTGGCGATAGCTGTACAGCCACGACACCAGCAGGAACGCCCCGTGGACGACCAGCAGGACACCCATCCCACTGCGGTCGGGGAGGAACCCGAGCGTGTTGCCGCCCCCGCCACCGCCGACGCCGATGGCGAGCCAGAACGGCAGCGACCAGACGACGCCGACGAGGAGGACGGCGACGCCGGACCCGAGGGCGGCGAGCAATCGACCGCCCAGCACCGCCGCCCCGCTGGACCCCTCACGGCTCCGTGCGAACCCCGAGAACCCGGGAATCGGCGGGGGTACGGCTATCGTCAGCGCGACGGCGACGAGGCCCCCGACGGTCGGGAACGACCACGTGTTCGTCACGGCGAGCAATCCCGCAAGCGCCGGGAGGACGCCGAAGACGACGGCCGCGCGCTGGCGGAGCGGCCGGTCGGTCCCGTCGACGTACAGCCCCGCCAGCAGGCCGACGACGACCACGAGAAACGGCGTACTCATCATATGGGCGTGTAAGTCGCCGTTGTACCACGCAAACAGCGGGAACTCGTTGATGGTCACGGGGATGACGCGGCTGGCGTTCCAGTAGTCGAAGGCGGCGAGCGACTGGAACTCGCCCGTCGTCTCGACGCCGAAGACGCCAGCGAGGGACTCGCCGAGCGGTAGTTTCCCGAGGAGGTACTTCCCGGGCGTGAAGAGGTTGCTGGCGAAGCCGACGAGGAACGCGCCGAACGCGCCGGCTCGGACCTTGCTGAAGCCGCGGTGGGCGGCGATGGACCCAGCGACGCCGTAGACGCCCGTGACGAGCATCGCGAAGAAGCCCGAGAGCGCGAGATTGTAGGCGAAGCGCGCTTCGGTGCCGGTGATGCGGGCTAAAAGCGAGGCGAGGAAATGCCCGCCGTAGTAGTACTGGACTGTCTCGCCCGCGAACCACGTGTCCTCGGGCGGGATGGTGCTCCCGCGCAACAGCGACTGGAGCATCCCCATATCGAGGAACTTCTCGCCGGCCCCGGGGTGGGCGGCCGGGTCGTGGCGCGGATGGCGATCATAAACAGGAACGCCAGCGAGAAGACGGCGGCCGTCTCGGCGAACTGGCGGTTGTCGACGGTCGCGCCGCGGTACCACAGGACCCCGGCGGCGACGGCAAGCACCGCGATACCGAGCCACAGGCCGGCCGTGATAGAGAATCGGCCCACGAAGTACGCGACAGTCCAGACGAGGGCGAGGCCGAGCGGGAGGGCGATGCCGGCACCGCGGTCGGCCAGCGAGGGGACGAGCGCCCGTGCGATGGGCATACTGACGTACAGCAGTGCGAGGTATGTGACGAGCCAGAGTGCGACGAGCCCGTATTCCATTAGATGGACGATAGCGGATGGATCATATAGAAGTTGTGACCTCTCCACAGGGGTCGGTGCCACCTACGTCAGCGAGGGAGTCCCGCCGTCGTCGGCCTGCGGCCGACCTACGGCATCTTCGATCCCTCTCCGTTCACGCCGAGGTAGGTGATGGTAGAAATTCACGGACGGCGTTCGAATCACAACCCTTAATGAGGGGCCACGGATACGAATGGGTAGCGGGATGGGATAGCCAGGAGATTCCGGCGGGCTCATAACCCGCAGATCGGTAGTTCAAATCTACCTCCCGCTATATTCTGTCGCTCGCAAACCGCGAGCGACGAGTATCGTTGAGGAGATTTGAACCAGAGAGTGAAGCATCGCGGAACGACCGTGGTTCAAATCTACCTCCCGCTACTTTCTGACGACGCCACACGAGGAGCGAAGCGACGAGTCCGGCGTCGTCGAACGTCGGTCACGGTAGTTTGAACCCCGGAAGACGAACACTGTGAGTCTTCCGTCGGTTCAAATCTACCTCCCGCTATTTTCGAGCCGAACAACACCGCGAGCGACGAGTATCGCCGAGGAGATTTGAACGAGAACACGAGCGACCGCAGGGAGCGAAGTGGGCGTAGTTCAAATCTCCCGTCTGACGACACGATACCCAGTTTCAGAGTTCGAACCGCGGCGCTTTTGACCCGGATTCGCCAAGGGTCGATAACTCGATGGACTGGAGCCGATGATGGAGCGACTGCGACGGCGTCTGGGCGGGTCGGGCGACGACAGTATCGTCGTCCCGGCGGTCATTGTCAGCACCTTCTTTATCGGGTTCGGGGGCGGTGTCATCTTCCCGATACTGCCGAACCTCGGGGCGATTCTCGGTATCTCGCCGCTTTTGGTCGGGCTGATCCTGAGCGCGAACCGGTTCTCGCGGCTGGTCGCCAACGCGCCGGCCGGAACGCTGGTCGACCGCATCGGGACGCGGACGCCGTTCGTCGTGGGAATGATAGTGCAGGGGGTCGCCACCTCGGGGTACGTCGTCGCCGTCGTGGCGCCCGCGCCCGAGGTGTGGTTTATGCTCGCCCGGATACTCTGGGGCGTCGGGAGTGCACTGGTGTTCGCGACGGCGTACACCATCGCCGCGGACGTGAGCGACGGCGGGTCCCGCGGGGCGAACATGGGGCTGATCAGGGGCGGCGTCCTGTTCGGCTTTCCGACGGGCGTGGTCATCGGCGGTGTCGTGAGCGAACTCGCGGGGACGGTCACGGCGTTTCTCGTCGCCGCCGTCTTCGCGGTGGTCGCCGGCGCGATAGCGTACCTGACGGTCCCCGAGACGCACGTCGAAACGGGGGCGAACCGGTCGGTCAAGCCGTGGGACGTCGACACGAGTCGGCCGGCGCTGACCGTCGGGCTAGTGAACTTCGCGGTCCTGTTCGTCTACATCGGGGCGCTGTTTGCGACGCTGGTGCTCTTTCTCGACCGGAAGGGCCTCAGCGTCTTCGGCTTCGACGCGCAGGGAACCTCCGGTATCTTCATGGGGCTCACCGTCGTCGCCGCGGGCGTGTCGATGTACGTGGGCGGGAGCGTGAGCGACCGGTTACAGTCGCGCGTTCCGACGCTGCTGGTCTTCCTCGCGGCCACGTCGCTGGGGTTCGTCCTGTTCGCGGCGGCGGAGTCGCTGGCGACGTTGAGCGTCGCCTGCCTGCTCGTCGGCGTCGGCCAAGGCGGGACCAGCGGTCCGCTGATGGCCTTGCTCGGTGACCTCGTCCCCGACGAGCGGATGGGCCGCGCCGTTGGGACGAACAACGTCTTCGGCGATATCGGGGGCGGGTTCGGGCCGATAGTGACCCTCCCGCTGGTCGAAACCGTCGGGTTCCAACCTATCTACCTCTCGTGTGCCGTGCTTCCGGTCGCCGCCGCAGTCGTCCTGCTGGGCGGGGTCTACCGGGAGACCGGCCAGTTCGTCCCGCGCGTCGAGTCCTGAGAAGGGGTTCCGGTCAGTCGTCGCCGTGTTCGTCCTCGATGACGACTTCGCCGTCGACGACGTCGACGTTGATGAGCGTCTTCACGTCGTGGTCGCTCCCGTCGAGTTTGTTCTCGCCGCCGACCTTCTTGATGACAGCGACGATGTCGGTGATGTCGGCGCCGATGTCCGCGAGCGCGCCGGTGATGGCCCGAAGCGTCCCGCCGGTCGAGAGCACGTCGTCGAGGACGAGCACTTTGTCGCCCGCGTAGACGTCGTTGACGTACATCTCGCTCTCGGAGTAGCCGGTGACCTGCTGGAGCGAGACTTCGCCGTCGAGGCCGTACTGGCGCTTGCGGATGACGACGACGGGGATGTCGGTCATCAGCGAGACGGCCGTCGAGATGTGGATGCCCATCGCCGCGGGCGTGACGATCTTGTCGACGTCCTCCAGTTCGGCCTTCCGGATGATCCGGATGACTATCTCGCGGAGAAGTTCGGGTTTGAGCATCGGGACGCCGTCGCTGATCGGGTGGACGAAGTAGTGATAGCCGTCCTTCTCGATGATCGGTGCGTCGAGCAGCGACTGCTTGAGACGGTCCATGCTCGCGGTAGACGGGGCGTCTGTAAAAGCTGACCGGGACGGAGTCGTCGCCCCCGGCGGACTCAAATCAAGACGAGTAGGTCGGCCAGTGCCCGCACGACCGGGAGTGCTTGTCCGCCGTCGGACGGGTAGCGACCGATACTGCTGGTGTAGCCGGTGACGACAAACAACGTGAACACGAGCCCCGACGCCGTCGCAGCGCCGACCAGCGCACTGCCGGCGCGGTCGAACCGATCGGTCGCGGTCGCGACGACCGTCCAGAGGCCGAGCGGGACTGCGACGGCCAGTCCCAGCAGGGCGTGAAACTGGAACGCCTCGCCCGTGGCCGGGTCGATCCAGACGATACCGAGGAACAGCAGTTGTCCTCCGACGAGGACCGACGCCGCGAGCGCCCACCCGAACGTCCGAGCGTGGGCTTCCAGCGCCCGTCCCGCCGGCGTCCACAAAATCACGGCGACGACGGCGACGGGGAACAGCGCCAGCAGATATCTGACGGTCACCTGCGCGAACAGCGGCAGGCGCGGAATATACAACGCGGTCAACAAAACCGCGAACGTACCGAGAGCAAGCGCCGTCGCCCCTTCGGGGTCAGTGAGACGTTCCCGGCGTCGCGGTGTCCGCCACAGCGACGCGACGGCGGTGAACGGCGCGACCACGGCGCCGGCGACCACCGGCGCGGACTCCAGTATCGCGAGGTTGATCGCCTGCGTCCCGCCGGGCGCACGCTCCGCGACGTAGCCGCTCCGGACGAACGTGTCGACCAAGCGTCCGGGTTCGTCGGCGATTATCCGGGCACCCTCGACGAGCTGTCCGGTGTACATCGTGACGCCCGTGAGGATATCCCCGAGTGGCGACTGGTCGAGGACAGTCCAGATGCCCTCCGCGACGCCACCGCCACCACTGCTGCCGCCACCGCCGCCACCGCCG
>NZ_WPCA01000185.1 GCF_009741825.1 Halapricum sp. CBA1109
AAAACGGTGGGGAAAAAGCGCGGCGCTCGGTTCGCTCGCGCCGCGTCACTCCTCCTGTGCGTCGACGACGGCGACGCTGGCGAGGTTGACGATGTCCTTGACCTCGTCGCCGCGTTGGATGACGTGGACGGGCGCGTCCATCCCGACGAGCATCGGGCCGATAGCGCCCGCGCCGCCGAGTCGCTGGAGGAGTTTGTAGCCGATGTTGCCCGCTTCGAGGTTCGGGAACACGAGGACGTTCGCGGGGTCGTCCAACTCCGAGAACTCGTAGGTGTCGGTGAGGATGTCCTCGACCAGCGCCGTGTCCGCTTGCATCTCCCCGTCGACGGGGAAGTCGACAGCGGGGTCCTCACGCAGTATCTCGGCGGCGCGGCGGGGCTTGCGAGTCCCCGCGGTGTCGACGCTCCCGAAGTTCGAGTACGAGAGGATAGCCGCCCGCGGGTCGACGTTGAACTCCCGGGCGAGGTCGGCGGTGTGGCGGGTCACCTCGGCCATCACATCCGCGTCTGGGTCGGTGTTGACCGTCGTGTCCGCACAGAAGACGACCTGATTCTTGAACGTCAGCATATAGACGCCGGCCACGTAGTCGGCGTCGTCGGCGGTCCCGATGACCTGCAACGGCGGCCGCAACGCCGAGGGGTAGTGGTGGGTCAGGCCCGTCAACATCGCGTCGGCCTCGCCCATCTCGACGAGGACGCTCCCGAGGTAGTTGCCGTTCCGGATCCGGTCGGCAGCCTCCCGTCGGGTGATCCCCTTGCGCTGGCGGAGTTCGTACAGGCGGTCGGCGTAGCGCTCGACGTCGGCCTCGTCGGGGTCTAAGATGTCCGGGTCGAACGACAGGCCCAGCGTGTCGACGATGGCGGTGATGCGGTCCCGGTCGCCGAGGAGCAGCGGCCGGGCGATGCCCTGGTCGACTATCTGGTAGGCCGCGCGGATCATCTTCTCGTCGTCGCCCTCGGCCAACACCAGCCGTTTGGGGTCGCTCTTTGCCTTGTTCAGGACGACCCGCATCATCTCGCGGGACTTGCCCAGACGGGCTTCCAGCGCCTCGACGTAGCGGTCCAGATCGAGGTCTTTCCGGGCACACCCCGAGTCGATGGCCGCCTCGGCGACGGCGGGCGTCACCTCGAAGAGGACGCGCGGGTCGAGTGGCTTCGGAATGATGTACTCGGGGCCGAACTGCAGCGGTTGGTCGCCGTAGGCCTTGACGACGGCGTCGGGCACGTCTTGACGGGCCAGCGACGCCAGCGCCCGCGCGGCGGCGACCTTCATATCCTCGTTTATCTCCGTCGCGCGGACGTCCAGCGCCCCGCGGAATATAAACGGGAACCCGAGGACGTTGTTCACCTGATTCGGGTAGTCCGAACGGTCGGTCGCCATAATGACCGTGTCCTCGCGGGCGGCTTTGGCCTCGTCGTAGTCGATTTCGGGGTCGGGGTTTGCCATCGCAAAGATGATCGGATTGCTCGCCATCGAGCGGACCATCTCCGGGGAGACGATGCCGCCGACGGAGAGGCCGACGAAGACGTCGGCGCCGTCCATCGCGTCCGCGAGGTCACCCTCGGGGCGGTCGCTGGCGAACTCGGCTTTGAACTCGTTGACCTCGCCCGCCTCAGCGCGGGCCTGGGTGATGATGCCCGAGGAGTCACACATCGTGACGTTCTCGCGGTCGACGCCCAGCGAGACGTAGAAGCGGGCGCTGGCGATGGCGCTCGCGCCGGCCCCCGAGAAGACGATTTCCAGTTCGTCGAGGTCCTTGCCGGCCAGTTCGGCGGCGTTGATCAGCGCCGCCCCGGAAATGATGGCCGTCCCGTGCTGGTCGTCGTGGAAGACGGGGATGTCCAGTTGCTCCCGGAGGCGACGCTCGACCTCGAAACACTCGGGGGCCTTGATGTCCTCTAAGTTGATCCCGCCGAAGGTCGGTTCCATCGCCGAGACGGCCCCCACCATCCCGTCGGGGTCGTCTGTGTCGAGTTCGAGGTCGAAGACGTCGATGTCCGCGAAGCGTTTGAACAGCACGCCCTTGCCCTCCATGACGGGCTTGCAGGCCTCGGGACCGATGTCGCCCAGTCCGAGGGTGGCGCTGCCGTCCGAGACGACGGCGACGAGGTTTCCCTTCGCGGTGTACTCGAAGACGTCCTCGGTCCGCGTCTCGATGGCGCGACACGGGGCGGCGACGCCCGGCGAGTACGCCAGCGAGAGGTCCCGCTGGGTGTTGGTCGGTTTGGTGGTCGCTATCTCTATCTTCCCGGGTGGCTTCTCGCGGTGGTATTCGAGTGCGTCCTCGTCGAGTCCCATGCCGGAGGAGGGTGGCCCACGGCCAAAAAGCTACGCCGACCCGCAAGTCTTCCGACCGCGGCCTTTAGTCGGTCCCGGCCCAACGAGCGGTATGCGAGTTGCCGTCTTCGGCGCTGGATACGCCGGCGTGCCACTGGTCCGACAGCTAGAACAGACACTCCCGCCCGGCGACGAGATAGTCGTCTTCGACGACAGTCCCGTCCACGTCGTCCGCCACGAGATACACCGCGTCGTCCGCCGGCCCGCAATCGCCGAGGACATCGCGGTCCCCTTCACGGACCTGTTCGACCGGGCGGAAGTCCGACAAGAACGTCTCGCCGATATCGACCACGAGGCCGAGGAAGCGACCCTCGACGACGGGACGACCGTCGAGTACGACGCCGCCGCGGTCTGTACCGGCGTCGAGACCGAGTTCTACGGCCTCCCGGGCGTCCGCGAGCACGCGACGCCGTTGCGGACCATCGCCCACGCCGAACGGATCCGCGAGGAGTTTCTCCCCCTCGCCGAGGCCGACGAGGGCGAGGTCATCGTCGGCGGGGCCGGCCTCTCGGGCATCCAGGTGGCCGGCGAACTGGCCGCACTGGCCCGCGAGGAGGGCGCCGAGGGTGTCACGATCCGCCTGCTCGAACAGGCCGACACCGTCGCGCCGGGGTTCCCGACGGACATTCAGGGTCCCCTCCGGGAGGAACTGGAGGCGCGGGACGTGGTGGTCGAGACTGGCCGGACCGTCACGGAAGCCGACGCGGACACCGTCTCGCTGGCCGACGGGACAGAACACGACTACGACCAACTCGTCTGGACCGGTGGGGTCCGCGGGACGGACGTGACCGACGGCGAGCGGCCGGTGGTACGGAGCACACTCCAACTTGGCGACCGGACCTTCGCCGTCGGCGACGCCGCGCGCGTCATCGACGAGGACGGACAGGCCGCGCCGGCGACGGCACACACCGCCGTCAGGCAGGGGCCGGTCGCCGCCGAGAACATCGCCCGCCTGCTGGCACACGACCGCTCCGGCGGCGACGGCTTCGAGCCACGACTGGAACGGTACAACTACGATCAACTGGGGTGGCTGGTCAGCGTCGGGGACGGTGCGGTCGCAAAAGTCGGGCCGACGGTGCTGCGCGGCGCGGCGGCCTACGCGGTGAAGAGTTCGGTCGGTGCGGGCTATCTCACCTCGGTCGGGGCCGTCACGCGGGCCGTCGACTTGGTGCGCGAGGAGTTCGGACTGGCCGCCGGCGAGTAATCAGTTGTCGGCGTCCGCTTCGGCCTCGGCCGCGGCCTCCGCGAGCGCTATCTCCGGGCGCGTCCAGATGACGAACTCGTCGTCGCGTTCGATGACGCCGTTGACGTGTTTCTGGTCGACCGGCGACTCCTTGACTTCGGACTCGGTGACGGGCGTGACCTGCCGGACCTCGTCGACGGCCCAGCCGATGTGACCCTGATCCTCGAAGGTGTCGCCGTCGAAGACGACGATGAGTTCGTCGCTGGTCTCGCCCTCGATGCCGATGGACTCCTTGGGGTCGAGGATAGTCGTGATCTGTCCCCGGAGGTCGACGACCCCGCGGACGAAGTCGGGCGTGTTCGGGACCCGCGTGATCTGTTCTTCCTTGACTATCTCCTCGACGTACATGATGTCCAGACAGTACCGCTCGTCCCCGAGTTCGAACTCGAGGACCCGGACCTCCTCCTCGCTTTCGGCCTCCTCCTCGGCCTCGGTGACCGCTTGGGCGGACTCCTCGGCGTCGACCGTCGTGACCTCGTCGCGTTCGAACTCCGCGGCGGCGCCGGCCGCGGCCGCCGCTGCCGTGGTCGTCTCACCCTTGTCCGCGGCCGTCTCGCCCTCGTCGCCGTCGGACTGACTCGCCGCGGCGGCGGTCCCAGCACCTCCCTCGTCGGCGTCGTCGTCGAACCACGCCGACTCGTCGTCGGTGGGGTCTGCCTCGGCCGCTTCGGTCGGGGTGTCGTCGGCCTCGATTCCTTCCTCCTCGGTGGCCGTCTCGTCGCCACCGTTCCCGGTGGCCGTTTCGCCGCCATCGGCCCCGTCGTCGGGCGATTGGTTCGACCGCTCCTCGGGGGTCGCGGTCGTCGTCG
>NZ_WPCA01000256.1 GCF_009741825.1 Halapricum sp. CBA1109
TTGACAGTAGATGCCTGCCACATTCACGAGGGATTTCCAACCCCCGCTACTCTGGTACTGACGCACGACGTAGTGGTCTTCGATACGGGGTTGTCACCCTGTATCACGCTCCGTTCCAGGAGACTTCTCGAAGACGGTCGGTCGATGAAAGTCAGACCCTACACCACATTGCCCGTAAGGGCTTCAGTTTGGGCTGTATCGTGTTCACTCGCGGTTACTAACGACATCACATTCGTTTTCTCTTCCTGCCGATACTGAGATGTTTCAGTTCTCGGCGTTCCCCATTGCGCGAAGCAATTGCGTTGAGGAGTTCCCATTCGGAAATCCCAAGTTCTTCACCTCCGTGCGGCTCCCTTGGGCTTATCGCAGCTTGGCACGTCCTTCGTCGGCGCTCGAGCCGAGCCATTCACCAAACGGCATAGTAGCCATTGATGTTGGTCCGAAACTGCAAGCTGACGGGCGACCGCGTCGACGAAAGTCGACGGGCGCTGTCAGCACAGTTCCAGATAGTCGGACACACGTTCCTCGATGAAACGGGTCCAGTTGACGTCTGGATTGCACGTACACACGGTCGTCATCGAACACACACGCTGGTAAACGCGTGCGACATCGTACCCTTCCCAACCACGCTTTCGCGATGGTGCATCGGTCGTGCGAGACGGCAGAACCGTCCGCAGTAGTGACCAGCCCGGAGTCGAACCGGGGTCACCGCAAAGCGGTGCTCTACCACTGAGCTACTGGTCGCCCCCTAACGGGGCGGCCTCGACAGTTCAGTGACTATGTCACCAGTGTGTGTCGCGAGATGCGAGAGGTGGGCTGGGGCGACGCCCCAGTCCCGGTCAGTAGGAGGTGATCCAGCCGCAGATTCCTCTACGGCTACCTTGTTACGACTTAATCCCCCTTGCAGAGCCCGGATTTGACCATCGTATGATGGCCTCATCCGGACCCTACTCGGGTGATTTGACGGGCGGTGTGTGCAAGGAGCAGGGACGTATTCACCGCGCGCTTCTGACACGCGATTACTACCGAATCCAGCTTCATGAGGGCGAGTTTCAGCCCTCAATCCGAACTACGACCAAGTTTATGGGATTAGCGTTCCCTCTCGGAATAGCGACCCGTTGTCTTGGCCATTGTAGCCCGCGTGTAGCCCAGCACATTCGGGGCATGCTGACCTACCGTTGCCCGTTCCTTCCTCCACGTTAGCCGTGGCAGTCCACTTAGTGTACCCAGCCATCGCAAGATGCTGCTGGCAACTAAGCGTACGGATCTCGCTCGTTGCCTGACTTAACAGGATGCCTCACGGTACGAGCTGACGGCGGCCATGCACCTCCTCTCAATGGCTCCAGCAAGCTCATCAAACTGGCCTTCACTGCACATTGTCGGTGCTGGTGAGATGTCCGGCGTTGAGTCC
>NZ_WPCA01000024.1 GCF_009741825.1 Halapricum sp. CBA1109
GTGAGTGGTTCACGCACGACCGCACAGTAGCTTTAGACGAGCGGCCCCCGAACGTCGGGGTATGAGACGCCGCCGGTACCTCGCTGGCCTCGCCGCCGGGACGGGGAGCGCTCGCGGGGTGTTCGTCCCTGAGCGGGACCGGCCTCGGCGACGACTCGCCGACGAGCGCGACGCTCGACGACCGGACGGCGGGCGAGACCGGTCAGCGCACGCGGCGTCCGGGAGCGCAGTTCCGGGACGTGTCACTGCCGGTCCCGGAGAGCGACCTCGACAGAGGGGCCCAGAAAGACGGCATCCCTGCCATCACCGACCCGGCGTTCGCGGCGGACTGGTCGGGCGTCGAGAACCGCGGGGAGTCGCTCGAACTCGACGACGAGGACACCGTCGTCGGCGTCGCCCGCGACGGCGAGGCCCGGGCCTACCCCCTCCGGATTCTCGACTGGCACGAGGTCGTCAACGACGAGTTCGGCGGCCCCCTGCTGGTGACGTTCTGTCCGCTGTGTGGCAGCGGGATGACCGCGGTCAGACGGGTCGACGGCGAGGTAACTACCTTCGGCGTCTCGGGACTGCTGTTCCGCAGCGACCTCGTGATGTACGACGCGGCGACCGAGAGCCTCTGGAGTCAGATTATGGCGACGGCCATCCGCGGGCCGCGGACCGGCGAGTCCCTAGCGTTGGTCCCGTCGTCGCTCACCACGTGGGGCGAGTGGCGGACCGACCACCCCAGGACGCGCGTCCTCCTCCCGCCGCCCGACTCGGGGACGATAACCGACGCCCCGCCGCGGCCGTACGGCCGTGACCCGTACGTCGGCTACGCGGACAGCGACCGCATCGGCATCGGCGGCGGTGACAACCCCGACGACCGTCTCGCCCCGAAGACCACCGTCGTCGGCGTCGCGGACGGCGAGAGCGCCCGCGCGTACCCCCTGCCTCGGGTGCAAGAGATGGACGTCGTCAACGACACCGTGGGAGACCTGCCGGTCGCCGTCGCCGCGACGGCCGCGGGAACGCTGGTCGCGTACGTCCGCCGACTCGACGGCGAAACGGTCACTGTCGGACGGGACGGACGGTACCTCACGGCTGAGGGGTCGCGGTTCCGGGTGACCGACGGCGTCGCCGTCGACGGCCCCCACGAGGGGGCGCGTCTCGAACAGGCCAACAGCATCTCCCCGAAGTTCTGGTTCGCGTGGGCGAACTTCCACCCCGAGACCGACATCTGGTCGCCGTAGGTGCTGGGGGAGTTTTGCCGCCGTGGACCGTACGTCCGCTATGCTCGTTCGTGAGTTGATGACACGGGACGTGGTGACCGTGTCGGCCGACGCGACACTTCGGGAGACCGTCGGAGAGCTACGGGACCACAGTGTCGGATCGGTGGTCGTCGTGGACGGCGACGGCGCCCCGATCGGTATCGTCACCGAGTCCGACGCGCTGGCGGCCGCCCACGAGACGGACGACCCGCTCTCGGCGCTTCGTGTCGGTGACCTCTCGCACCGGCCGGTCGTCACGACCGAACCGGACCGGTCGGTCACGCACCTCGTCCGGCGGATGGTCGACGAGGACATCAAGAAAGTGCCCGTTCTCGACGACCTCGACATCGTCGGTATCGTCACCCTGACCGACATCGTCTGGGAACTGTCCGAACTCCGCTCTGAGGCCGCGGATCTGGCAACGCCGCCGAACGGGTGGGGACCGAACTAGCGGCCGCGCCGACCCTTTGTCTGCCGGTAATCCCGCTGGAGCAGGTCCTCGAAGTGCTCGACGAACGCCTGCCGTTGCTCGTCGGTCTGTTCGCTCGGGGGAATCATCGGGAGAATCTCGAACCCGCGGCCCCGGACCGTCGTGCCGTGCTCCTCGACGACGTCGAAGTCCTCGGCGTTGCGGGTGGTGTACTCCCACGCCAGCGCTTCGAGGACGCCCTGGCCGACGGCGACGATTATCTCGGGGTTTATCATCCGGAGTTCGCTGGTGCGGTAAGGCTCGCAGTTGCGGACCTCCTCGTCGGTGGCCGCTCGGTCCGGGTGGAAACACCGCGTGACGTACGTCAGAAAGACGTTCTCTAAGTCGGGTTCGATGCTGTCGACCGGCGAGTCGGTGAAGTCGAACCCGCGGAGAATCTCCATCAGTCCCTCGCCGTCCGCGCCGCCGACGAACGGGACCCCCGACTCGTCGACGCCGGCATCCGGTTCCTCACCGACGACGACGAACTCCGCCCCCACGTCGCCGTAGCCGTGGACGACCTGTGAACGAGTGTCACACAGCGCCTCGCAGTTTTGGCAGTCCTCGTCCATCCCGAAGGGGTTGTACGGGGACTCCTGATTCGCGTCCATACCGCTTGAAGCGTCTCCACCGGCAAAACTGGCGTGGTCGCCCACAGCCTCATTGTGAACCAGTCCCAAGAGACCGCCGTGAGCAACTATCGCCGCCTCGCACGCGTCGCCTACCTCGCGCTGTTCGTCGGTCTGACCTACGGCACCGACCTCCTGCCCGCGTACTCGCTCGGCTGGTGGGTCGGAGTCGCGGGGCTCGTCCTCGTCTTCTTCGACGCCGTGATCTGTGCCCGCCGCCGGTGGCGGGTCCTCCGTCGGGAGATGGACGGCGAAGAAGGGAACCAGGAGAGCGATCCGACCTGCTGAGGATCAGTCCTCGTCGACGGTCTCTGCCACCGTGTCAGCGTCGTCGGGGTCGTTGACCGGACTCGAGGGGTGGTAGTCGGTGTCGTACTCGCCGGGGCGGCCGTCGAGTCGGTCGGGGTTGAGCCGACCGCCGAGCAGCATAAAGTCCAGCACGGTACAGTAGAGCATCGCCTCGACGACGG
The DNA here is from genome assembly GCF_009741825.1 of Halapricum sp. CBA1109. Lineage (GTDB taxonomy): Archaea > Halobacteriota > Halobacteria > Halobacteriales > Haloarculaceae > Halapricum. The sequence continues at coordinate 2,816 of NZ_WPCA01000024.1, forward strand.
GGACGGCCCGCGGCGGGAGCGTCGGGTCGTGGCGACCGACAACCTGAATCTCCTTCCGTTCGCCCGTCTCCCAGTCGACGGTCTCCTGCTCGCTCGGGATTGACACCGGCGGGTGCCACGAGACTTCGCCGTAGATTGGCTGGCCGGTGGTGATGCCGCCCTGAATACCGCCGTGGTCGTTGCCCTGCGGGACGGGGTCCCCTCTGTCTCGCGGGTCGGGACCCTCCCCGCTCGACTGTTTCGAGTCGCGTTGCGACTCGCTCTCCTCGAACTCCCAGTCCTCGTTGTACTCCGTCCCGGCCGTCGTCCGGGCCTCGCGGCCGATGCCGTACTCGAAGTCGTTGACCGCGGGGATTGAGTACATCGCTTGGGCGAGCCGTGAGGGGAAACTGTCGAACCGCGGGGCGCCGAGGCCGCGAGGGACGCCGCGGCACTCGAAGTACACCGCACCGCCGATGGAGTCGCCTTTCTTCTGGTACTCGTCGGCGAGTTCGCGCATCTCCTCGGCCGTCTCGGGGTCCCCACAGCGGACCTCGTTCTCCTCTGCGTGTTCGAGCATCTCCTCGAAAGTCACGTCCTCTGCGACGATATCACCGAGTTGGCAGACGTGCGCTTTGATCTGGATATCGTACTCGGACTGTTCGAGGACCTGTTTGGCGATGCCGCCGGCAGCGACCCAGTTGACCGTCTCGCGGGCCGAAGAGCGGCCGCCGCCGCCCCAGTTGCGCGTGCCGAACTTCGCCGAGTAGGTGAAATCGCCGTGGCTGGGCCGGGGCGCGGTGACGAACGGTTCGTACTTCCCCGAGCGGGCGTCCTTGTTCTGGATGACCATCCCGACGGGCGTGCCGGTGGTGTAGCCCTCCTGCAGGCCGGACTTGATCGACACCTCGTCCGGTTCCCCGCGGGAGGTTGTGATCATCGACTGGCCGGGCTTGCGCCGGTCTAAGTCGCGCTGGATGTCGTCCTCGTCGAGTTCGACGCCGGCGGGCACGCCCGACACCGTACAGCCCATCGCCTCCCCGTGGCTCTCCCCGAAGGTGGTGAACCGGAAGAGCCGACCGAAGCTGTTGCCGTTCATTACTCCCCTGTGAGGGTTGCGGGCATTTGAAAGCACCAGTTTCCGCGGCCGCTCACTCGAAGGCCCGACGGTACTGCGGCGGGACCCTGACCGCGTCCATCGCGTCCAGTTCCCGGGCCGCGTGGAGCGTAAAGTGGGGGTCACGGAGGTGTTCGCGCCCGACGATTACGAGGGCCGCCCGGTCGTTCGCCACGATAGCCTCGGCCTGTTCAGGCGTGGTGATACCACCCACTGTCCCGACGGCCACGTCCAACTCGGTCCCCTCGCGGACGCGTTCGGCGAAGGGTAGCTGGTAGTTCGGGCCGGCCGAGTCGGGGTAAGAATCGGGGGCGATACCGCCGCTGCTGACGTCTATCAGGTCGACGCCCAGCGACGCGAGGTCGTCGGCGACACGGACCGTGTCCGCGACAGTCCAAGAAGGGTCCTCGCGGTAGTCCGTCGCCGAGAGGCGGACGAACACCGGCTTCTCGTCGGGCCAGACCTCCCGGACGGCGCTCGTGACCTCACGGAGCAGACGCGTCCGGGCGCGGAAGTCCCCGCCGTAGCCGTCAGTCCTGTCGTTAGTGACCGGCGAGCAGAACTGGTGGAGGAGATAGCCGTGGGCGGCGTGGACCTCCGCTATCTCGAACCCGGCTTCGAGGGCGCGTTCAGCGCCCGCACGGAAGGAGTCGATCACCGAGTCGATGCCGTCGCGGTCGAGTCGATCGGTCGGCGGAGCCTCGGCGTCCTCGTAAGGCCACGGGTCGTCGGTCGGGCCGACGACGTTCCAGCCGCCCTCGTCGGGTCCGAGAGGGTCGTGGCCCTCCCACGGTCTGCTCGTGGCGGCCTTCCGGCCGGCGTGAGCGAGTTGGATCGCCGGCACGCCCCCCTGCTCGCGGACGAACGCCGTGATGGGGGCAAGCGAGTCGACGTGGGCGTCGTCCCAGATGCCGAGGTCCTCCGGCGAGATACGGCCGCGAGCCTCGACGGCGGTCGCTTCGGTCATGACGATTCCGGCGCCGCCGACCGCGCGGGCGCCGAGATGGGTGCGGTGCCAGTCGGTGGCGTGGCCGTCACGTGCCTCACAGGAGTACTGGCACATCGGCGAGACCATCACGCGGTTGGGGGCGGTCGTCGACCGCAGTTCGAGGGGGGAGAACAGCTCCGAACTCATCGGCGGTCGTAGAGTCGTCGGCCCGAAGAACCCGGCGGTACGGAGGCGGGGCGACGGCACGCGAGCAGCCGTCTCCGGGGCGGACGGACGCCGCCTGCGCCGACTTTAGCAATTCTTAAAGGTCGGCGTCCGGAACAAGGGGTACGGATGAGCCAGAGCCACCAGAAGCGGCGTCAAAAGTGCATCTCGTGCGGGATCAACATCTCCGGCACGAGCGCCGCCGCGTTCAAGTGCCCGGACTGCGGGCACCAGATCTACCGCTGTGCGAAGTGCCGCAAGCAGAGCAACCTCTACAAGTGCCCCGACTGCGGTTTCACAGGACCATGAGCAAGGTCGCAGCCCAGATCAAGGTGATGCCGGACAGTCCCGATATCGACCTCGACGACCTCCAAGAGCGACTCGAACAGTCCCTCCCCGAGGGCGCGAAGATCAACGGGTTCGAGCGGGACGAGGTCGCGTTCGGTCTCGTCGCACTGCTCCCGACGGTCATCGTCCCCGACGACTCCGGCGGCACCGACGCCGTCGAGGAGCGGTTCGCCGAAGTCGACGGCGTCGAGTCCGTCTCCGTCGAGAACGTCGGTCGCCTCTAACTGCGGCGCCTCTGTTTCGGAGTGCCACACCGCCAGCGACGGCGCTGTGCCCATCGGGCGACACCGCGCGGACGGAACGCACGTTTTATATGGCCGACCGGACTACCGTGGGCCAAGAATGCCCAGTTCGAACGGACCCAAGAAGGGAACCCGGAACAAGCTCAAAAACGACCCCCGCGACCGGGGGACATCGCCGCCCCAGCGCGCCGTCCAGCAGTTCGAGGAGGGCGACTCCGTCCACCTGGCCATCGACCCCTCCAGCGACGACGGGGCCTTCCACCCGCGGTTCAACGGCCACACCGGCGTCGTCACCGGCGCGCAGGGCACCGCCTACAAGGTCGCCATCACCGACGGTGGCGTCGACAAGACCCTGATCGTCAAGCCCGCGCACCTCCGCCGGCAGGAATAACGCCGCACAGCGAGGACCTATGACGATATTCAAAGAGAAGCTAGACGAGGAGTATCTCACCCTCGCGGAGACGAAAGTCATCCTCGAGGACATCGAAGCGGAGCGAGCGGACGACGAGGACCGGGAGATGCGCTACGAACTCGCTCGGGCCATCGAGCACGTCAACCGCTTCGCCAAGTTCGAACCCGAGGAGTCCCGGGAGTTCGTCGCTGAACTGCAGGAACTCGAACAGGTCGACGAGGCGACGGCGTACAAGATAGTCGACCTGCTCCCCCAAGACCGGGACGAACTGCGCTCGCTGTACGCCCAACAGCGGTACTCGCTGTCCGGCGACGAACTCGACGAGATTCTCAACGTCGTCGCGAAGTACGCCTGATCACTCCTCGCGTTCGTCCGTCTCGTCGGCCCGCCGGCTCACGTCCACCTGATAATGTTCGAGGATGTCCCGCCCGAGCAACAGCGAGTACGACATGTGGCTGCGATCCTCGACGCTCGCGGTGACGGTGTGACGGCTCCCGCCGACGGTGACGACCAGATCGACCACCGGGCGGCGTTTCGAGACTTTGTTCGACCCCGACCGGACCTTGGTGATGGACTTTATCGGACCGGCGCCGATCTCGGCCGCCAGCGCGGTGTCGATGCTCGTCCGCGCCGCGCCGGTGTCGGACTTGGCCGCGACGGTCGAAGAACCGCTGGTACCGCTGACGATGACCTCCTCGATGTAGCCGATGGACTGTGACTCGCCGCGCGTCCGGGTCTCGGGCGCGGGCTTGCACGAGGGCTCCGAGTCGTCGAGTGTCGCCGCAAGCTTCTCGACGTGGTTGTCCTCGACCGTCCCGCCGGCGGTCCGGATCGCTTGGGCGGCGATGTAGGGAGCAGGGCTGGTGCCGGTAGCCTCGAACAGTCCCCGGAAGCCAGCGGTGGGGTTGACTTCGAGGACACACCAGCCGTCGTCGCTCTCGACGAGGTCGACGCCGGCGTAGTCGAGGCCCACGGTCGCGGTCGCTTTCACCGCGAGTTGCAGGACCGAATCGGGGACCTCGTCGGTAGCGTCGACCACCTCGCCGCCGAGGGCGACGTTGGTCCGCCAGTCGTTGTCGGGCGCGTAGCGGAACATCGCCGCGACGGGCCGGTCGCCGACGACGTACACCCGGAGGTCACGCGCGCGTTCGCCGTCGGGCGACCCCAACAGCGACTGGAGGAACGCCGCGCGGTTGCCGACGCGGGCGTGACCTGATCCGTGGGACCGACTTTCCAGGTGCCGCCGCCGTGGGTGCCGATGGCCGTCTTGTACACCGCCGTCTCGCCGCCCTCGGCCAGTCGGCGCGTGAGTCGCTCACTCGACAGCGCCATATAGGCGTCCGGGACGGGAACGTCCGACTGGGCGAGCGTGACCGCGGCGGCGACCTTGTGCATCGCAATGAGGGTGTTGTGTGGCTGGTTCAACGTGGGGCGGAGCGCGGCGACGGTAGTGGCGAGGCCGAGTTCCTCCGCGGGGTCCTCCGATTTCGACAGTAGGAGCCGGTTGACGACGACGTCGGCCGCTGGTTCGAGCGTCGGCCGCCCGTCGGCGATGTCGACGACGGTGTTCTCCCGGCGGAGCCACGCGGGGTCGTGATCCAGTGCTTCCACGGCGTTGCAGATGGCCTTTGACTCCATACTGTTGTGAAGCTCATAACGCCGACAGTGAGCGGGGAACGGTCTGTCATAGTTCGTATAGGTCAGCGCGGGATAAAGTCACTGCGGGTGGTCGCGCCGTCGAGTGTGACCGGCCCGGGCGCCGTCACTGCTTTGTGCACGCCCACTCTGTCAGGGGTATGGAGGACGCCGAACCGTTCACCGTCGGGGACGTCACGGTCGAACCGGGTAGCGCACGGAACTTCCGCTACCGCGTCAGTGAGACGTACCTCGGCGAACCCGTCCGGATGCCGGTGACGGTCGTCGTCGGCAAAGACCCCGGACCGACAGTCGTCCTGACGGCGGCGGCCCACGGGGACGAACTCAACGGCATCGAGGTGGTCCGGGAGGTGGCACAGGAGTTGGACCACGACGGCCTCGCCGGGACGCTGATCTGTCTCCCCGTGCTCAACGTCCCCGGCTTTCTCGCCCAGAAGCGGTACCTGCCCGTCTACGACCGGGACCTCAACCGCGCGTTCCCGGGCGACAGCGACGGTACCGGCGCGAGTCGGATGGCGAGTCGTATCTTCGAGCCGTTCGTCTCGGCCGCCGACCTCGGACTCGACTTTCACACCTCGACACGCGGTCGGACGAACATGCTCCACGTGCGAGCGGACACGACGGACGAACGGGTCGACCGCCTCGCGAAGGCCTTCGGGACGCACGTCGTCATCGACAGCGAGGGCAGCGAGGGGACGCTCAGACGGGCGGCGACAGCGGCCGGCACGCCGACCGTCACCGTCGAGATGGGCGAGGCCCACCGGTTTCAGCGAGCGCTCATCGATCGAGCGCTCGACGGCGTCCGGAGCGTCTTCGCGGAGTTCGGGTTACTGGAGAGCGAGACCGTCCGCTGGCCGGGGTGGCGGACCGTCATCGAGGACAGCGGCGACCGGACGTGGCTCAGGGCCGACACGGGCGGATTGGTGGATATGCACCACGACCGCGGGACGCTCGTCTACGCCGGAGAGGCCATCTGTACCATCGCCTCCCCGTTCGGCAACGAGACGAGTCAGGTCGTCGCCCCCTTCGACGGGGTGTTGGTCGGCGTGCTGGAGAACCCGGTCGTCTACCCCGGGAACCCCCTCGTCCATCTGGTCGCCGTCGACGACCGCACGCGCCGGGCGATCGAGAGCCGGCAGTGACCTGCTTGCTTTTAAGTACGCTCTCGTCGTAGCGAGAACTATGACTGACGACGACGAGTCGGGTACGCCGCAGGCTGTCGTACTCGACTATCTGCCGCACGGCCGGTCCGACGACGACCGCCCGCAGTACCAGAAACAGCCGGTCGGCTACGCCGTCTCGATCGAGGAGTTCCGGCTGTACGAACTCGTCTTCGCCGAGGACAGCGACGTCTCCATCGGGGACACCGTCCCCGTCGAGACGGAGGGGCCGGTCGAACGTCTGCGCGAGATAGCGTACGAGGACCTCTCGGGCGGTGCGAACTCCGAACTGGAGTACGCCATCCACGACATCATCGACGACAACGAACAGCGGTTCGTCGACTTCTACAACGACGCGCCGCCGATCACGACCCGCCTGCACGCGCTGAACCTCCTCCCGGGCATCGGGAAGAAGTTGCGCAACAACATCCTCGATACGCGAAAGCGCCGGCCGTTCGAGAGCTTCGCGGACATCGAGGCGCGAGTCGACGGCCTGCACGACCCCCGCGAGGTGCTGGTCGAGCGGATCATAGAGGAGATCCGCGAGGACGACCTGAAATACCGGACGTTCGCAAAGCGCGAGGAGTGATGGACCGAGAGCCACGCGACCCGGACGCGTTGCTTCGGCGGGCCGGCGCTTCCGGCAACCCCGACCGCGATCAGCACTTCCTGATCGACGACCGGGTGCTTGACCGCCTCCCGGAGTACGCCGAGGGGATGGACCTGACGCACGTCCTCGAAATCGGCCCGGGGACGGGCGCGCTGACCGACCGACTGCTCGCGGTCGCCGACTCGGTCACCGCGGTCGAGCGCGCCCGAGTTGGCGGGGTTCCTCCGCGAGGAGTTCGACGCGGAGATAGCGGCGGGTCGGCTCACCGTAATCGAGGGCGACGCCCTGGAGGTCGACCTCCCGGAGTTCTCGGCGTCGGTGTCGAACCTCCCCTACGGTGCGTCGAGCGAGATCATATTCGAGTTGCTGCCGGCGGGAAAGCCGCTGTTGGTGATGGTACAGGCGGAGTTCGGCGAGCGGATGGCTGCCGACCCCGGGACCGACGACTACGGCCGCCTGTCGGTGACCGCGGGTCACTACGCGGACGTCGAAGTGGTCGAACCGGTGCCGCCGACGGCGTTCTCGCCGCCGCCGGCCGTCGACAGCGCCGTGGTCCGGACGACGCCGCGGGACCCGGCCTACACCGTTCCCGACGACGAGTTGTTTATGGACCTCGTTCGCGGGGTGTTCACCCAGCGGCGCAAGACGATGCGCAACGCCGTCCGGAACACCCCGCACATCACCGGTCTCGGCGACCCGGACGCCGTCGTCGACGCCGCGGGGGAGACGCTGATGAGCAAGCGAGCCGGGAACGTGACGCCCGCCGAGTTCGCGAAGTTGGCCCAGATCGCGGCAGAGGTGGGTGATCCGTGAGTATCGGTACAGCCGTAGCGGCGCTTCCGGCTGGGACGGTCGGTACAGCCGTAGCGACGCTTCCGGCTGGGACGGTCGGTACAGCCGTAGCGGCGCTTCCGGCTGGGACGGTCGGTACAGCCGTAGCGACGCTTCCGGCTGGGACGGTCGGTACAGCCGTCGGGATAGTCGCGGCCGTCCTGTCGACATCGGTCAGGCAGTGGGTTGCGACTGCCGCCGTCCTGTTCGGGGTCGTCGCGGCGAGTTTCGGCATCCGGCAGGTCGGTCGGTGGCTCCGGTCGGAGTACGACCCGCGGGGGTCGACGCTGGAGGCGGTACAGGCGGCGCTGATCGTCGCGCTCGCGGCCGGGGCGACGGCCGCCGTCCTGTTGATCTGGGGCGAGAACGACATCGGGGCGGCGCTGGCGGGCGCGCTCGAACCCGAGCCGTCGACGGTCATCCGGCTACTGGTGACGTTTTTCCTGTTGCTCGGGGCGTGGGGCGCGACGGTGTTCGTCGAGCGGGTCATCTCGGTGGTGGCCGCCGAGAACGACGCGCTGACCCGCCACCAGCAGGAAGTGGGGTACAACGTCGCCAAGGTGGGGCTGTACCTGCTGGCCGTCGTCGCGGCGGTGGCGGCGTGGGGGATCAAAATCGGCGACGTGCTGCTCGGGGCCGGGTTCCTCTCGGTCGTCCTCGGACTCGCCGCCCGGCAGACGCTCGCGTCGGTACTCGCCGGGTTCATCCTCCTGTTCGGGCGGCCTTTCGACATCGGCGACTGGATCGTCGTCGACGATCAGGAGGGCGTGATCACTGACGTCTCCATTTTCAACACGGAACTGCGGACGGTCAACGGCGAGTTCGTCGTCATCCCCAACGACGTGGTGACGAACACGAGTCTCGTCAACCGGTCCCGCCGGGGGCGACTCAGGGTCGACGTCGAGGTGGGCGTCGACTACGACACCGACCTCGACCGCGCCCGCGAGTTGGCGACCGAGGCCGTCGCCGACCGGGCGGGCGACGTGATACAGGAGGTCCCGGAACCGAAGACGGTGCTCGTGCGGTTCGGCGACTCCGCCGTCGTCTTGGAGACGCGGTTCTGGATCGACGACCCCAGCGCCGAGCGCCGCTGGGAGGCACAGACACAGGCCGTCACCGCCATCAGGCAGGCGTTCGAGGCGGCCGAAATCACCATTCCGTTCCCCCAGCGGACGCTCAACCAGCGCCTCTCCGAGGACCCGGAGGACGAGCGATGAGCGACGACCCCGAACTGGCCGACAAGCGGGACCTAGCGCAGGTGTACCAACCGGCCGAGGACTCGGCGTTGCTCGCCTCTGCGCTACCCGAGTTCGTCGACCCGGGCGACCGGGCACTGGACGTCGGCACCGGGTCGGGATACATCGCGGCCGAGATGACCGAGGCCGGCGCGGACGTCCTCGCTTCCGACCTGAACCCGCTCGCCTGCGAGCAGGCGCGGGCGAACGGCCTCGACGTCGTCCGCGCGGACCTCGTCTCTCCGTTCGTCGACGACGCGTTCGACGTGGTGGCGTTCAACCCGCCGTACCTCCCGACGCCGGAAGCGGTGGAGTTCGACGACTGGATGGAGCGGGCGCTCTCGGGCGGGGAGGACGGCCGCCGGGTCGTCACGCCGTTTCTGGAGCGCGTCCCCCGGGTGTTGGCCCCCGGCGGGACAGTGTTGTTGCTGGTGAGTTCGCTGACCGATATCGAGGCCGTCCGGGCTATCGCGGCCGACAACGGCCTAGACGCGACCGAGGTGGCCGAGGAGAAAGTGCCGTTCGAACGGCTCGTCGTCCTCGCGTTGACACACCCTGATGATAATTACTGAGTGAACGTTTCACCACTATTACACAGATGCTACATACGTTCACGCGAGTAGTGACAGAGAACGCGGGTAGCGTATGGCACCAGTGATCGACCTATCGGGTGGTGGGGAAAAACGGGTCAGCGACATCGAGTCCTCCGGGTTGGCGGGGACGCCGGTCACCGAGACAGTGGGGCCGGACGAGGAGGTTCGGTACGGCCTCGTGAGCAAGCGCGGCGACGTGACCGTCGAACGCGACGGAGAGACGACCGAACATACGGCCGGCCGAGGGTACAGGACGGTGACGGCGGTGACGGACGTCCGGTTGCTCGTCGTCGTCGGCGGGGACGACGGCGGCGACGACCGTGTCGTCTCCATCCCCGTCGAGGCCATCGACACCGTCGAGACCCACCAATCGTTTCTGAGCGGCGGCCTCCGGATCGAGACCGCCGGCGGCGAGAAGTGGTCGATTCCGTGTAAGGGTGACCTCGATGGCGTCGTCGAGTTCGTCCGGACGGCAACGCGGGCCTGGCGGCGCGCGACCGGTTCGCCGCGGAGGCCGGGGACTTACTCGACGACGCCGAGCGAGCGCTGGCGGAGGGGGACACCGACGCGGCATTTGCCACCCTCGACGAGGCGGAGGAGATGGTCGTCGGCGGGCGGGACCGACTGGCGGAGTACGATGTCGGAAGCCGCGTCCCGGAGATGGCGGGGCTGACCGACTGCTCGGGACGGATCGACGCACTGCGCCGGCGTGCACACGCGACGGTCGGTGACGCGGCCAGACGGGACGCACGGACCGCGCAGGACGTAGGCGACTACGGGGACGCCGTGTCGGCCTACGCCGACGCCCGGGACGCCTACGAACGCGCGCTGACGTACGACGGCGACCGGCCGGACGGCGAGTCGTTGCGCGAACGGCTCTCGTCGGTCCACAGCGAGGAGGCCGAACTGGCGACGACGCCGCAGTCGGTCGCACAGGCGGCCTACGAGCGGGCCGACTCGCGCGAGCGACCGCTGCCCGCCGCCCGGGCCTACCGCGTCGCGCTCGACCGCTACCGGGAGTTACTCGGGCTCTCGTGGGGACCGACGGCCTTCTTCGTCGGCGACAGCGACGCCATCGAGGAGCGGATTCTCGACATCGTCGACGGCGTCGTCGACGCGCGGATAGCGGCCACGCGGCGCGCGCTCTCGGCGGCGGACACTTTCGAGGTCCGGGGCGCGACCGACCCCGCGCTGTCGGCTTGCGCCGTCGCCGAGGCTCACCTCGAGGCCGCTCGGGACGCCGTCACGGAACTGGCACCGGACCGGGAGGGCGTCCTCGACGTCTACCTCGGGGCGGTCGAGGACGCACGCGAGCGCATCGAGTCGGCGAGCGAGGACGAGACAGACGGGGCGTCCGGCACAGTCGCGCTACCGCCGCCGGACGACGAGGAGGACGTATCGGCGGCCGACGAGCGCGCAGCGGACGGTGTCGCCGCCGAGGACGACACCGACGAGTGGACATCGTTGGAACCAGCGGGCGAGGACACCCTGCAGGAAGCCGGACCGGACGGACTGGCCGCCTCGCTTGAGGCCCTCGACCGCGAAGCGTGTCGCCGTCTCGTCGCCGACACGTGGCAGGCGCTCGGCTGGGAGACGACGGTCTTCGGCGCGTCGTCCGGGAAGTACGACGTGATGGCGACCGTCGAGACGCCCGTCGACCTCCGGATGGCCGTCTGGGTGGTCCACGACCCCGAGGGGGCGCTCTCGCCAGCGGACATCGACCGCTGTGCGGCCGACCAATCGCCGGCAGACGTCGTCTCTCTCGTCACGACGGCCACAGTCCCCGAGGCCGTCCGGGAGCGAGCGGACGACCACGGCGTCAAACTTCTCGACCGGTCGGACCTGACGGAACTGCTGGAATCGGAGGGGGTGACGCACCTGCTCTCGTCGGCCACACCCGCAAAAGATAACTGAGAAGCATTTATCGAAGTAGTAAATATTAAAGACCGTCATCACCTATCCACGGGCAATGACGGAAATCGTAGCCACGACACCGGGGCTGTACCCGTTGCCGGACTGGGCGAAAGACGACCTCTCGGACCTGAAAGGCCACCAGAAGGGCGACCTGATCAGTGGTGACGAGGGCGGGGAGATCGCCGCCGCGTACGACGAGGCGCGGGCCGAAGTGATCGAGCGCCAACAGGACGCCGGACTGGACCGCGTCGTCGAGGGCCAACTTCGGTGGGACGATATGCTCGCTCATCCGCTGACCGTCCACGACAGCGTCGAGACGGGCGGCATCGTCCGCTACTACGACAACAACAACTTCTGTCGGGACCCGGTCGTCGAGGGCGACCTCTCGGCCGACGGCGGCGACGTGGCCGCCGAACTGGACGCGGCCGCCGAACTCGTCGAGGAGGGCCTGCAGGCGGTCCTCCCCGGCCCCTACACCCTCGCGGATCTGGCGACCGACGAGCACTACGGCGACGACGCGGCGTTTCTCGACGCCGTCGCCGACTTCCTCGGCAGCGAGGTCGACGCCTTCCCCGACGTCGAGACGCTGCTCCTGTTGGAGCCGTCGCTGGTCGAGAACGCGCCCGGAGACGGCGTCGACGAGCGTGCCAGCGAGGCAATCGACGCCGTGGCGTCGGCCGCGGACGCCGAGGTCGTCGTCCAGACCTACTGGGGCGCGCTGGAGGAGAAGGTCCACGCCCACCTGCTGGACGCCGATATCGACGCCGTGGGCTATGACTTCGTCTCCGACCACGAGCAGACCCTCTACAACATCAACGAGTACGGCACGAAAGACGACATCTCGCTGAGCGTCGTCGACGGCCAGAACACGCTTGTCGAGACGCCCGCCGAGATCCGCGAGCGCATCGAGTGGGTCACCGAGGAGACGACCAACGATTTCGACACCGTCTACGCGAGTGCCAACACCGAACTGTTCTACCTGCCGGTGAACAAGTTCGAGGCGAAACTGGACGCACTGGCCGACGCCGCCGACCTAGAGGAGGTACACGCATGACTGACACACGAGAACAGTTCCGACCGGAGGACCACCCCAACGACCACTTCCTGATGACCACCGTCGTCGGGTCCTACCCCAAGCCCAAGTGGCACAACCGCGCCCGCGAGCTGTTCGAGGACGAGGACTCGGAGTTCGACGTGGACAACTGGGAGGAAGCCAAAGACGACGCCGCCCGCCTCATCACGAAAGAGCACGAGCGCGCCGGCGTCGACGTCGTCACCGACGGCGAGATGCGGCGCAACGAGATGGTCGAGTACTTCGCCCACCGCATCGACGGCTACGACTTCAACGGCCGCGTGAAGGTGTGGGGCCACAACTACTTCGACAAGCCCAGCGTCGTCGACGAAGTCGAGTACGACGAGCAGTGGCTGGTCGAGGAGTTCGAGTTCACCGACGACGTGGCCGACGCGCCCGTCAAGGTCCCCATCACGGGCCCGTACACCCTCGCCTCGTGGAGTTTCAACGAGGTCTACGACGACGAGGAGCAACTCACCTACGCGCTCGCCGATCTGGTCAACGAGGAGATCGACGCGCTGGTCGAGGCCGGCGCGCGCTACATCCAGATCGACGAACCCGCGCTGGCGACGACGCCGGACGACCACGCCATCGTCGGCGAGGCCCTCGAACGCATCGTCGACGACGTGCCCGAAGACGTCCGTCTCGGCCTGCACGTCTGTTACGGCGACTACTCCCGTATCTACCCCGAGATTCTGGACTACCCCGTCGAGGAGTACGACCTCGAACTCGCCAACGGCGACTACGAGCAACTCGACGTCTTCAAAGACGACGAGTTCACCGAGGACTTCGCGATGGGCGTCGTCGACGTCCACACAGCCGAAATCGAGTCCGTCGAGGAGATCAAAGACAACATCAAGAAGGGACTCGAGGTCGTCCCGCCCGAGCGACTCACCGTCTCCCCGGACTGTGGCGTGAAGCTTCTCCCGCGGGAGATCGCCTACGGCAAGATGGAGAACATGGTCAAAGCGGCCCGGGAAGTCGAGGCGGAACTCGACGCCGGCGAGATCGATGTCGTCGCTGGTGACGCCGCGACCGCTGACGATTGAGTAGCAGACGCCGAGCGAAGCGAGGCGTGTCACTCGACCGAGCGCCGTAGGCGCGAGGGAGAGCCTTTTCCCCACGTTTTTGTCGCGAGTGGGTCCCGCAGCGAACGAAGTGAGCGAGGAAACCCGAGCGGCAAACAGTGGGACGGTTAGTGCAAAGCGTGGACCTCGCCGCGGATGGTGCCGACGACGACGTATCCCTCGCCGACGGCGGGAGACACCTCGGCGGCGTAGCCCACGTCGTGGCGCCACAACTCAGTCCCGTCGGTGACGTCGATGGCGCGGACGACGGCGTCTTCGCTGGCCAAAAAGAGCGTGTCGTCGACGAGGGCAGTCGTATCACCGATACCGTCGGTCTCGACGACGTCGGCACTACGGGCGCCGCTCTCGCGGTCCCAGACGTCGACGGCGTAGGTGGAGTCGCCGAAGATGCGGTCCTCGCTCACGGTGGGGTTGTCGTCCATCCCGCCGGCGACGGCCGTCCACAGTTCGCTCCCGTCGGCGGCGTCGAGGGCGTACATCGTCCCCTCGGTGGTCGAGGTGTACACCGTGCCGTCGTAGACGGTCGGCGACCCCGGACGGTTGTCCGTGCGGTGGTTCCAGACCTCCTCGCCGCTCTCGGCGTCGAGCTTGTAGACGTGGTCGTCGATGGAGGAGACGTATACCGCCCTGTCGTGGTAGGTCGGGACCGACTGTATCCCACCGGCGGTGCGGTAGGTCCAGCGCTCCTCGCCGGTCTCGCGGTCGACGGCGTAGACGGTGTCGTCGTTGTCACCGAAGAAGACACCCGTCGTCGACACCGCCGCCCCGCGGGGGACGTGCTCGCCAGCGTCGTACTCCCAGCGTGGTTCACCGGTCTCGGTGTCGAGAGCGAACAACGCACCGTTCTCGTTGGTCTGGTAGACGGTTTGTCCGGCGACGGCCGGCGACTGGTTGTACAGCCCCGTGCCGGCGTCGAAGGCCCACTGTTCGGTCCCGTCTTCCAGCGACAGGGCGTAGAGGTGTTCGTCCTCGCTGGGGACGTAGACGGTGCCGTTGTGGATGGCGGAGGCGGTGACGATTTGATCGTCGGTCTCGAAGGTCCACGCCTCTGAGACCGAGGACGTCGGCGGCGACCCCGGATCGGTCGCGCCGGTGTTGAACCGCGTCCGCTGGTAGGAAGGCCACGAACCGCTGGGTTCGACGGTCGGCGCGCCGCTCTCCGCCTCGTCAGTCCGCTCGCCGTCGTTCGAACATCCCGCGAGCGCGACGACACCGGCGGTCGCGCCGAGGAACGCGCGTCTGTCCATATACGAGGGTGTAATCGGCCAAGAACGAAAAAACGTACCGACGGTCGTGGGAGCGGACCATTACCCCCGTTCACGGACCCGCAGCGAGAGGCCGTTCTCGGGGCGGAGCGTGATCGCCGGCGACAACGAGAGGTCCGTCTCGGGGACCGTCTCGAAACTGAAAGCCTGCAAGAGTCGCGCCAGCACGAGGCGGGCCTCCATCAGCGCGAAGCGGTCGCCGATACAGCGCCGCGGCCCGCCGCCGAACGGGAAGTACGAGAAGCCGTGGCGCTCCGAGCGGTCCCGGCGCTCCCATCGGTCGGGGTCGAACGCAAGCGGGTTGTCGTAGAATCGCGGGTCGCGGTGGACCACCCATTGGGAGAGCAACACCGTCGCGCCCTCGGGAATCCGGTAGCCGTCGACGCGGTCGTCGCTCGTCGGTTGCCGGACGATGCTCGGCACCGGCGGATACAGGCGCATACTCTCCTGGACGACCCGTTCGAGATACGGGAGCGAGGGGAGGTCCATCACCGTCGGCGCCGTTCCGTCGAGTTCCGCGTCGAGTTCGGCGAGGACCCGCCGCTCGACTTCGGGATGTGTCGCCAGCAGGTAGAGCGTGAACGTCAGCGACTGGGCGGTGGTCTCGTGGCCCGCCAGCAACAGCGTCAACACCTCGTCGCGGACCGTCTCGTCGTCCATCCGGTTGCCGTCCTCGTCTTCGGCTTGCAGCAGCATCGAGACCACGTCGCCGCCGTCCCCGGTCGCACGGCTCTCGGCGACGATGTCTTCGACGATATCTCGCAGGGTCTCGCGGGCCGCTTGGTACTCTCTGTTGCCGGCGGTCGGCACCCAGTCGGGGATGTCGACCGGGCGAGCAGTCTTGCGCCGGAACTGCGCCATAACGGTCTCCAGGGCGTCGGCGATGTCCGACCCCGACTCGCGGATGTCGACCGCGAACAGCGCGTCCGCGACGATTTCCAGCGTCAGCGCCATCATCTCGCCGTGGACGTCCCGCACGCCCGGCGTCTCCCAGTCCCCGACCCGGCGCTCGGTGTAGCCGACCATCGTCTCGCCGTACTCCGCGATTCGTTCAGGGTGGAAGGCCGGTTCGACCTGATGGCGCTGGCGCCGCCACTGCTCGCCTTCGGCGTTCAACAGTCCGGTCCCGAGCAGCCCCAACCGGTCCTGAAAGAAGTCACCCTTGATGTACTGCTCGTTGTTCCTGACCAGCACGTGCTCGATATGATCGGGGTGAAAGAGCCCGTACAGCGCCCTGTCGCCGACGAACTCGATCCGTGCGACGTCGCCGTACTCGCGTGCGACCTCGGTCATCAGTCCGAGGCGGTCACCGGCGAGTCGCCGCGTGTTACCGAGCACCGGCAGCCCGCTCGGTCCGGGGGGCTCCTCGGCGTGGCTGTATCCCGTACCCATCGTGTCTCGATGTACAATTCGGTCGGAAATACGCCTTGGGATTAGTCATTCGTTTACTAACAGAGTACGAGGCGTTCGGGACGGTCGCGTGTCACGACCCCGATTCCGGCGTAGCGTCGGTGTACCACCACGCCCACGCGACGAGGACGGCCTGCATCGGCAGTCGCGCCCACAGCGCCGCGTCGGAGAGCGCACGGGACACACCGGGGAGTTCGAAACCGGCGTCGACGGCCATATAGACGTTCGCCGGGAACACCGCGACGAGCAACGCGATCAGTCCCCACGCCGACTGCCGGCGCGTCCGCTCGAACAGGACGCCGGCGCCGAGTACCACCTCCGCGACACCGGAGAGGTAGACGAGCGCTCGCGGCCACGGGAGCTGGGGCGGCACGGCCTGTTCGTACGCTCCCGGCACGACGAAGTGGAGTCATCCCCGCGACGACGTCAGATGATCCCCATCACGTACCGCAGCGGCCGTTTCGAGCGAGCGAGCAGCGAGGTCATATCCGGGTCCTATGGGCGGCGCCGTGGAAAGCGTTCCTCCCGGTGCGAGTGTCGCCGAGTCGTACAGTCGAACGCGACGGTTCGACGGACGCGGGCCCCGTGGGCGCTGTCGCTTGGACGACCCTAGAGACGTAGCGTGTCGTTCTAACAGCGGCCACGACCCCGAGTTACCCGACGTCCGACGACGAGAGCGGATTCGAGACCGAACTGAGCGACGGACCCACGGTGCCCGCTGCGCTCGGCACCGCATCGGCGACCGACCTCGCAGGTTGTAGTGGCGATAGCAGCAGCGACATCGCCCGCTCGTTCCCGCCGAAGTAGTAGGAAAACATAAGTACTCAGACACAATCAGTAAGTCATGAGACGACCCCTCGTTTCACGACGTCGGTTCGTGGTTGGAGCGACTGCAGCAGCGACTGCCCTCGCTGGCTGTACCGGCAGCGAGACGGCAGACGAAGATGACCCGGGCGACGACGCTCCTGGGGATGAGTCCGGTCGCGATTCCGACCACGCCCCGAGTACGACACGGGAGGATATCGAGACAGTTGCCGACGGGCGTGCGTCGAAATCAGAGACCAGTCCGGAGCCGGACTGTAGCAGGCTCACAGGTGCGCCGGTATCGTACGACGCCAGTGACACACTGTTTGTCTGCTCGTTTGACTACATCGACAGCTGGGAGTTGAGTGAGCCACTCGTCGGACCCGGCGGGCGAACACAGGGGATAACCAGCCCGCTCGTCACCGTCGATGGGGAGCGGGAGAGCGCCAGTATCCAGGTCGTTCAGTCTTCCGACGGGATTTCGGCCAGTGAGGTCGGTCGAGAAGTCACTGCGGCAACCGAAGGGCAGTACGCCCGCTTCACTGTAGTCGATGAGCAGGAGTTCGACGGGGAAACAGTTCGAGTCGTCGGTATCTCGGAGTCCGACCGGTCGTTCTTCCGGATGTGGCTCCCGTACGGACCTGCCGACCAACGCCAGTACTACTCGCTTACGATAAATACACGTACACGTATTCTCCGGCTGAACGAGAACAACGAGAGCGTCACACTGTGTAACGACCCGGTGTACACGGCCGCCGACACGGTGCGTGAGAGTTTACGACCGAACCCCGAGACAACTATCGAGGAGGTCTGAGTCACAGATGGCCAGTAGACACAACGCGGTGACTCGGCGTCGGTTCGTCCTCGGAACGGTCGGGGTGACAGCGGTCTTAGCAGGCTGTTCGGAGAACGAGACACCTACTGACGGGGACGACACCGACAGGGACGACGAGGAGTCGACACCGACGCCGGAGCGCCCGACGTCATCGAGTACCACCACACAAACAGCCGGTGACGAGACGACGCCTGAGGGGCCTCAATCGGTCTGTGCCCCCTTGGCTGGGAGTCCAACCGCGTACGACGTCTCGGGGACGCTGTACGTCTTCGCGTTCGACTATCCCGAGACGTGGACCATCGGAGAGCCGATTCCAGGACAGAGCGGGCGCTTTCAACAGATAACTAGCCCGCCCGTCAGTGTCAACGGCGACCCCAGGACAGCCACTGTCAGAGTTGGCCAGACAGTGCCTGCCCTCTCGGCGAGCGAGGTCGAAGCCGAGAAAGAGTCCCTGACGACACGGGACGTCGACGCGTTCGCCGTCGTCGACGAGCAGACCTTTGACGGCGAGAGGGTCGACGTACTCGGGTTTCCCGACATCCCCCCGTCGAGTTACCCCCCTGCGTACACACTGTACATTCCGTACGGGTCGGGCGATAGCCGTGAGTACTACAGGACGAGTATCGTGACGTACTCCGACGTCTACGGCCTCGAGGACCAGGACAGTGACGCGTGCAACGAACTCATACGGTCAGGGACAGAGACGGTTCGGAGGAGTCTCCGACCGAATCCAGAGACGACCGTCGACGACGCCTGAACGGAGGTGGCAGAGAATCGAGGGCGCGCTACAGTTCGGACGCGATAGTGGTCCCCGAGTTCGGCCCGATACTTTGGAATATCGTATCGCCGAGGTCTTCGAACAGCGACTCACAGTAGATGTCCACGTCGCCGTCTTCGACCCCAGCGATGAAGCCGCTGCTGTAACTGAACCGGAAGACGGTCTGGAAGTAGCGTGTCCCGTCTGCGGTCTCGTGGGGGAGCCAGAAGACGCTGGCCAACCCCTCAGGGAACTCCGGCGTGCTGTAGACGTCTATCTCCTCCCCCGCGTACGCTAGCGTTCTCGTGACTTCGAACTGTTCACGTCCGCTGCGAGCCTCGATTTCCGTCGAGACCGCCTGCTCTAACTCCGCCGGTGTAATGGGCTCGAACCACTGTCCGACGGTGAGGAACGTCTGGTACCGATTCTCGACGATATCGCTGCGGACGATGACGGTGTACCGGTCGCTGCGTCGGTCCGGGCTCGAACCGCTTTCTGTCCACGTGTCAGGATAGTCGAAGTCGAACACCAGCGGAGTATCGCCGGTGCCGTACGACTGGCGTTCGGTGGAGCCGAACTCGGTACAGGATATATCGTCGATTTGCTCACCGGCACCGGGCCCCGTCTCGACAGTGTCACTGCCCCCCGAATCGCTGTCGTCTCCACCGGTTTCTCCGCTGTCGTCTGAATCGGTCCCGTCGGAACCCTGACATCCAGCCAGTCCGACAGTTGCCCCACCCCCGGCGAGTGCTGCCAGGACGCGGCGACGACGTACCGGACGGTCCAGTCCCGTCATAGCTCCGCCCGCTCGGTTGCTACGGCCACGAATGCCGTACAGTTGTTCTGCGACTGTGTCGGAGTTTCTCCGTTCATCGCGACTTCTTTGGTGTATGATAGCATAAATTATTCTATGTGTGATGATACTGTCTTTTCCTTCGGTACGGGCCGGGCAGTCAATCGGACTGTGTATTTCGGGCCGGCAGTGGCGAGTTCGAGGGATTAGCAGATGCTCGGCCCGCCGACGCTACCGAAGATGTTCTCGACCCAAGCGGAGATGTCGTCGCCGAGCCGGAACATCGCGAGGTCCTTCGCGAGGTTACAGCCCAGAGCGATTGCAGCCTGCCCGATAGCACGGTCGAGATGGTCGGCGTTCATAATCGTGATTGCGAGACTCACCTGCCCGTAGAGCCGTGCGAGGACCTGGCCGTACGCGGCGACCGCACCGAGTGCGAGTCCGCCGGGGCCGGAGACAAGTCCCGCCTTCCCCGAAGCAAGTGCGAGGAGATTGACGACAGCGATAGCACGACTCAACCGCTGTAACTGTTCTTCGATGCGTGCCTGTGAGTAACCGCCGCCGGAGCCGTCGTCGAGGACGCCCGCGACTGTCCCGGTGTCGACGTTGACCGTCCAGAAGGCAAACGGGCCGTCGTCATCGGCGACGAGTGCGACCTCGTTCCCGCTCCGGGCCTCGACGACCCGGGCGTCGGCGGCCTGGTTCTCGTCGTCTTCCCAGTCAGCCGCGACCTCTCGGAACGGGACGAGGTCACGCCCGTCGAGGATGGAGGCGGCGCTGTCGTCGTACAGTGCGTCCTCGACGACAGCGACCCTTGCGGTTCGTTGTGCGGTCAGTCGGAACGCACGCGTGGGGTCGTCTGCGACAGTCCGGTACTTCGTCAGGTCGAGTGCGTCCGTGTGTTGGAGGATTTGGTCGGTGCCAAACTGGGGGCGCTGCTGGTGGAGTACGACACGCAGAGTATCCTGATACGTGTGTGAATCTTCGGTGATGGGGTTCGGCATCGGCCCCTGCAGGAGCATCAAATCCGCTGGCGTGACCGTGAATCCAGCGTCGAGCGCGTCGCGCACCGCCTCGGCGTCACCGGTAGTGGCCGCCTCGTGGATGCCACGCACGGAGAGTTTGCTCGTCAGGATATCGTCTAGCCACACGGATTCGGTAGTCGCTGCGGCCTCGAACGAGAGCACGTGTTCACCGAACAGCGCACCGGCGACAGCGTCCATATCGGCCTCGGACACAGTCCGCTCGGCGTCGCGAATCGGGTCCCAACCGGCCAGCGTTCGGGTTACCTCGCGGCCGCCGATGCGAACGGTGAGCTGGAGACTCGCGAACTCGTCGGGGAGCACAGTCGACCCCGGGACGACGTACTCGGTGTCGGCCGACGCAGTACTCTCCGGAACCGAGACAGTTGCCACACGTTCGTCGCCGGCGGCCCAGTCAGTTGGTGCAGTGTAGTCCAGCAGGTACGAGGGGAGGTCGGCCGCGGTAGCGTCCACGAAATCGGTGACGGTCGCGACGGCGTCGTCGTGACCGTCGACCATACGGTAGGTACCGCCGGAGAGGGTAGCCATCTCGCGGAGTGCATCCCTGTCGCGGCGGTCGACGTTCATCATCAGGGCTGGCGGGCCTGCTCGGAGTACCTCCGAAATGCCGGGCGTGAGTTCGTCGCCGACGTCGCCGTCTGTCGCGTACACGATGAGGTTCGCGTCGCTCTCTGCGGCCTCTGCCAAGTTCGTGTAGATGTCCGAGTTCGTCCACGTCTGCTCGATACGAGCCCCCTCGTGGCCAGTCGTTATCGCGTCCCGAAGCCGCCCGACGAGGTCCGCCATCACGTCGTCGGCATATGCGCTCGGCATACTCCCGGACCTGTCGACGAGGAGTTGTACGCGCGGCGCGCTCGTCGTCGCGGCGACAGAGATTCCCGTAGGTTCGTCGTCGACTACTTCGAAGGCTGCCGCCGGGAGTCCCTCGACGGCGTCGCCGGTGGCGTCGTACGCTGTGACCCCGAGACGGACGTTCGGGTAGCGAGCGGTGTCAACGGTCGCCTCGACGGTGTCGACCACCGTGGGGTCGACACCAGCTGCAGGGTCGACGACAGGGCGGCCGTCACGGTAGACGACGCCGTCGTCGTCGACGGTCAGCGTTGCACCCGAGCGCGTGACTGCGTCGCCCTGTACCGACAAACTCTGTACGGTCTCGAGACCGGCGTGAGGGTCCGAAACCGTGAGTGCCGGAACGAACGTATCTATGTCGGAGAAACGGACACCGGGGTTCTGGAACGGGTCGATTCCGGAGAGCATGTCGACGCGAACCTGTCGACCGGGGAGGTCGGCAGCGGACCAGTCCCCCGTGACGAGTTCGTGGGGGTTCCACCGGTCGTTGGCTGTGGCGGCCGACAGTGTCACCTGAACCGTCGGATACGCGTCGGGACTCGTGTCCTCCCAAATCTTCGGGTTCTCTCCGAGACCGGAGGTGTCGAGGGTCGCATCGGGCAAGAACGGATTCGCGTACGTCATCTCGCCGTCGATGTCGACGCGGACGATTGGCAGTTTCGCGAACCGGTCCCACCCGAAATAGAACGGCTCGTCCACTGCATCAGCACCCGGGTACACATCGAGGATAGATTCGGCGAGTGCGGCACTCTCCGAGCCACCGACATCGACTGCACTGGGTATCTCGTCACCACCGACGACGTCACGGTAGTGTGCTGCCTCTGCCTCCGAGAGATTGGGGGCGAACTCGCGACTGGGTGGCCTAAACAGCATTTCTCGAACCTGCTCGGCTGTCAATCGCGGCCGGACGTCGACCACGTCCGCCTCGAACCCGGCATCGGCGAACAGTTTGGCGAGGGTATCCGCGATATCCAGTGGTGTTCCGGTACCACCACGGAGCGTGCCGCGTGGCCCCCATCGCCGAGTCCGGTTCGCGTCGTCCATATCCTCGACGCCGGATGGGTCGACAGCAAGTTCGTCGCGGACGAAGGCGAAAATGGCGTCGGCGTCACCCTCGTCGACGAGCCCAGCAGCCCGGACCGGGAGGTGGTCCGGACTCGTTCGCATAGCGTCACGGATAGCTTCGAACGCCTCGAACCCGGCGTCTTCGCTCGGGTCACTGACAGAGGGTGTCGTCTCGGCACCATCCCCGCCGAGGAGTGCATATCCGCCGGCCGCACCGACACCGCCGACTCCAAGCGCGGCGAGTATCGTTCGCCGACTGAACCCGTCTTCCGAATCGCTACCGTCCGTCTTCGAACTCACCGCACTGGTCTTCGTTTTCGCTGCCGGACGGTTCGCATCCATAGACGCTCTACGTGAAGCGGTATAATGACTGCTCTGGCTGTCCAACGCTCCGATTACTTGAACCAGCACACAACGGAGTAGGTGTAGCGCGTGTGGTCTGATGGGTCAGTTGGCTCACCGGTGACAGACCCAGCAGTGCCGTCTTCCCAATACAAACGGCCGAGAGACGATGTTCGAATCGGGTCGGGACCACGCACAGAATCCGCCGCGCTCGCTGTGCTCACGAGGACCAAGTTTTTGCCGCGAGTGGTTCCCGCAGCGAGCCGGAGGCTCGCGAGGAAACCCGAGCGGGAAAAAGTGGTATGCCGCCTCCCCGATTTGAACGGGGGACAGCTCGATCTTCAGTCGAGTGCTCTCCCAGTCTGAGCTAAGGCGGCGTGCATCCTACCGTGGGAGGGTCCCCAAAAAAAGGATTTCGAAAGCCGGCCGTCGTCACGCCGTGAGGTCGACGCCGTCGTCGAGTGCGAGTCCCGTCAGCAGGTACTCCGCGGAAGAGCGGGTCGTCGCCATCGGCGTGTCGTGAACGTCACAGATGCGCAACAACGCCGAGATGTCCGGTTCGTGGGGCTGGGCGGTCAGGGGGTCCCGGAGGAAGATGATGCCGTCGAGGCTTTCGTCGGCGACCTCCGCGCCTATCTGGAGGTCCCCCCCGAGCGGGCCGGACTGTTTACGCTCGACGTCGACACCCGTCTCCGCCTCGATGCGCTTGCCGGTCGTCCCGGTCGTGACGATTTCGATGTCGTCGAGGTAGTCGGCGTGGTCGCTGGCGAAGTCTATCATCTCGGGCTTCTCGTCGTCGTGGGCGATCAGCGCGATCCGTGTCATACCGGCCTATCACGCGCCAGCGAGAAACCAGTTCCGGCGGTCAGGCCGACTCGACCGTGACGCCTCCGTCGGCGGTGACGGTCACCTCGTGGCCGTCGACCTCGAAGGCGAGTGACTCGGCGTCGCTCTCGCCCGACAGGAGGGCGTCGAGAGCGTCGAAATCGACGTAATCCGAGAGCGGTTCGACGGCCTCGCGGTCGAGGTCGGTCGCCGCGAGGACATCGGCGACGATGACTTCCTCGGCGGGTTCGGGGGCGACCCACGCCTCGGCGTCGTCGGTGGCCTCGGACTCGGGGTCACGGATGATGTACGGGCCCCGGTAGTCTGCACTCATACCACGGTGTATCAGGTAAACGCATATACATACACAGGAGCCCTTTCACAGTCTGAAAGAGGGTGGGGCCGTCTGCGGGGCGTTCAGCCGAACGGGGGTGTGTTTCCCTTCCAGAAACTGACGCGCTTGGGAGCGGAGGCGGTCCCGTTGCGGTTGTTCGACTGCCGATCACCGGGAGTCGGAATCGAACTCCCGGTCGTCGAGCAACTGGTCGTCGAGGACGGTCTGGACGAGGGTTCGGATCCCGCGGCGGAGGCGCTCGGAGGCCGCCTGACTGGAGAGGTCGAGTTCGGCCGCGAGCTCCGAGAGCGTCACCTCCCGTGGGATGGTGAAGTAGCCGCGTCGGACCGCGAGTTGGAGAATCTCGCGCTGGTACTCCGTGAGGCCGTAGACGTCGCCGACGCCTGCGGTTCGTCGTTGTACATCGAGTGGATAGAGAGGTCGAGGGCGGCGTCGTCACACCGGTCGCGGAAGTGGCCGAGGCTCTCGCGGTCGGGGACCCAGAGGTCGAACTCCCAGGAGTCGGCGTTGCTCGTCGCCTCGAGGACGAGGACGTCGGTCGAGACGGAACAGTCGTAGAAGTCGGTGACGGACGCGTCGGCGGGGTGGTAGGCGCGAAACAGCGACGCGTCGGCGGTCGTCGAAAGTCGTCGGTAGTCAGCGACGGTTTCGTCGTCGGCCAGTGCGTCGGCGACGTCGCCGCCACCGGCGTCCTGTATCCAGAAGACACTCCGCAGTGGGACGGACCGGGCGGTGTCGAACCGCTCGACGGTGATCGTCGGTGTACCGAGTGCTGTCCGGGTGGTCGAGAGGAGATCGAGAGAGGCGTGTGCTTCGACTATCATTGTTGGATATCGTATCCGCGGAGAACACACCGCGGCAACCGCTCGTGGATCGAGTGGGGTGCTGGGGTAGCCGGGCACAGGTATGTCAGAGGCACGTGGTCCGGACTGTCCGTTCCCAACACCTGATACGTGATACTACAGATGCCGCGATATGTGTGTTACCTGTATATTCAAGCGTTTATATATCCCACCACCCCGGACGGTGTATATGGCCTATTGACCTCTGGCAAATTTAAATATTTTCTCCCTGATATGATCCCTCGTAGGTTTTTTCGTGGGCGGCGTCGGCGAGGACGAGTTGGGCGATTCGGGCACCGGCCTCTATCTCGATTGGGTGGTACACTTCCAGTAGGCCCTCCCCGCGGCCCTCGTAGCCCGCGTCCCACACGGCGGTGTCGAGCATACAGGAGTTGCGCAACAGCGACGACCGGGGG
>NZ_WPCA01000049.1 GCF_009741825.1 Halapricum sp. CBA1109
TCCGACCGCGACGACTCAACGCAAGACCCGAGAGAAGGTCGACGAGCACAGGAACACCGCGAGAAGCGCGACGAGCTCAACGAGCAGGTCCAAGAGCACAAGGAGAGCGAAACGAGCTCAACGCCGAGGCCAACGAGCTGTTCGACGAGGTCGAGGAAGAAAAGACCGATCTCGAACTCGACGAGGGAAAGAGCGTCGACGAACTCGAGAGTGAAATCGAGGACCTAGAGTTCAAACAGCAGACCGAGGTGCTCGACAGCGAGGACGAGCGTGAGCTCATCGAGAAGATCGAGGAGAAACGCGAGCAGCTCGCCGAGCGCAAGGAGAAGCTGGAGAACACCGGCGACGTCGACGACATCAAAGAGGAGGCAGAAGAGATCCGATCTGAGGCCTCCCGCCACCACCAGAAGGTGACGGAACTCGCCGACGAGGCCCAGAAACACCACAACGAGATGATCGAGGCCTACCGCGAGGCCGACGAGATCCGCGACGAGGCCGACGAGAAACACGAGGAGTTCGTGGAGGCCCAGGAAGCGGCCGACCAGCACCACGAAGACTTCGTGCGCGTCCAGAAGCGCCTGCGCGAACTGGACAAAAAAGAGGAAGAGCAAGAGCAGGAGCAGCGCGAGCAGAAACAGGAGGAGGCCCGCGAGGAGGCCGAGGAGATCTACCAGAAGTTCAAGGAAGGCGAGACCCTCGACACCGAGGACCTGATGAAGCTCCAGAAGACGGGGCTGCTGTAAGGCGGTTTCTCTCGCTGTTCTCTGCGGTTTTTTCACGCTCGCTCAGCGGCAGGACGGTTCCCCGACAACGATTGACGTAGCTTTTTATGCGCCGACCGACTCACATCGCCTGTGACTACGCTGGTCGTCTGTATCGACCGCGGGGGGACGATCACGCAGGGGACGGAGACGCCCATCGTCGGGTGGGAGGCCGTCGAGTCGCTGGTGACGGAGTTCGGCGTCTCCGACCCCGAGGACAGCCGTGTGAACTGTCTGCTGGAGGTGTTGCGGGTCGCCCGCGACCTCGAGGACAGCGGCGACGACACGGTGGTCGCGGTCCTCAGCGGCAAGGGCGACGCCGTTAGCGTCGACCGGGCGGTAGCGAGTCAGACCGACCAGTTACTGGAGTCTCACGACCCGGACTCGGCGGTCGTCGTCGTCGATAGCGCCGAAGACGAACGGCTCGTCCCGATAATCGAGAGCCGCGTGACCGTCGACGCCGTCGACCGCGTCGTCATCCGGCAGGCCCGGGACCTCGAATCGACGTACTACCTCCTCAAGCAGTTCCTGGGCGACGAGGAACTCCGGAAGACGGTTCTGGTCCCCGTCGGCGCGACGCTTCTGGTCTTCCCGATACTGCTGTGGGTGCTCAACAGCGTCACCGTCGCCGTCGGCGCTATCGCGGCCGCCGTCGGCCTCTTTCTGCTGTACAAGGGGCTGGGCGTCGACGACTACGTCGAGCGCACGCCCGGACAGGTCAGGGAGGCGCTTTACTCCGGCCGGGTCGCGCTAGTGACGTACGTCGTCGCCGGCGGCCTCGCGCTGATCGGCCTGTTCGTCGGTGCGCTCGGCGTCTCGACGACCGAGACATCCAGCCGACTCCTGTTGGCGATGCGGTTCGGGTTCGACGCCGTCCCGTGGCTGACCGCCGCGGCGCTCGCGGCCTCGACCGGCCGCCTCATCGACGAGTTCATCCGCCGGGACGGCGTCCACAGCGCCTACCTGAACCTCCCGTTCGGGGCCGTCGCGGTCGGACTGGTCGTCCGCGGCGTCACGGCGTACTTCCTCACCCGGTCGGGCGTGTTCGAACGCGTCCAGATTCCGGCTTTCGAGGTCGGGCTCATCTCCATCGAGACACTCGTGTTGTCCGCCCGGGCCGCCCTCGCGGTGTACCTGATCGTCGGCGTGTTGATCAGCCTCGTCGGTGTCCGCTTCGCCGCCTACGTCAGCGACCGCGACATCGAGACGGCTGTCCTCGACGACGGGTAACCTCACGGTGAGATCGACTGCCCTCCCCGTGTGTTCTCACGGTGAGATCGACTCCCTCAAACCGTTCGAGGTGGACCTCCCGATATGGACGAACGGATCACCGCTCGGGGCCACGAGCACGTCAGCGCCGAGCACGCGAGTACACTGGAGTTGACCAGCGACGACTTCCTCACGCCGGCCGGCGACTGCATCCTCGGCATCGAGGCCGACCGCGTCCCCGCGGACTTCGACCCCGCGTTCGTCGAAGCCTGCCGAGACACCTCGGCGACGATCACGGCGACCATCGAAGCCGACGGCCACACCGACACTATCGTCGGTCACGGCCACCCCGACCTCTCCTTCGAGAACACCCGCTCGCTCGTCGCCCGGACCAGCGACTACGTCGACGACCGGACGGTGCTGGTCGGGGCCGACGGGGCCGCCGCCGATGTCGACCGCGAACTCGTCGACGCCCTCGCCGAGGGAGCCGAGGTGACGCTGACGCTGACCGTGGAGTGACGACCTGCTCGCCGGGATATGTGCGTCCTGGTAGGAGACCCTCCCACTTCTTTCCCACCCGAATCGATAGTGTTTAAAATTTCATCGGCTGAATCAA
This sequence comes from Halapricum sp. CBA1109, assembly GCF_009741825.1. Classification (GTDB taxonomy): domain Archaea; phylum Halobacteriota; class Halobacteria; order Halobacteriales; family Haloarculaceae; genus Halapricum. The sequence continues at coordinate 2,587 of NZ_WPCA01000049.1, forward strand.
CGGTATGGCACAGAGCCAGACACACGCACAGCCTGATCTCACACGACTACTGATAGCGGCCGCTATCGTCGCGGTACTCCTCTCGCTGGGGGATATCCTCATCGACGTGTTCGTCAGGACCACGATGGGGACCGGGTTCGGCGTCGCGGATATCACGGACGAGATAACCGACATCGCCGGTGAAGTGACGACGCTGTTCGCCGTCGTCTACGTCGTCGCGACCGGCGCGACCAAGGACGGTATCCTCCGCGCCGCGGCTATCGCCCTCGTGGGTAACTTCGTTAACCGCGCGTTGTGGGTCCTGACGACCGACGGGGCGGGCTTCGATACGTGGATCCTGTTCCGCCCGTTCTCCGCGGCGTTTTTCGTCCTCGGCGTCGCGATGGCCTACCGCCTGTACAACCGACAGACCATCCTCCCGGGCGTCGACGTCCGTATCTGAGCCGTTTTGTGGGTCCAGCCGTAACGCTCGCGTATGGGCGACGAACCAGCGGAGAACATCAGCGGCGGGGCGGCCGGCGGCGGCCGGGAGTCGGCGTTCGCCGACGGTGATCCGGAGACCCGCGCCGAGGCCGTCGTTGACCGCCTCGGGGAGTTGTACTGGACGAAGGCCTACGGCGGCCGGGACGCCTTCGAGTGTCTCGTCCGGACTATCCTGAGCCAGAACACCTCCGACGTGGCGAGCCAACCGGCCCACGACAGCCTGATGGACCGCTACGGACCGGGCGGGCCCGTAGACGAGGGCGACCTCGTCGCGTCCCTCGCCGAGGCCGACCAGCAGCGACTGGCCGAGACCATCTCCTCGGCCGGCCTCTACAACCAGAAATCCGAACGCATCGTCGCCATCGCCCGGGAGGTCCGCGAGGCCTACGGCGGCGAACAGGCGTTCGATCAGTTCGTCCGGGAGGGCGACCCCGACGAGGTCCGCGACGCCCTACTGGCGTACAACGGCGTCGGGCCGAAGACCGCCGACTGTGTCCTGCTGTTCGCCGGCGGTCGCGGGGGTGTCTTTCCCGTGGACACGCACGTCCACCGCATCGCCCGGCGACTCGGTCTCGCGCCCGCCGACGCCGACCACGAGACCGTCCGCGAGCATCTGGAGGCCGACGTGCCGGCCGAGAAGTGTGGCTTTGGCCACACCGCGATGATCCAGTTCGGCCGCGAATACTGCAAAGCGCGCAAACCGGCGTGTCTCGACGACCCCGAGGCGTGCCCGATGGCCGATATCTGCGATCAGGTCGGGGTCTATCCTTCTGACGGCGAGGTCGTCGACCCGAGCGAAGCGGCAGACTGAGGCGCCGCTACTCCCTGTGACCCCAGCGCTCGCCGTCCTCGGCGTACCGGGCGTCGACGATGCGGTTGAACTGCGCGTCCGACAGCGAGAGGTCGACGGCGCCGACGTTCTCCTCCAGTTGCTCGGGCGTCCGCGCGCCGACGATGGGGACGCACGTGATATCGGGCTGTTCCATCAGCCACCGTAGCGCGACCTGTGCCGGCGTCGCGTCGAGTTCCTCGGCCACCGCTCGAATCTCCTCCAGCACGTGCCACCCGCGCTCGGAGAGGTAGAAGTCCTCGAAGCGGTCCGAGAGGGTCCCGCGGGACCCTTCGGGCCCCTCGAACTTCGTCGGGTCGTCCGCGTCGACGCGTTCGTATTTCCCCGTGAGGAACCCGCCCGCCAGCGGCGAGTACGGGCAGACGGCGATGTCCTGGTCGGCACAGACGTCGAGGTACGCTTTCACGTCGTCGCGATAGCCGGCGTGGAACAGCGGTTGGGTCACGTCGAAGCGCGCGTAGTCCCCCACGTCGCTCTTCCAGAGCGCTTTGGTCAACTGCCACGAGGCCATCGTCGACGCCCCCAGATAGTGGACCGTCCCCTCCCGAACGAGGTCGTTTAGGGTCGCCAGCGTTTCCTCGATGGGCGTCGATTCGTCCCATCGGTGGATGTAGTAGATGTCGAGGTAGTCGGTCCCCAGTCGGTCGAGCGTCCCCTCGATTTGGGCGCGGATGTGCTTGCGGCCCAGCCCCTGATCGTTCGGCCCCGGTTCGCCGCGGCCGTCGAACGGGAAGTACACTTTCGAGGCGAGGACGACGTCCTCGCGGTGGTACGATTCGAGCCAGTCGCCGATGTACGCCTCGCTTGTGCCGTTCGGTGTGCCGTAGACGTTTGCCGTGTCGATGAAGTTGATCCCGTGTTCGTAGGCCGTATCCAGCAGTTCGTGGGCCTCCTCGCGATCTGTCTCGACAACGCCGCCGGTCTCCCGGCCGAAGCGCCACGTGCCGAAACAGAGCTGTGAGACGCGGGTCCCCGTCGCTCCGAGTGTCGTATACTCCATACGAGGACCCTACAGCGGGCTTCGTAGTATATATTGGTGGCCGGAAACCGGCACACAGTGATTCGCGCCCGTCAGATGAACCGGAATGTCTCGAGGTTCTTCGGGGCAAAGGTCCGCATGTTGTACTCGTGGTACAGCGCCGAGGAGAGGTCCTGTGTCGAGGACTCATCGCCGTGGACACAGAGGACCTTCTCCGGGCGGGGGTTCATCGTCTTCACGAAGTTCTCTAGGCCCTGCCGGTCGGCGTGGCCGGAGAAGCCGTCGACCGTCTCGACGTCCATGTGCATCGTCATCGTGTTCGCCCGGCCGGCACCGCCGTTGCCGACGGGAATCTCGTCCCAACCGTTCTGGATGCGACGGCCCAGCGTCCCCTGTGCCTGGTAGCCGACGAAGACCAGTTTCGAGTCCGCGTCGGTGCCGAGGTGTTCGAGCCACGACATGATCGGGCCGCCCGTGACCATCCCCGACGTCGAGAGGATGATACAGGGGTCGCCGTCGGCGACCTCCTGTCGCTCGTCCTCGCCGCCGTCGATGTGGTTGAACTGCTCGGCGAGGAAGGGGTTCTCGTCGTCGTGGAAGATGCGGTCCCGCAGGTCGTCACGGAGGTACTCGGGGTAGGTCGTGTGGATGGCCGTCGCCTCCCAGATCATCCCGTCTAGGTGGACCGGCATCTCCGGGATGTCGCCGTTGCGCATCGCCTCCTCCAAGACGAGCATGATCTCTTGGGAGCGCCCGACGGCGAAGGCGGGGATCAGGACCTTCCCGTCTTTCTCGTAGGTGTCGTTGATCACCTCCTTGAGTTTCCGCTCTGAGTCCGCCTGGTCGGTCTGGTAGTCGTTGCGGCCGCCGTAGGTCGACTCCAGTACCAGCGTCTCCACGCGGGGGAACTCGTTGACAGCGCCGTTGAACAGTCGCGTGTCGGTGTAGTGGATGTCCCCGGAGAAAGCGACGTTGTAGAGGCCGTCGCCGATGTGGAAGTGCGCGATGGAGGAGCCGAGAATGTGGCCCGCGTTGTGGAGGGTGAGTTTGATGTCCGGCGAGATGTCGGTCACGTCGCCGTACTCGATAGGGATGCAGTGTTTGATCGCTTCCCGGACCATCTCGGACTCGTACGGCGGGGCGCGACCTTCCTTTGCGGCCACGTCGAGGTAGTCCAGCGTGAGCAGGCCCATCAGGTCTCGGGTCGGCTCCGTACAGTAGATGGGGCCGTCGTAGCCGTACTTGAACAGCAGCGGGATGAGCGCGGAGTGGTCGAGGTGGGCGTGGGTCAACACGACGGCGTCGAGCGAACTCGCGCCCGAACCCAGCGCTTCGGGCACTTGGAGGTACGGCACCTCGCCCTCGGCACCGGGCTTGTCGCCGCAGTCGACGAGGACGCGCGTCTCGGGCGTCGAGATGATAAAGGAGGCCCGTCCGACCTCGCGGCAACAGCCCAGCGTCGTGATCCGGACCCACTCGTCGTCTGACATCTCCTCGCGGTGGATCTGCCGGCCGATCCGTTCGAGGATGTCGCGCCGCTCGTCCCGTTCCTGTTTGAGGAAGTTCCGGACGTTCTTGACCGTCGAGGACTCGATGGGCGGCGTGCGGACGACTTCGGGCGTCCAGCCGACCTCTTGGGTTATCTCCCGCATCGTCGATCCGTGACGGCCGATGACCATCCCGGGCTTTTCGGCCTCAATGACGACCTCGCCGGTGTCGGCGTGGAAGTCCAGATCCGTGACGCCCGCCTCGTCGGGGATGACCTCTCTGATCTGCTCGCGGGCCTCGTCGGGGTGTGCGAGCACGTCCGGGTCGGGCCTGACGGTGATCCGCTTGCGGAGTTTCGAGGCCAGTCGACGCACGAGGTCCCCGTCTTGGGCGAACTTCTTGGGGTCGCGCGTGTAGACGACTAGCTCCGGTCCCTCGTAGGTGACGTTGGAGATGGAGATGTCGTTGGGGACTTCCTGGAGAATCGTTTCCTCGATGTCTTCGAGTTGCTGTTCGACTCGACTCATAGTTGGTGTGTCACGCCGGCGGTGGTGGACCACTGGCGGCGTATCGATAGGACTGTCGTCATTGGTATCGGTCGTCAGTAGTGGTGTATTCGTCCGGGTCGCCCCCTCTGGGGTGAAATAAACCCGGAAAACCGACTATATGCGTTCATACATCCCTGCCATTATAAAAGCCTTCGCAAAACCGTAGCCCCTCGGGCACGTAGTCGACCCTATGGAACTGACGCCCGCGACCGTCGCCGAGGAGCACGAGTGGGTCCGCGGCCGCGCCGACGTGGTCGTCCCGTTGGTCAACACCGTCCGCGCCGACCTCGGCGAGGCCTTCGACACCACCGTCGATCCGATCACCGACGACCAGTACCGCGAGGCAGTCGACGCTGTCTTCGCCGACGGCGACCGCGCTGTCAACGTCGCTGCCCTCGTGGGTACATTGCGCGAACTCGATGTAGAAGACGACTACCCGGGATTCGTCGTCGACGAGCTACTGGGCCGGGAACTGGCTGCGATGGTTGCCGGGGACCAGCCGCTGCGGTTGCTCGCCGAGGCGACGTTCCACTACGCGGATATTGCCCACGACGGAACTGACGACGACAACGCCGGGCTGGACGACTGCGACGCCGCGCTGTCGGCGGGCGTCCAGACGCGGCTCCCGGGGTGGGAGTGGCGGGAGGGGCCGAGTCCCTTCGGCGTCGACTAGCGGGAGCCGACGAACCGCTCGGCTTGCTCGCGGAGGTGTGGATGTGGGTGTACGGCCGGGCGACGCTCCTGTACGAACTCGACGCGTCCTCGACGTTCGTCTCCCGCCTGAGCGCCAGCGCCGCGGCGACGACCGATCCGCTCCGGGAGACGCCGGCCGTGCAGTGGACGAAGACGACGTGGTCGTCCGCCAGCAACGCAAGCAGCGTCTCGGCCGCCGTCTCGAAGTCCTCGTAGTCGTTCTGTGGGCCGTCGATCATCGACACCTCGCGGACGGTGACGGCGTCGGGATAGGGCGTCTCGGGGTCGCCGTGCGTGAGTTTCAGGACGGCGGTCGGCGACCCGTCCCGGAGCCACTCGGCGTTGCCGGCGTCGTCAATGTCCCCCACGTAGACGTCCTCCGTGATGCGGTCCATACGCCACCAGTGGGCGTCCACAGACAAGTGTGAACCGTTCCCGACCCTTCGAAGCGTTTAGGGTCGGCGTGGGCGACTCTTCACTCAATGACTGAGGATCAGGAGCTCGGCATCACGACGAGCAAGGAACACGAGACGGGCGAATGGTACGCGGAGTTGGTCCAGAAGGCCGGTCTGGCGGACTACGCGCCGATGGGCGGGTTCATCGTCACACAGCCCCGCGGGTACGCCATCTGGGAGCGCCTGCAGGAGTACCTGGACGGCTGGTTCAAAGACACCGGCGTCGACAACGCCTACTTCCCGATGTTCATCCCCGAGAGCTACCTCGAAAAGGAGAAAGACATCGTCGACGGGTTCGACCCCGAAGTGGCGTGGGTGACCCACGGCGGCTACGAGGAACTGGAGGAGCGACTGGCGGTCCGGCCCACAAGCGAGAGCATCATCACACCCTTCATCGCCCAGTGGACCCGCAGCCACCGGGACCTCCCGATGCGGCTCAACCAGTGGTGTTCGGTCGTCCGGTGGGAGGCCACCGAGACCAAGCCCTTCTTCCGCACGAAGGAGTTCCTCTGGCAGGAGGGCCACACTGCCCACCACGACGAGGCGTCCGCCTTCGAGGAGACGATGACCCGGCTGGAGCAGTACGAGCGCCTCTACGAGGACGTGCTGGCGATGCCCGTCCTGAAGGGTCGCAAGCCCGAACACGACAAGTTCCCCGGCGCACACACGACGACGACCGTCGAGGCGCTGATGCCCGACGGCAAGTCCGTGCAGGGTGGGACCTCCCACTATCTGGGGACCTCCTTCGCCGAAGCCTACGACGTGACCTACGTCGACGAGGACGAACAGGAGCAGACGGCCCATACCACCTCCTGGGGGCTGTCTTGGCGGGCGCTGGGCGCGCTCTTTATGACCCACAGCGACGACCAAGGGCTGGTCCTGCCGCCGACGGTCGCGCCCACGCAGGTCGTCATCGTGCCCATCTGGGACGAGGAGAGCAAAGACGAGGTACTGGAGTACGCCGCCGACGTGGCCGTCGACTTAGAGGACGCGGGCGTCCGCGTCGAGTTGGACGACCGGGACAACCGCAATCCCGGCTTCAAGTACAACGAACACGAACTGGAGGGCGTCCCGCTGCGGATCGAGATCGGGTCCTACGAGGTCGAGGACGAGGAACTGACGCTGGTCCACCGGCCCGACGGCGAGGAGGCGACAGTCGACCGCGAGGGCGTCGCCGACACCGTCACCGACCATCTGGACACCATCTACGCGAAACTGTACGCCGACGCCGAGGAGACGCTGGAGGGTGAGATACGGGAGGCCGAGTCCCGCGAGGAGATTCTCGGTACCATCGGTCAGCACGGCGGCTACGTCAAGTGTGGCTGGTGTGGCGACGAGGACTGTGAGGACCCGATCAAGGAGGCTATCGCCGCCGAGATAGCGATGGTCCCCCTCGACCGCGACGAAGAACCCGTCCACGACGAGTGTGCGATCTGTGGCGAGGACGCCGAGGAGACCGCCTACTTCGCAAAGACGTACTGACGCCGCCTGTTCTCGACGCGCCCCGTTTCGACACCGCTTGCCGAGTCCCCTTCCAGCGCTGTTGTCTCTCCGTATGAGCGCTGTTGCCGCCTCGTCTGCCGTGTGCTCCCAGCCGTCACGATCAAATAATATGAGAATAATACAGCTATTCACCGAATACTCTCACGACTTATTCACATAACTGCCGGATGCATTCGAACGAACACACCGGCGTAACATTTATACTGGAATTTTCACAATTACACGATAGGAGGAGTATCGACAATGGCTACACGGGAACGTAGCACGGCACCGAATCGTAGTGTGAACACAGCGGACTCACGGCGGTTCGGCAGGTACGATCTGGTGCTGGTACTCATCCCGGCTGCGTTCGTCGTGTCGCTTCTGGCCGGCCACCTGCTCTCGTTGCCGGCACACCTTTCGGTCGCCGCCGCCTCCCTCGCCAGCGCGGCGGTGGTCCTCGACGGGATGTTCCGCAACCCGCCCGTCTCCGGCGGCGAGTAGGTGTGACGACGCGCGTTGCCGTTTCGACGACGCCACCGGTGCGTTTACCCGATGGGGCCGTGTAGTGACTGTAACGCAGTGGCCACAGTATGAAACAGCACGAACGGTTGGCCCGTGCCACGCTGGACACCCTGCCGATGAACATCGCCGTCCTCGACGGTGATGGAACGATTCTGTTCACCAACCGGGCGTGGCAGGACTACGGTGAAGAGCAGTCGACAGGTGCCGAGGAGTTCACCGGCCAGAACTACTTCGCCGGCATCGACCGGACCTCCGACTCCCACGCCGCCCAGGCCGTCGACGGCATCGAGTCGGTGATGGACGGCGAGCAGTCGCTGTTCACGCTGGAGTATCCCTGTGACACGCCAGAAGAGAGCCAGTGGTTCCTGATGCGGGTCGTGCCGCTTGCAGAGGGCGACGGCGACGAGGTGGTCGTCGCGCACATCGACATCACCGAGCGGAAACTCGCGGAGCTACGGGCCGAGGAACGCGCCCAGCAACTCCAAGCCGAGCGACACCGACTCGACCGTCTCCTCCGCCGGATAAACGGCCTCGTCCACGACACTGTCGAGGCGCTGATGGCGGCCGAGACGCGCGAGCAGGTCGAACAGACCCTCTGTGATCGGTTCGCGGACGCGGAGTCGTTCGTCGCCGCGTGGGTCGGCGAACCCGACCTCACGACCGGCGAGTTGCGGTCGGTCGCCGCGACGGGGTGTTCGCCGGCCGATGCGGCCATCGACCTCGAGGACTGCTCAGACCCTATCGCCCGGGCCGCCGACACCCGGGAGGTACAGGTCGTCGAGACGGCCGCGGACATCGACGAGTCGTCGGTCCACACACAGATCTGCCCCGACGCGGAGGGACTGCTCGCCGTCCCGCTGGTCGCCGGCGACACACTCTACGGCGTCCTCACGGTGTACGCCGGGACGGCGAACGCCGTCGACGACCGCGAGACGGTCGTCTTCGACGCGCTCGGACGGATGGCCGCGACGGCCATCGACGCAATCGAGCGCAAGCGCACGCTCACCGCCGACGACCTCGTCGAACTGGAACTGCAGCTCAAAGGCCACGAGGGGTTCGTCTTCGACCTCTCGGCGACCGCCGACTGTCCACTCCAGTACGCTGGGTCGTCCGGACCGACGGGGAGACGTACCTCATGTTCTTCACCGCCGAGACCGACGACGCCAGTTCCATCCTCGCCGCCGCGAGCGACCACCCCGATATCCGCTCGGCGACGCACGTCTCGGATTTCGACGGCCAGGCCTTCTTCGAGTTCGAAGTGGTCGACCCGCCCATCGTCACCGCACTGGCCGACTTCGGTATCGAGACCAGTCGCGCCGTCGTCGAGGACGGGACCGCCCGCGTCACGGCCGAGGTGGCCGCCGACGCGGACGTTCGGTCGGTCGTCGACGAACTCGGGACGCGCTTCGAGGCGGTCGAACTGCTCGCCTACCGCGAGCGAGAACGCCCGACCCGGACGAAAGCCGAGTTCGTCAGCAACCTGATGAACGAACTGACCGACCGCCAGCGGACGGCGGTCCAGAAGGCGTTCGTCGGCGGCTTCTTCGAGTGGCCGCGGGGCACCTCCGGCGAGGACCTCGCGGCCTCTATGGACATCTCGCCGTCGACGTACCACCAGCACCTCCGGGCCGCCCAGCGGAAGGTGTTCACCGAGATATTCGACCGGTGAATCGACCTACGTAATTTGGCACGCGCCTTTTATTATCGACGCCCGTATAGAGCGATACGAACGAGCAGTGATACTGACACGAGCGCGAGACCACGAGGCCAGCGTGTCGATGCCTGGGGTAGTCGGACAGCCGCTGGAGGACGTCCGTACCAGTGCCGAACAGGACGAGTACGACCATCTATGCTAGACGATACGATCACGACCAGCAAGCAGATACACAAACAGACTGGGAAGACGTTCTACTACGCGACACGGCTGCTGCCCGAGCGCATCAGGACAGCGACGTACGTCCAGTACGGCTTCTTCCGCATCGCCGACGAGGTGGTCGACCAACCGGACGCGATGCCGGCCGACGACCAGCGTGCCCGTCTCGAACAGTACCGCGCGGCGGCCAAGGGCGAGACGGACACCGACGACGAGGTGCTCTCGGCCTTTGACTCCCTCCGGGAGGTGGCCGACATCCCCGACGAGGAGGTCGACGCCTTCATCGACGCGATGGCACGGGACATCGACAAAGACCGCTACGAGACCTACGAGGAACTCGAGGGGTATATGCGGGGGTCTGCCGTCGCCGTCGGGCAGATGATGCTCGAAGTGATGGACCCTGAGGAGAAAGAGACCGCCCGGCCCCACGCCGGCGCCCTCGCCGAGGCGTTCCAGTTGAGCAACTTCCTGCGGGACGTCGGCGAGGACATCGAGGAGTACGGCCGGATCTACCTCCCTATCGAGACGCTCGAACGGTTCGACAGCGGTCCCGAGGACATCGTCGAGCGACGGGCGACCGACGGGTTCAAGGCCGCGGTTCGGGCGGAGATGGCCCGGGCCGAACGGCTCTACCGCGAGGGGGTCGCCGGCATCCGGTATCTCCCCGAGGACTGCCAGTTCGCCGTCCTGCTGTCGGCCGTGCTGTACGCCGAACACCACCGCCGCATCGAGGCCGTCGACTACGACACCATCCACGAGGACGCCGAACTCTCGCGGGCCCGGAAGCTGTACCTCATCGCCAAGACCTACTGGCACTGGCGACGGACCCACGACCCCGAGGCGACGTTCTACGCGGTGAGTGCCGTCCCCGAGGAGGCTCCCCGTACCGAACACCACCCCGAGGCCGTTACCGGCGACGTGGTGTAGCCGCGCCGTGCGTACGGTCCGCTCGGGAAGCTATCTGAGGGCTCTCTGGCCACACGCTGCGGAGCGTCGCCGTCGCTACGTGGCGGTCGAGGAGACTGCGGAGAAAGCGGAGCGGTCTACTTGCCGCGGCCTTTGCCGGAGTTGTTCGACGGCCGGGTGTGCTCGGTGCCCTTGCCCTTCTGCTGGAGGCCGCGGTTGGACTGTCCGGCGCTGGTCAGGCCGCGCAGGGCGCGGCTGTCGTGGTCGTCCGAACAGATCCAGTTGAGGTCGTCGTCGTTCTCGATGGCGGGGTGGTTCGGGTCGACGAGGATGACTTCGAACCACTTCTGGGACCCGTCCTCACCGGCCCAGTAGGAGTTGAGCACGCGGAGGTTGCGGTACTTGCGGGTGGCCCGCTCCTCGGCGACGCGCTGGAGGTTCTTGCGGCGCGTGATGCGGGTCACGCCCTGCCGTTTCGAGCGCCGGCCGGCCTTGTGCCGGACCTTCCGCGCGCTGCCTTTCCGGACGCTGACGCGGGCGACGATGATGCCCTGTTTCGCCTTGTAGCCCAGATTGCGGGCCTTGTCCAGGCGAGTGGGGTGGTCGACGCGCTCGATAGCGCCCTGTTTTCGCCACCGCTGGAGTCGCTGCCACTGGAGTTCGCTGACTGTGCCTTCGTCCGGGTCCTTCCAAGCCTCCCGGATATGTGCGTAGAAGCTCTTTGCCATTGGTGTTCACCACGGGCGTTTGGTGGTTCAACGCCGAACGGCGTCACATCCCGTCCTGCGAGTGCAGGTGCCCGCTGGCTGCCCGTCGACCAGCGAGTTACCAGAGATTTGCCAGTCGGGCTTAAAAACACGTCGAACCGAGCCGCTCACACCGACAGCACGACGGGGTCGAGCCCGCGGTTCTCGACCGTCTCGGCCAGCGCATCGGTGTTCTCACCGACTGCTTCGGGCGTGTGCGCGTCCGAGCCGACGGTGACGCCAACGTCGTACTCACGGAGGACGGCGAGAAAGTCCTCGGACGGGTGGAACGCGCCGTAGTCCTCGGTGGCGCGGCCGGCGTTGAGTTCCGGGACGGTCCGGGAGTCGGCGAACGCGGCCGCGATGTCGTGGTAGTGGTCCTCGGTCAGTCGGCCACGAAGCGCGGGGTTGCGCTCTATCAGGTCGGGGTGGGCCGCGATGGCGAACAGCTCCGATTCGATCAGCCCCAGCAGTTTCTCGACGTAGCGCTCGGCGACGGCGTCGCGTTCGGATTCGGATTTCTCGCCGAAGTAGCGCTCGTCGTGGAGGTTCCGGCCCTCGACGTCGTGGACGCTCCCGATGGCGTAGTCAAAACCCGCCGTATCGAGAAACGCGCGGATGGCGTCCTCCTCGCGGGGGTCGTAGTCCATCTCGACGGCGTCGTAGACGTCGAGGTCGTAGCGCTCGCGCAACGACGCGATGGCCTCGCGCCGGCGCTCGTAGGTGATGTCGAGGTTGAAGCCGTACTGGCGCTTGAACGTCGCCATCGGCGAGCGCTCGGAGACGTTGCAGTGGTCCGCGATACCGACGCCGTCTAGGCCCGCTGACTCTGCGGCCGCGAGCATCCGCGGGAGGAAGCGCCCGTCGGAGTAGTTCGAGTGGACGTGGTAGTCGTGCACGGCCGGCGATTCGGCGGTGTGGAAAATAGCCGTTGCGGTGGTGTGGGACGGCCACCCGACCCACTCGTTCACGGCGGGTCGATGTCGTGACGGAACGTCTGCACTTCGAAGGCCCGGCCGTCGGGGTCGGTGCCGAAGAAGTTGTATATCTCGTAGGGTTCGTTGACGCTCGGCGGGTCCTCGGCCACGTCTTCGAGGGCCGCGTATCGCTCGTCGACCGCCGCCTCGGTGTCGTAGACGACGGTGACGACGCCGTCCGTTTCGGCCCGGTCCCGTTCACAGAAGCCGACGAGCAGGGTGTCGTACCGGAGGATCGTACAGTCGGGCTGTTCGAGCCAGACCGAGAAGTCCAGCCGGTTGCGGTAGAACGCGACGACGCGGTCTCGGTCGGCCGTCCCGAAGAAGACGATGCCGGTCATTCCTCGTTCTGTTGCTCGTAAATAGTGTCGACCTCGTCGGCGAAGCGGTCGAGGATCGACCTACTCGTCGCGTTCATGATAGATAGCGTCGACCTCGTCGGCGAAGCGGTCGAGGATCGAGCGGCGCTTTTTCTTCATCGAGGGCGTCAGGAGGTTGTTGTCCGGCGTCCACTCCTCGTCGGTGAGGCGGAACTGCTTGACCTGTTCGTGGCTGGCCAACTCCTCGTTGACCCGGTCGACCTCCGTCTGGATCCACTCGCGGGTGCGGTCGTCCCGGCACAGCGCGGTCCGGTCCTCGGGGAGGTCGACTCCCTCCTCGTCGGCCCACTGGCGCAGGCGGTCGACGTTCGGGACGACGAGCGCGCTGATGAACTTCTGGTTGTCGCCGACGATCATGATCTGCTCGATGCGGTCGCTGGTGGCGAACTTGTCCTCGATGGGGCCGGGCGCGACGTTTTTCCCCGTGTCGAGGACGATGAGTTGCTTGATCCGGTCACGGAACAGGAGGTAGCCGTCGGGCGTCTGCTCGACGATGTCGCCGGTCCGGAAGTAGCCGTCCTCGGTGAACACCTCTCTGGTGGCGTCCTCGCGGTTCCAGTACCGCTCGAAAACGTTCGGGCCTGTGACTTGGAGTTCGCCGACGTCGTTGGGTTCGTCCGCGGCGTCGGTCCCGGTGACGACGTCGGTGTCGATGCGGACATCCATATCGGCGACCGGCGGGCCGAGCGTCCCGGGCCGGATGTCCTCGGGCGGATTGACGGTCACGACCGGCGACGTCTCGGTGAGGCCGTAGCCTTCGAGGATGGGGATGCCCATCCCGAGGAACAACTCCGCGAGGTCCTTGCTGAGGCTGCGCCGCCGCTGACCATGAACTCGATGTTGCCCCCGAGGCGTTCCTTGACGGTGTCGTAGACGAGTCGGTCGGCCAGCGAGTGCTTCAGCGAGAGGACGGCGCCGGGGTCGTCGGCGCGGGCGTACTGCTTTGCCACCTCGACGGCCCACTCGAAGATGCGCGCCTTGACGGGGGAGCCGCCGGCGGTGTCCCGCATATTGTCGAAGATGCGCTCGTAGATGCGGGGGACCGAGGCTCCCGTCTGGGGGTTGATCTTGTTGATGTCCTCGGGGATGGTGTCGGTGGACTCGGCGTAGCCGATGGCGGCCCCGGAGGCGAACATCAGGAAGTGGCCGGCGGTTCGCTCGAAGACGTGCGCCAGCGGCAGGAAGGAGATGGTCCGCGTCCCGGCGTCGAGTACCGGGACGTCGTCGGGCTTGTCCTCGCGGGGGGCCATCCGCCGGCGGTTCTGATTGACGTTCGACCGGAGGTTCCAGTGGGTCAACTCGACGCCCTTCGGGTCGCCCGTCGTCCCCGAGGTGTAGATGAGCGTCGCGAGGTCCTCGGGGTCGCGGCTCTCGATCCACGACTGGTAGGCATCGGGGTCGAACGCCTCCCGGCCGCGTTCGTACAACTCTCCGAGCGTCAGGACGTCCTCGCGGTCGCCGTAGCCGCTGACCTCGTCGACGACGACGATGAACGACAGGTCGAGTTCGTCCTCGACGGCCAGGACGCGTTCGAGCAGTTCCTCGTTCTCGACGACGACGCCGGACGCCCCGGGGTCCTCGAGCAGGTACCGGACCTGACTCGGCGAGGACTCGGTGTAGACGGTGGTGACGACGGCGCCGGCGGCAAGCAGCGCGAAGTCGCTGTGGGCCCACTCCATCCGCGTCCCCGAGAAGATGCCGACGCGGTCGCCCGTCTCGACGCCCAGATCACGGAACCCCGCCGCGAGGTGCCTGACGTAGTCGTGCATCTCCCGGTAGGTGAGCGTGCGGTACTCCCCGCGGGCCGCCGTCTCGCCCGGGAGGTCGGGGAGCGTCCGGTCGTAGACACCGGTCTTGAACAGTTGTGCGTCCCGGTCGGCGTTGCGCTCGACCGTCGCCTCGAACATCGACGCCAGCGTGTCCTCGCCGATGACGTCGTCAGTGTACTCTCGCTCGGCGGCCAGCCACGGGAGCGCGTCTGTGTCCATACCATAGCCCTTCACAACCAATAGCAAAAATAACTAGGAATCCGGAAACTGCAAACCGATGGTCCGTTTCTCACTCGACGTCGATGTCGATACCGGTTTCGCTCTCGGCCATCGGGAGGGTGACTTCAAGGACACCGTTGTGGTAACTCGCGGTGATGGCGTCGGTGTCGACGTCGTCGGGGACGCTGATCCGTTCCTCGACGCTGTGGCGTCGGTGGCCCGCGCCGTCGCCGTGTTCGTCGACGGCGGTCACCGACAGCGTCCCGTCGGCGTAGGTGACGCTGATCGCGTCGCGCTTGAACCCGGGGAGGTCCATCACGACGTGGTGGCTTCCATCGAGTGTTTCGACGCGGACGCGCTGGTCGGTCCACGGCGTGGCCCCCATCCGGGCGAACTGCTCGAAGAATCGGTCCATATCGAACGGTGTCGTTCTGTCCATACCATCAGGAGGCGCCCTGACAGCATCAATACCGCTGGAGCGGTGTCAGCACGCCGCTCGACACGGGATGAAACCACTTTAGCGCCCGCGGCGTGACAGTCGGGATATGACAGACGACAGCGCCGGGTGGTACGCGGGGGTCGACACCGACGACCCCGGGGCCGTCCGGGCGGCCATCGAGACGGGGACGGCCGATCACTGACGCGATGCCCAACACCGGTCAGACCGACGACGAGAGCCTGCAGGACCGACTGGACGACCACGCCGAGAACACCCATCC
>NZ_WPCA01000166.1 GCF_009741825.1 Halapricum sp. CBA1109
AACACTATGAGTCGACCCCGCCGTCACCGTCGTCGCCAGTGGAGTCCAACCGCGAGTCCGACCGCGACCAGCGCCGCCGCGGCGGTGAACCCCGGCCCGTCGCCGGCGCTCGTCTCCCCGCCGCCTGTGGTCGTCCGCTGTTCGCCGCTCTCGGTCACGGTATCGCCGGTGTCCGGTGTCACTATCTCCGGCCCGGATTCCCGCGTCCCGTCGACGACCGGGACGTACGACTGGATCGGTCGGTCGCCCGCCCGCAGCGGCGTCCCGTTCGGGTCCGTGAGGCGGGCCAGAAGCGTCGCGGAACTGCTGTTGCCGAACACGTCGCCCTCGACGGCGACCGTGACGTTCTCGTGGCGCCCGCGGACAGCGTCCGCTCGCCGACGACCGGTCCCGGGCCGGAGGGCCGGCGGACGCGCAACTCCAGCCGACTCCGTTCGGGCGCGACGACCCGGCGGACGGTAGCGCTGTCCCCGATGGTCTTCGGTTCGAAGTCCTCCGCGAGGACGTAGCCACGGGCCGAGCCCTTCGCGACGGTGATTCGCTCGCCGGCGATGCCACCGAGGGTCCGCTGTATCGGGTCGTCGTCGGGGTCGAATCCGGGGTCGTCGCCGCTCTCGTGGACCACGAGCCACACCTCGCGCGCGTCGCCCCACGACTCCCACGCCGCGGGGGCCACCGTGACACCGAGGTTAGCGTACCGCCGGCCCCCTTCGAGGGGGACGTGGCCGATTGGCTCGCCGGGGTCGCCGTCGTCGGTCACCCGGTGGACGACGAGGAAGCCGTCGCTCGGGACCGACGTGCTCTCGACGGCTATCTCCCCGTCGGTCGCTGTCTGACTGTCGGCCTCGACGTCGTTGACGTGGGCGGCGACCGGGAGGGCGACCGCGAGACAGGCCATCAGTACGAGGGCGGCGAGTGACCGCTGCATATCGTCTACACTGGGCCGGGACCGCAAATGTGTTGGGTGCCGGGAGTGTGAACCGCAATTGTATCATAGTACGCCGTAACCGGCATATGGGGCAAACTTTTATATAGTATGAAGTGCCGGGTGGGCAAAGGTATATATAGTATGGCGACTAACTTTGAGTTAGCATGAACACCGACCAACAGCAGATCGGCGACGCGGCGGTGCGTCGATTCGAGTACGACGAGGCAGTGGTTCTGGCGGCGGACGTGGGCGTCGGCGAGGCGTCCGTGGACGTGGTCGGCGACACCGTCATCGTCGTCAGCGACGGCGACCACCACGAGTTCGAGGTCCCTGACGGGGCCGAGGAGGCGGACGCGCGGATCAACAACGGCGTCCTGACCGTGGAGGTCGAGCGATGAGACTGACCGTCAAGCCCCTCAAGCAGAAAGACGCCGGGCGCGGCCTCGCGGCCGTCGACCGCGCGGCGATGGACGAACTGGAACTGGACAACGGGGATTACATCCTCCTCAAGGGCAAGGGAGGCGGCCGCGCCGTCGCCCGCGTCTGGCCGGGCTACCCCGAAGACACCGGCAGCGGCATCGTCCGTATCGACGGCCGCCTCCGACAGGAGGCCGACGTGGGCATCGACGACACCATCGAGATAGAGAAAGCCGACGTGGAGCCCGCGACCTCGATCACGGTCGCGCTCCCCCAGAACCTCCGCATCCGCGGGAACATCGGTCCGCACATCCGGAACAAGCTGAGCGGACAGGCCATCACGCAGGGCCAGACCGTCCCGTTCTCGCTCGGGCTCGGCCCCATCTCCAACGTCGGCGGCCAGAAGATCCCGCTGAAGATAGCCGAGACCAACCCCACCGGCACGGTCGTCGTGACCGACCAGACCGAGATCGAAGTGAGCGAGAAGCCCGCCGAACAGATCGTCGGCGATCAGGCGACCGCGGACGACCGCGAGACGCCTTCGGTGACCTACGAGGACATCGGCGGCCTCGACGGCGAACTCGAACAGGTTCGGGAGATGATCGAACTCCCGATGCGCCACCCGGAACTGTTCCAGCAACTCGGGATCGAACCGCCGAAGGGCGTCCTGCTCCACGGCCCGCCGGGCACCGGGAAGACCCTGATGGCCCGCGCGGTCGCAAACGAGATTGACGCCTACTTCACGACCATCTCCGGGCCGGAGATTATGTCGAAGTTCTACGGCGAGAGCGAGGAGCAACTCCGTGAGATCTTCGACGAGGCGAGGAGAACGCCCCCGCCATCGTCTTCATCGACGAGATAGACTCCATCGCGCCCAAGCGCGACGACACCTCCGGCGACGTCGAGCGCCGCGTGGTCGCCCAGCTACTCAGCCTGATGGACGGACTGGAGGAGCGCGGCGACGTCATCGTCATCGGCGCGACCAACCGTGTCGACGCTATCGACCCGGCACTGCGCCGTGGTGGCCGCTTCGACCGCGAGATAGAGATCGGCGTGCCGGACAAGGACGGCCGCCGCGAGATTCTGCAGGTCCACACCCGCGGGATGCCGCTGAACGACGGCATCGACCTCGACGCCTACGCCGAGAACACCCACGGGTTCGTCGGCGCCGACCTCGAGCAACTGGCAAAGGAGTCGGCGATGAACGCGCTCCGGCGCGTCCGGCCCGACATCGACCTCGAGGCCGATCAGATCGACGCCGACGTACTGGAGTCGATGGAGGTCTCCGAGAACGACTTCAAGGAGGCGCTGAAGAGTATCGAGCCCTCTGCGCTACGCGAGGTCTTCGTCGAAGTCCCGGACGTCTCCTGGGAGTCCGTCGGCGGTCTCGACGACACCAAAGAACGGCTCCGCGAGACCATCCAGTGGCCCCTCGAGTACCCCGAGGTGTTCGAGCAGATGGATATGCAGGCCGCGAAAGGCGTCCTGCTGTACGGGCCGCCCGGCACGGGGAAGACCCTGCTGGCGAAGGCTGTCGCCAACGAGGCAAACAGCAACTTCATCTCGATCAAGGGCCCCGAACTGCTGAACAAGTACGTCGGGGAGTCCGAGAAGGGCGTCCGCGAGGTGTTCGAGAAGGCACGCGCCAACGCGCCGACGGTCGTGTTCTTCGACGAGATAGACTCCATCGCGGGCGAACGCGGCGGCAACTCCAGCGACTCGGGCGTCGGCGAACGTGTCGTCTCCCAGTTGCTGACCGAACTCGACGGCATCGAGGACCTAGAGGACGTGGTCGTCATCGCCACCTCCAACCGGCCGGACCTGATCGACTCGGCGCTGTTGCGCCCCGGTCGACTGGACCGCCACATCCACGTCCCGGTGCCCGACGAGGCCGGCCGCCGGAAGATCTTCGAGGTCCACACCCGGAACAAGCCGCTGGCCGACGACGTCGACCTCGACCGGTTGGCCCGCCGGACGGAGGGCTACGTCGGGGCGGACATCGAGGCGCTGACCCGCGAGGCCGCGATGGCCGCGACCCGCGAGTTCGTCAACAGCGTCGACCCCGAGGAAGTGGACGACAGCGTCGGGAACGTCCGCATCTCCGCGGACCACTTCGAGACCGCGCTGGACGAGGTCGGGCCATCGGTGGACGACGAGACGCGCGAACACTACGAGGACATCGAGGAGAGCTTCGACCACCGCGCGAGCGCCAAAAGCGAGCGCGACGTGAGCCGAACCTTCCAGTGAACCGCCTCGGGGAACGGCCCCGGCAACCGGCCTGATCCGTCCGTAACGGCCGCTACGGAACGAAACCGGACGGCTTTTTACCGCTGTCGACGCACCGACAGCTAATGGCAACGCGGCCGCAGGTGCTGTTCGTCCGGAGTCCGGACGGGGATGGGGAACTGGTCGCCGCACTCGAGGAGGCCGGCATCGACCTCGTGACCGCCGAGAGCGCCGCCGAGACGGCCCGCGCCCTCGGTGAGCACGCGGTCCAGTGTGTCGTGGCGAACTTCTCGGTGCCGGGACGCGAGAACACGGACGTACGTGGGGGTATCGAGGTGTTCCGCGCGGTCCGGTCTATCGACCCAGACCTCCCTTTCATCCTCGTCTCCACGATAGAGAACTATGACATCGCTCGGGAGGCGTTCGATCGGGACATCTTCGGGTTCGTCCCGCGGCGCAGCGACAACCGGACCGTCCGGCTGTTGTTGAACCAGATTCAGACGGCTATCTCCCAGTTACCGGCCCGCCGTCGGGCGGCGATGCAGGCCCAAATAAACGAGGTGATCCGGCAGGTCAACGGAGCGCTGGTCCGGGCCCGGGACCGAGACGAGATAGAGCAGGCCGTCGTCGACGTGCTGACGCAGTCGAACCGCTACCGGTGGGCCTGTATCGCCAGCGTCGACACTGACGCCGGGACCGCCGTCCCCCAGACCGGCGGCCGGGGCGCGACCGACGACGGCTGGCGGGAGAAAGACCGCGAGCGGGCGATGACGATTGCCCACCAGAAACCGCTGGTACAGGCCGTCGAGGACGGTGAGACGGTCGTCGAGCGACTGACGACCGAGCGGACGCTCCGCGGGGAGGACGCCGGCACCGTCACCCAGATGGAGTCCGTCTTCGCCGTCCCGCTGAGTTACGAGGGCGACGACTACGGCGTGCTCGCGGTGTACTCAGACCGGGCGAGCGCGTTCCAGACCGACGAGCGCCGGGCGCTGCGGGAGGCCGCCCGCAACGTCGCGCTGGCGATCAACGCCGCCGAGGCGCGGGTCGAACTCAAAGACCGGACGCGGACGCTCCGCCGGCAGAACGACCGTCTGGAGGAGTTCGCCCGCGTCATCTCCCACGAACTCCGCCACCCCTTGCAGGTCGCGATGGGCCGGACCGAAATCGTCGACGACGCGGTCGACGCCGAGTCGGTCAGGCGCCAACTGGAGACCATCGCCCGCAACCACGAGCAGATGGGCCAGTTGATCGACGACCTCGTCGCCCTCGCCAAGGAGAACGCCCGCAAACACGAGGCCGAACCGGTCGGTCTCCCGCGGATCGCACGCCGGGCCGCCGGGATGGTCGAGGGGCCGGGGCCGACGCTGCGCATCGACACCGAGGCGTTCGTCGAGGCCGACCCCGAACGCCTCCGACACCTCTTCGAGACCGTCTTCCGCTTCGCCGTCGACCGGGCCGGCGACGGCGCGACGCTCGGCATCGAGCCGACTGGAGGACGGTCGGGCTTCGCCGTCTCGGCGATGGGGACGGCACTGCCGGACGCCCGCCCCCGAGGAACTGTTCCAGATGCACCCCGAACCGGAACGACGCGCGCCGCATCTCGATGCGCATCATTATGAACATCATCGAGTCCCACGACTGGGAGTTCGACGTCGTGACCC
>NZ_WPCA01000107.1 GCF_009741825.1 Halapricum sp. CBA1109
CGTCGAAGTCGAAGGCGCGCGGATTGTTCTCGATAACGTCGCTGTTGCGCTCGTTGTAGTAGGTCAGGGCGTCGAAGAGGTCGGCCGCTCCGTTGCCGTCGACGTCTTCGAGTTGCCCGTCGCCGTCGACGTCACTCGCCGGTTCCGACTGGCCCGGAAGGGCGGGACGGGCGACGTCAGGCGCGACGCTCTCGGGCACCGTCGAGGTCAGCGCGTTGTCGCTCGCTCTGCGCTCGTAGGGGCTGTCGACGACCACGTCGACGCTCTCGTTGGCCGCGAGCGCGACCCCGGTGAGGCGGACGCTCTCGAAGACGGTCGTGTCGTCGTCGGCCGCCCCGGAGATATTCGTCGTCGCCGCGACGGGCGTCCCGTTCTCGGGGTACAGCGTCACGGTCACGGGGGTCGCGCTCGCCCCCTGGTTGCCGACCGAGACGGTGACGTTCACGCCGCCGGTGGCGGCCCCGTAGTCGACGCTCCCGCCCCACAGCGTGAGGTCGGGCGCGAGCAGTCGGCCCTCCCACTCGTTGTTCGACTCGTCGACCTCGCGGACCCGATCCGCGGCGTCGACGACGGCCGTGACGGTCCGGTTGGCGCTGACCGCGGTGACCGGCAGTTCGCGCTCGACGGTGCGGGTCGCGTCCGGCCCCATCCCGTCGAAGGAGCCGTCGAAGACCGTCTCGCCGTCGGCCCGGAGTTCGTAGCCGACTGGCTGGTCGGTCGCTGCGCCGTCGTTGTCGACGGTGAGGGCGACGGTGGCGTTCTCGCCCGCCCGGTCGGCGCTCACGTCGACGGTGAGGTCGGTGCTCGCGGGGCCGACAGTCGCACCGTTGTTGCGCTCGCTCAGTTCCGTCGCGTCGGTGCTCGCCGTGAGGTCGATGGTCCCCGACGGCGGGACGGTCACGGCGAGGGAGCCGGTCGTGTTCTCCCCGGCGTCGAGGGGATCGACGGTCCGGGTGTCGACGACCGACCCGCCGGCGCGGACAGTCACCTCGACCGGGTCTTCGAGGGCCACGTCGCCGACGTTGCCGAGGGTGTAGTCGACGGTCGTCGTCTCCCCGACGCTGGCGTTTTCGGCGGTGGCGTCGAGGGCGACGTCGGGCCGGAGGGTGTGCTGGACGGCGAAGACGTCGTTGTGCTGATCGCCGGTGACGTTGCGGCCGAGGAACGCGGACCGGAAGCGGTCGCCGCCGTCGCTCAGCGCGGTCGATAGCTGCCAGTAGCTCAGGCCGGTCGGCGACCGCTCGGTGAGCGGGTCGGCGTCGAGCCACTCGCCGCCGCGCCGGACGCGGTAGTAGACCCGCTTCTCGGGGTTGTCTTGGGTCTGTCCGCGGTAGGTCAGCACGTCCGTCCCGCTCTCGCTGACGAGGGTCAGGTCGTCGATGTCCGAGACGCCGCCGACGTCGACCGTCTCGGCGTCGGCCTCAGGGGCCGACAGCCAGTGGACGGTCGGGTCCGGGGCGGGCCCGTCGACCCACGCGAGGGCATCGTCGGCGACGGTGATATCCGAGAGGGACGTGGTCCCGACGTCGCGCTGTCGGTCGACAGTCCCCTCAGCGCCGACTCGGTAGAGGGAGACGGTGCCGTTGCCGCCGTCGGAGACGTTCGCGGTCGCCAGCGCGACGCCGCCGTCCGCCCGCGGCGAGAGGACGGGGTCGGTACCCTCGACGGCGGTCGGGTCGTCGAACGCGCCGTCGCTCCCGAGGGCCTCGTCGCTCACGCGAGCGACGGCCGTCGAATCTTCTCCCCGCTCCCACGCGAGCGTCCATACGTCGGCGGCGGAGTCGTGGGCCACTGCGGGCGCGGTGTCGGGCGCGTCGTCGTCGGTCACGGCCCGGGGTCGTGACCAGTCGGCGGTCGCGTCGGGCCGGACGGCGTACACGATTTCGGTGCTGTCGTCCAGTTCCGCCGGCCCGGAGACATCCGTCTCGGGGACGACGGTGTCGACGCGCGTCCAGACGGCGACCGCACGCCCCGTCTCGTCGTCGACGGCGACGGCGGGGCTGGTGTCCATCCGGCGGTCGTCAGTGATCTGTCGCGGCTCCGTCCAGCCGTCGTCGCTCCCCGTTGCGACGTAGACGTCCCGGCCTTCGGCGACGGACTTCTCGGGGGCCTGCCGGCTCCAGACGGCGATGTCGGTACCGCTGACGGGGTCGAACGCGAGCGACGGCGACTTGTCGGCGAGGCCGTCGCCGGTCAGCCGGCTGGCGGTGGTCCCCGTCTCGGCGGTGGCGATGCCCGCGGTGCCGTCCGCGGCGGTGAGCGCGCCGCTCCCGTCGACGGCGGGGACGCCGCCGTACTTGTCCGCCCGCTCCCAGCCCGATAGCTCGACCGTCGAGTTCCCGTCGACGGAGAGCGCGCTACCGGTGCCGGAGCCGATACTTTCGGTGACGTTGAACAGCGTCACGTTGGTCTCGTAGCCGTACTTCTCGGCGGCGACTTCGCCGACTATCGACGCCCTCGCGCCGGGGTCGTACGGCGCGGGCACGTCGACCGTGCCGGTCAGGTCACCGGTCACCGACCCGGAGAGGTCCACGCCGAGGGCCTCCTGCTGGACCACGGCGCTGGCCTCGACGCCGGGCTGGACCGACCCGCGAGTGGCCTGTAGCCCGCTGCTCGTGTTGTCGAAGTAGACATCCAGCCCCACCTTCGGCGAGACGGTCACCTCGACGTTGATGCCGATAGAGAGTCCGAACGCCGACACCGACGGGTTGACCGACCGCCCGATGGCGTCGACTTTCACGTCGACGTAGGCGTGGCCGCGCTGGACGTTCCAGTTGGTGGTGTCGACGGTCCCTTCGGCCCCGAGTTCGCCCTCGGCGCTCCGGTCGAAGACGTCGACGGCGAGTTCGCCCTCGCCCCTGAGCGTGGCTTCCTCGTCGATCATGTCGTAGGTGACGCCGAACTCAGAGGACGCCTCGAACTCCTGTGGCCCGCCCAGTACCGGCACGGCCTCTGGGACGGTGAGGTCCGTGTCTATCGGCGGGTCCGGGATCTGCTGGGAGAGCGCTATCTCCGCGTCTCTGGCGTCGACGGACACCGACCCCGTCTCGACGAGTAGCTCCAGCCACTCCGGCGTCTGGAGGACCGGTATCGACCGCGTCTCGGTGACCGTCTGTCCGCGTTCCGTCTCGGCCGTGACGGTGAGGACGCTGGTCTGTGAGAGGTCGCCGGTCGGGAGGGTCCGCTGCCAGCCGTCGGTGCCGTCGGTGTCGGTGTACTCCTCGCCGTCCAACTCAAAGGTGACCGACTCGACGTCGTTCTCGCTCTCGACCGTCGCGGAGACGCTCTCGCTGAGGTCGACGCCGCTCAGGACGGTGCCGCCTATCCCCCGCGAGATGCGCTCGATGCGGAGCGTCGGCGTCTCGACGGTGACCGTCTCCGTCGCGGTGTCGGTCGCGCCGTCGTCGTCCTCGACGGTGAGTTCGATTGTGTAGTCGTCACCGCTGTCGTAGGTGTGGCTGACTGTCTCGCCGGTCGCACCGGAGCCGTCACCGAACGACCAGCGGTACTCCTCGATGGTGCCGTCGGAGTCGCTCGATCCGCTCGCGGACGCCGTCAGCGCCTCGCCGGCCGTCGCGGGCGTCGGCGACACCGACAACTCGGCGTTCGGCGGGTCGTTCTCGGGCGTGACGGTCACCTCGACGGTGTCGCTGTCGGTCGCCTCGCCGTCGTCGACGGTCACCTCGAACGTCAGCGTCGTCCGTTCTTCTACCGACGGCGCGTCTATCGACGCCGTCGCGGCGTCGGCGTCGTCGATGCTCACATCCGGGCCCTCGGTCTGTGTCCAGTCGTAGCTCAGGCTATCGCCGTCGGGGTCGGACGACTCGCTGCCGTCGAGGGTGACGGTGTCCTCCGGGGCGGCCGAGCGGTCCGGGCCGGCTTCGGCGTCCGGCGGCGAGTTCCCGGGCGTGACCGTCACCTCGACGGTGTCGCTGTCGGTCGCTTGCCCGTCGTCGACGGTCAATTCGAACCGCAGTGTTCGCGTCGAGTCGACGGCCGGCGCGCGGGCGGACGGGGCCGCCGACGCGCCTCTCCGGAGCGAGACGGACGGCCCGGCGGTCTGGGTCCACTCGTAGCTCAGGCTATCACCGTCCGGGTCCGAGGAAGCGCTGCCGTCGAGCGTGAACGACTCGTCCGGTTCGACCGTCAGGTCCGACCCGGCCTCGGCGTCCGGCGGCGTGTTGTCCGTTCCACCGCTGACGACGACATCGACGGTGTCAGTGACGGTGATCGACCCGTCACCGACGTATATCTTGAACGTCAGTGTCTCGGTGCCGGACACCGACGGCGCGGTCAGCGTCGGCGTGAACGTCCCCTGATCCCGCAGGTCGACGCTGGGGCCGCCGACTTGCGCCCACGACACGTCAAGTTCGTCGCCGTCCGGGTCGTAGGACCCGGTCCCGTCGAGGAAGACAGTGTCATCTGGATTGGCCGACCGGTCCGGTCCGGCCTCGGCGACGGGCGGTGTGTTGTCCGTGTCGTCACTGACGACGACGTCAACGGTGTCGGTGGTGTTGAGCGACCCGTCAGAGATGAGGAGTTCGAAGGTGAGGGTCGTGGAATCGCTGACCGATGGAGCCGTGAACTCCGCGACGCGTTGGTACTGCCCGTCGAGCGTCACGTCGGGACCGTCGATCTGTGTCCAGCGGTCGCTTATCGTATCGCCGTCGGGGTCGTAGGAGTCGCTCCCGTTGAGTTTCACGCGAGTCCCGGACGTGACCGACTGGTCCGGGCCAGCATCGGCGACTGGCGCTGTGTTGTCCCCTCCGACGGTCACGCTGACGGTGTCGGTGTCGGCCAGCGTGCTGTCGCCGTCCTCCGTCACCCGCAACGCGAAGGCCATCGTCGTCTTCACATCGGGCGCGGTGAACTCCGGCATCGCGGCGCTCCGGTTCGAGAGCGTGACTGGCTCACCTCCGGTCTGGCTCCAGTCGTAGTTCACGCCGATGCCGTCGGGGTCGTAGGAGTCGCTCCCGTCCAGCGTGATTATCTCTCCGGGCGTGGCGGACTGGTTCGGCCCGGCGTCGGCGATTGGTGGTCGGTTCGTATCTGACTCCTGCATATAGATCGTCTGCTGGTTCGTTTCGCCGTCCCGGATGCAGACGCCGCGCACCGTCTCGTTGTCGTACCCGTCCGCACTCACAGAGATGTCGTAGGCACCGGTCGATTGCTGGACCAGGAACGTCCCATCAGCAGTGTCTCCCGACGTGACGAACATATCGGTGTCCGCTTCTGCCACCGCGTAGCTGACCACGGTGGAATCTATCCGGGAGCCTGTCTCCTCGGCGACTTCCACACTGATGGTACCTGTTCCGTCCGTCGAGTGACAACTCAGCGCCGATCCGTTCGGACCGTCGGCCGCCGCCGGCGGCCCCACCGCCGACGCGGACCCGACCGCGAACACGCTCAGAACGGCCGCGAACAACAGTACGAAGACGATACCCCGCTGATGTGTCCCAACCGACAGCATATGTGGACATACTGCACAGTGCCGAGTAAAAACGTACCGGACCGTTCAAGCCTTCCCGGGACCGCTACTCCTCGACGACGATAGTTCCGACCATATTGGTGGCGTGGGGGCCACAGACGTAGGTGTACTCGCCGGCCGTCTCGAAGGTGTGCTCGAACGTCTCGCCCTCCTCGACGGTCTCGACGATGTTGCCGCCCTGTTCCATCGTCCCGAAGCCCTCGGCGCCGTCGGGAATCGAGACCGTCTCGTGCATATCCGGCCACCCGACGACGTTGTGGCTCGCGCTGTCGAACTCCCACGTCACCGTCTCGCCCGTCGAGATGGTGATCTCGTTCGGCTCGAACGCCAGCGACCCGCCGGGACCGACCGTGACCGTCGAGCCGTCGCTGCCGCCGTCGTCCGTCCCGTTGTCACTGTCCGCCGAACAGCCCGCCAGCAGTACCGCCGCCGCGACGCCGCCCGATGCTCGCAACACGTTCCGCCGACTCAGGGATCGCTCGTTTTCCATACACTACATTTAGTACTAGACCGACATAAACGGACGGTTTCCGGGACAGACCGATCTGGAATATAGCCGAAATAGCGCCCAGAAACTGGCTTAAATCTCTCTCTCGAATTTCAGCATTCGTCGGTAAAAAATTGTGTGAGAACGTATATGTTCGGGGACGGATTTATACTGCTCCGGGCTACTCGGGCACCGAGACGCCGTCGGCTTCGCCGTCGTCTATCTCCTCTAGCACTCGCTGGTGGAACTCCTGTAGCACCGCCGACTCGTCCTCGGCGAGGACGGTGTCGCTGGCCATCAGCGTGGCGAGGCCGAACGACAGCGGCGTGGGCGTGTCCACGCGGTGGTGGACCACTTCGATGTCGCCGGCCTGCACCGCACCGAGGACGTCCTCTAAGGCGTCGACGTTCAGTTTGTCCTCCAGAATCTCGCGGTAGGTCTCCTCGACGACGGCGAACTCCCGGAGGTCGCTGGCGAAACTCCACAGCATATCGGCGTCGAACTGCTGGCGACTGGCCGATTTCTCGTGGCCCTTGTAGCGTTTGAGTATCATCAACGCCCGCGTGGCGTCGATGCGGAAGTACCGCTCTAGGAGGTCCGTGCCGTCGAGGCTCGCCCGGAGGTCAGCGCGCACGTCGACGGGGTCGATGTCCGCAACGATGCCCTCGACGTCGACTTTCCGGTTCAGCGGCATCGAGAGGGTAAAGCCGTGGTCGGCGACGGCCACTTGGACGTTGGCGGTCGCCTGCTGAGCGACGCGGTAGGCCAGCAGCCGCGAGAAGCCGTCGTTGAACCGCCGGCCGTACGCCGAGTGGACGTAGTACCGGCGCTCGTACTCCTCCCTGTCTCGCTCCTCCTCGATCACCAGTCGCCGGTCGGTCGACACTGACTCGACGCCCGCGTAACGGACCTGCTGGTCGAACATCCGCGTGACGGCCCGCACCGAGTTTTCGTCCAGCGGGAACTCACGGAGCCAGTTCCGGACGGCAGGGGGGCCGCCCTCGTCCAGTCGCTCCAGCAGCGACCCTTGGAAGGCAAGCAACTCGCGGCCGAGGTCGTAGCTCATCGGCAACCGCTCGGAGAACCACGAGGGCACCGTCGGGCGGGCGCTCGTCCGGTCGACGTACACCTTCGACCCGCGGCGATACCGGAACTCGAAGCGCTCGCCGCCCAACACGAACACGTCGCCGCTCTCGACGGTGTCGAGGTACTGCTCGTCCAGTTGCCCCACCCACTCGTCGCCGGATCTGGTGAACACGTCACACGTGAAGCTGTCCGGTATCGTCCCGATATTGGTCATGTAGATGACTCGCGCGAGGCGGCCGCGCTTGCCGATGAGCGGTTCGCCCACGTCGTACTCCTCGTAGTGGTGTTCGCCGTCGGGCGGGTCGTTGGTGTCCCGCCATATCTTCGCGTAGACGTTGTTGTCCTCCATCCCGGGGTAGTCGGCCGTGAGGTACCGACACAGCGACTCCCAGTCGTCGTCGACGTACTCGCGGTAGGGGTAGGCCCGGCCGAGGATATCCCGTATCTCAGCCTCCGGCCGGGGGCCGTTGATGGCCATCCCGTACACCTGCTGGGCGGCCACGTCCTGCGGGCCCTCGGGGACGAACACCCGGTCGACGAACCCCTCCTCGGCCTTCTTGAGCATCACCGCACACTCGAGCAGTTCGTCCCTGTCCAGCGCGACCACGCGGCCGGTGACCGTCTCGCCGAGTTGGTGGCCGGCGCGGCCGACTCGCTGGAGCAACGCGGCGACGGACTTGGGTGACCCCACTTGGACCACGAGGTCGACGTGGGGCATGTCGATGCCGAGTTCGAGGCTCGTCGACGTGGTCACCACGTCCAGACTCCCGTCTTTCAGCCGGCCTTCGATGTCCTCTCGGCGCTCCTTCGAGAGGCTCCCGTGGTGACACCCCGAGTCGGCCTCGTCGTAGCCGTAGCGCTCCCGGAGGTTCTGGAGGACGCGCTCGGCCCCCGAGCGGGTGTTCGTGAACACGAGCGTGTTCGTGTGTTCGCCGATCAACTCGTGCAGTTGACTGTAGAAGCGGTCGGTGACGGCGTCCCGCGGGGTGTCGATGAGGTCGTCTGTCGGCGTCGAGAGTTCGAGGTCGAACTCCCGAGCGAAGCGGGCGTCGACGATTTCACAGTCTCTTGGGGGACCGCCACGTTCGCGCTGGCCGACCAGAAAATCGGCCACGGTCTCCAGTGGTTCGACCGTCGCCGAACAGCCGATACGGGTCGGAGAGCCCTCCGCCATCGCCTCCAGTCGTTCCAGCGACACCGAGAGGTGGGTGCCGCGCTTGTTCGCGGCGAGGCTGTGAATCTCGTCGACGATGACGTACTCGACCGTCTCCAACTTCTCCTTGAACTTCGGGCTGTTGAGCAGGATGGCCAGCGTCTCGGGCGTGGTGTTGAGGATGTGCGGCGTGGTTTCGAGCATCCGCTGGCGCTCGGCGTCGTCGGTGTCACCGTGGCGGATGGCGTGGCGTATCTCGACGTCCTCCCCGCGGTCGTCGAGTTTCTCGGTGATGCCTTCAAGCGGGACCGCGAGATTGCGGTGGATGTCGTTGGCGAGACTCTTCAGCGGCGAGACGTAGAGGCAGTAGACGCTGTTCGCCAATTCGTCGGCCCGGGCGCGTTCGAACAGTTCGTTGACGATGCCGCAGAAACTGGCTTGGGTCTTGCCCGACCCCGTCGGCGCGGCGACGAGTGCGTTCTCGCCCTCGTCGATCAGCGGGATGGCCTCCTTCTGGGGCGGTGTGAAGAAGCCGCCGTTCTGGGGAACGTACGCGCCGAACTCCTCGACCCACCACTCGCGGACCGGCGGAGCGAGTCGCTTCAGGACCGCCTCGTCGTCGATATCGACCGCTCCGGGGTCGAAGGGCACGTCCCGGTCGGCGAGTAACTCGCGGCCGTCCATCTGTTGGTCGTACTCCGGGCCGGAGGCGTTAATGGGTTTGGAGAACCCGGGGCGCCGTCGAATCGCTCTTTACGAGGCGTCCGGTTGTTCGCCCGTGTCGCCGGTTCCATCCCCACCAGCACGGCTACGTGCGTACCACAACCCGCCAACGCCGCCGAGGCCCAGTGCCCCCGCGAGGATGGGGAGAAGGGGGATATCGTCGTTGTCGTCTCCGCCCCCCGTCGGTTCCGTCGCTCGGGTACCGGTCGGGGCGTCGGCTGGAGCCTCGGTCGCGGTGTCGGCCTGCGTGGGTGCCGAGGCCGTATCCTCAGCGTCTTGGGAACCCGAGCCGACCGCGTAGAGGAGCCCATCGTCACTCCCGACGTAGACGATACCACCGGCCACCGCCGGCGACGAGGATAGACTCTCGTTCGTCTCGAATCGTCCCTGTTCGTCGCCAGTCTCCGCATCCACCGCGTACAGGTTCCCGTCCCAACTCCCGGCGTAGACGGTGCTATCGGTCACCGCTGGTGACGGGTCCACGTAGTCGCCAGTCCCGAAGCGCCAGCGTTCGTCGCCCGTCTCCACATCCACCGCGTACAGGTTCCCGTCTCCACTTCCGGCGTAGACGATGCCATCGGCCACCGCTGGCGGCGAAAACACCTTGTGACCCGTCTCGAAGTGCCACTGTTCGTCGCCCGTCTCCGCATCCACCGCGTAGAGGTCCAAGCCACTCCCGACGTAGACGGTGC
>NZ_WPCA01000068.1 GCF_009741825.1 Halapricum sp. CBA1109
TGGGGTTCGAGTAGCCGAAGGTCAGTGACTCGGTGTCCTTGTACTCGGCGGGTGCCGGCACCCACTCGGTGTAGCCCGCCCCACCGAGAAACGGAATGGAACTACACCCCGACAACGACCCTGCCGCGAGGAGGCCCGCCGTCGCCGCACCCGATTTCAGCGCTGTTCGTCGCGTCAAAGAGTCCCCTCTATCCTGACTCATACAACGCTTATCTAACGACTACCGTATAAATTCTTGTGGTTGACACAACCAACGCCGACATCCTCGGTCGGTTTGTTCTCCCGTGACGGACGTTCTACTCCCGAGACGGACATATCCGTTCGTCGTCGCTTTCCGCCCCTCCAGTGCTGGACCGCCCGAGTGCGAAAGTGTAAGAATCGGGCGGCCGACACCGGGAGTATGGAAGCGCTCAACCGTATGGCGACGGATCTGGTCGACGAGGCCATCGACTTCGCCGAGGAGTTGACACTGGAGGTCGGACAGCTAGAGACGGAGGCGACGGTGGTGGACTTCGGCGTCGGGACGCCCGGCGGCGTCGAGGCGGGCCTGATGCTCGCGGAGATACAGACCGCCGGCCTCGCCACCGTCCAGTCGAATCTGGGCGAGGTGGCCGGCACCCCGCGGACCCACGTCGAACTGTCGACTGATTACCCCGGACTGGCCCTACTGGGCAGTCAGAAGGCCGGCTGGGAGGTCACGACCGAGGAGTTCGAGGGACTGGGCAGCGGACCGGCCCGCGCCCTCGTCGCCGAGGAGGAGGAGTTCGGCCGACTGGGCTACCGCGAGGAGTTCGACTTCGCCGTCCTCGCTATCGAGAGCGACCAGTTGCCCGACGAGGCCGTCGCCGCACAGGTCGCCGAGATGGCCGGCGTCCCCGAGAGCGGCGTCTTCCTGCCGGCCTACGCCAGCGCCTCCATCACCGGGAGCGTCAACGCCGCTGCCCGAGCGGCCGAACTCGCCACCTTCCGCCTCTCGGAACTGGGTTATGACCCGCTCGACATCCTCTCGGCTCACGGCCGCGCGCCAGTCGCGCCCGTCGCCGACAGCGAGGACGCCGCGATGGCCGCGACAACGGACGCACTCGCCTACGGCGGCCGCGCCCACCTCACCGTCGAGTCCGAGTTCGACCGCTTCGAGGAGGTGGCCTCGACGGCCGCCGACACCTACGGCGACCCGATGGCCGACGTCTTCGAATCCGTCGACTGGGAGATGGCGGAGATAGACACCAGCGTCTTCGCGCCCGCCCAAGTCACCATCGACGTCCGCGGCGGGTCGACCTACACCGTCGGCGAGACTCACGAGGACGTCCTCGCCGAGAGCTTCGAGGACTGATGCGCACGAAGCCGGTGCCGCCAGTCCGGGGGCTGGCCGGTCTCCGGGCGGTCCGGGAGGCCCTCCCGCTGGTCCCCGGCAGTACCGACGACTGCTGTCGCCGGCTGATAGAACGCGCCGACGTACCGGACCGCAACAGCGCCCGGTCGTGGCTCGCCTTCCTCGTCGCCGTCTCCGCGGCCGCCCGCGACGGCGACGCTTACTACCGCGACACCGAGATGCCCGAGACGGCTTCGCTCGCCGCATCGTTCCGCGAGAACGTCCTCGGCGCGCCCGAGGTACTCGACGCGCTGTCGGCCGCGGGTCCGCTCACCGCCGACTCGGCCTTCGAGCGCACACGAAGCGTCGTCCCGCAGTGGGAGCGCAACCGCGACCCGGAATGGGAGTCGACGTGGCGCGACCGGACTGAGCGACTGCTTGCGTGGGCGGTCGTCTTCGATATCGTGAACGAAACCGACGACGGCTACCGCCTCACTCGCTGAGTCGCGCGTACTGGTCGTCGGTCAGGGCTATCTCGGCGGCGGCGACGTTCTCCGCTAAGTGCTCGACGCTGCTGGTCCCCGGAATCGGCAGCGTCACCGGGGAGTGATGTAACAGCCACGCCAGCGCGACCTGCCGGCGCGTGGCGTCGTGGGCGGCCGCCACGTCGTCGAGTACGTCGGCTTTCTCGCCGAGGGTCCCGGCACCGAGCGGGAACCACGGGATGAAGCCGACACCGTACTCCTCGCAGGCGTTCAGCACGTCCTCGTCCTCGCGGTTGCCCACGTTGTACTGGTTCTGGACCGTCGCTATCTCGACGATGTCCCGGGCCGTCTCCAGTTGCTCGACGGAGACGTTACTGAGGCCGACGTGGGCTATCAGGCCCTCGTCGCGCATCTCCGCGAGCGCGTGGACGGAGTCCTCGAAGGGTGTGTCCGGGTCGGGGCGGTGAAGCTGATAGAGGTCGATGGTCTCGACGCCGAGGCGGTCACGGCTGGCGAGGACGGCGTTGCGGAGGTAGTCCGGGTCGCCGTGGGGGAGCCAGTCGCCCTCGGTGTTTCGGAGGAGTCCGCCCTTCGTGGCGACGACGAGGTCCTCCGGGTAGGGTGCCAGCCCCTCGCGGATCAGGCGCTCGCTGACGCCGGGGCCGTAGGAGTCGGCGGTGTCGACGAAGTCGACGCCCAACTCGACGGCCCGCCGGAGGACCTCCTTCGCCGCGTCCTCGTCCTCGGGCGGGCCGATGATGTCCTCGCCGGTGATGCGCATCGCGCCGTAGCCCAGCCGGTGGATGGTCTGTTCGCCGCCGAGGTCGAACGTCTCGGGTCCGTGCATACCG
The DNA here is from genome assembly GCF_009741825.1 of Halapricum sp. CBA1109. Classification (GTDB taxonomy): domain Archaea; phylum Halobacteriota; class Halobacteria; order Halobacteriales; family Haloarculaceae; genus Halapricum. Next base: position 2,649 of record NZ_WPCA01000068.1, read on the forward strand.
GGACCGACGGCCGCCCGCGGTTTGTGCCTTTGGCCGACCGGCCCCGTCCGGCGCGGCAAAAGGGTAGAGGGGGACCAGCCCGTATGGCCGATATGGGATTCGGCAAACACCTACTGAACGGTATCGTCTCGCTCGTGATCAGCGTCGTCGTGACCGTCGTGATGGCCGACGACGACGACGGCCCGTGGGACCTCTCGGATATGGCCCTCGCGGTCGCGGTGTCGTCGTTTCTCTCCGGGTTCTTCACCAGTTACTTCGCGGAGTGAGCGCTCGCCGCCACAGGTCTATTAGGGCCGGGGTCTAACGCCCGCCTATGGCGACGACTGAGGACGCGGACGCGGCACCAGACGCCTACACGACGTTGCTAGAACAGTACCAGCGAGTGGCAAACGTCGAGGCCGCCTCGGGCCTGCTCTCGTGGGACCAGCAGGTCACGATGCCCGAAGGGGGCGCGCCGGCCCGCGGCCAGCAGCTATCGACGCTGTCGGGCCTCCAGCACGAACTGCTGACCGACGACGCCGTGGCCGAGGCCCTCGAGGAACTGGACGACGCCGAGTTGACCGACGAACAGGCCGCCGTCGTCCGGGAGATACGCCGGCAGTACCGCCGGGCCGACGCCGTCCCGCAGGCCCTCGTCGAGGAGATATCCGCGAAATCCTCGGAGGCCTTGGAGATGTGGGAACAGGCCAAAGCCGAGGACGACTTCGAGACGTTCGCACCGATTCTGGAGGAGTTGATCGAACTCAAACGCGAGTACGCCGAGCACATCGACCCCGACAGGGACCCCTACGCGGTCCTGTTCGAGGACTACGAGCCCTACGTCGACCTCGACACCGCCGAGCGAGTCCTCACTCGCCTGCGCGAGGAGTTGGTCCCGCTCATCGACGACATCGGCGACAGCGGCGTCGAGCAACCCCGGCCGTTCGCCGACGGCACCTTCCCCGAGGACGATCAGGAAGCGCTCTCGCGGGACATCCTCGACCGCCTCGGCTACGACTGGGAGCACGGCCGCCTCGACGTCTCCAGTCACCCCTTCACCTCCGGCACCCAGTACGACTCCCGGATCACGACGCGCTTCGACGAGGACGACCCGCTGGGCGCGCTGACGGCGACCATCCACGAGTTCGGCCACGCCTTCTACAGCCTCGGCCTCCCCCGCGAGGCCTACGGGACGCCGCTGGGCGAGGACCGGGACCTCTCGGTCCACGAGTCCCAGTCGCGCCTCTGGGAGAACCACGTCGGCCGCTCGGAGCCGTTCTGGGACCTCGTCGCCGATGACCTCGACGCCCACTTCGAGGACTTGGACGACGCCGACCCCGAGACCCTCTATCGGGCCGCCAACCGCGTCTACGACGACAACCTGATTCGCGTCGAAGCGGACGAACTCACCTACCACATGCACATCGTCGTCCGCTTCGAGATAGAGCGGGAACTCATCTCGGGCGACCTCGACGTGGCCGACGTGCCCGAGGTGTGGAACGACAAGTACGAGCAGTACCTCGGGCTCCGGCCCGAGACCGACGCCGAGGGGTGTCTACAGGACATCCACTGGAGCCACGGGAGTTTCGGTTACTTCCCGACGTACTCACTGGGGAGCGTGCTGGCCGCCCAGTTGTTCGCCGCCGCCGAGGACGACCTCGGTGACCTCGACGAGGACATCAGAACCGGCGAGTTCGACGCGCTGGCGGAGTGGCTCCGGGAGCACGTCCATCGCCACGGCGCGCGCTACGAGACCGACGAGTTGATCGAACGCGCGACCGGCGAGGGGCTGACAGCCGACTACTTCCTCGAGTACGTCGCCGGGAAGTACGGCGACCTCTATAACTGCTGAGCGTCAGTCGGCCTCGGTGGCCCCGGTCTTGACGACGCTGTACCACTCGCCCTCCCACGAGACGAGGTAGTCGATGGTCCCCTTGATGGCGACGAGGCTGTACAGCGGGAAGACGAACGGAACGACCAGCCAACTCCACCCGACGGAGTCGACGAGGCCGCCGCGGTAGTCCTGTCTCTGGACGGCGAGCGTGATGGCAAACAGCAACGAGAGCGTCGCGGCGATCAGCCACCACGCGCCGACCTGTGCGAGGACGACGAACTTCGGCACCAGCGACAGCATAAAGAGGCTCGCGCCGACCGTCCCGGCCCCGATGATCGCCGAGATGGGGTTTCGGAGCTCACGCAGCGGCCGGATGTCTCCGAGGAGGTAGTGTGAAGCCTGCGCGTAGCCGGTCATCCAGCGCTTGCGCTGGCCCCACCAGTCCCGCAGACTGTGGGCGGCTTCTATCTTCGAGGGGGCCGCCAGTTGCTCGACGACCGTGAGGTCGTGTTTGTAACAGCGGTGGGCGAACTCGAAGTCCTCGGTCAGCATCTCGGTGTGGTAGCCCTCCGTCCGGCGGAACCCCTCACGGGTCATCACGACCGCGCGACTCGCGGCGAGGCGGAAATCCGTCAGGAAATACAGGAAGCGCTGGGCGACGAAGTTCAACAGGATGGACTCGACGTAGGCGACCGACTCGACGAACCCCGTCGGTTCGGGGATGGTCCGGCCCTGCACGAGGTCGGCGTCGTCGAGTTTCGCCACGGCCGTCGACAAAAACTGCGGGTCGACAACCTCGTCGGCGTCGAACACCGCGACGTGATCGCTGTCGGTCACCGAGACGGCGTAGTTGATCGCGCCCGCCTTCGACCCGGGATGCTTGTCGTTGACCAGCACCTCGACCCGGTCGTCCTCGGCCGCCAGTTCACTCGCCCGCTCGCGGCTCTCGGTGTCGTCCGGTTCGGGAACGATCCAGACCGTCAGGTCGTCGTACGCGCCGGCCAGCAGGCTCTCGACGCTCCGGTGGAGCACGTCGGCATCGTGGTAGACCGGGACGATTGCGGCGACTGACCCGCCGTCGGTGGTCGCTGCGGGGTCGCGGTCGACCCGGCGGTCGTAGAGGAACAGGGTCCCAGATACTACGAAGAAGCCGGCCAGCGTCAGCGCCGAGAAGACGGCCTCGACGGTGTTGACGTCGAGGGGTCCGACGGAGAGCGCGAGGCGCTGGTAGCGGCCTTGGAGGTAGCCGATGGCGAGGACCACGACGGCGACGGCGGCGAAGACGCCGCGGGAGAGCGCCCGTCTGAACGAACTCATTGGACAACCGTCCACCGCCGAGGGCCTTCAGTGTGTCTGCTTGGCTCCGTCAGTACTCCATCGAGGCGGTGTAGCGGTCCAACACGAGGACGAGCGCGCCGCCGACGAGTATCGCGGCGAGGAGGCCACCGACCGAAACCGGTCCCAGCGTGTCGGTGTTCGCGGCTATCTCCTCGGCCGGCAGGCGGAGCGCGCCGGCCATCAGACTCACCAGAAAGGCCAGCGTCGCCCGTCGATAGGTGTCAAGCGCCCGTCGGATCACGCGGGCCAGCGAGAGGACGCCCAGCACCGCGCCGACGCCGAACGTGGCGACGACGACCATCGGTTCTAGCACGGACGACAGCGTCGCGTTGCCCAGCACCAGCGCGATGGCCTCGTCGACGAACGATTTCAGGACGCCCGAGAGGTACTCGTACTGCCCGAGCAACAGCAGGAAGAACGCCCCCGAGACGCCGGGGAGGATCATCGCCGAGATGGCGACGATACCGGCGACGAATATCACCGGCAGGGCGTGGGGGATGTCGCTCCCGGTCGTGATGCCCGAGACGACGAACGCCAGCCCGAAGCCCGCGACTGCCGCGCCGATCCGGCCGGGGCTGTCCAGCGAAACCTGATCGCGGAAGACGACGACCGAGGCCCCGATCAGACCGAAAAAGAACGCGAACGTCAGCGCTCGCTCGGCCGACAGCGCCGCGTGGACGGCCCGGGAGACGACCACGACGGCGCTGGCGAGGCCGATGCCGAGGACGGCGAGGAATGGCACGTCCATCTCCAGTAGGTCCTCGAACAGCGCCCGGCGGCCCTCCGCGCGGTGAAGCCGCGGGATGTGACCCAGCGCCCGCGGGTCAAGTTCCGCGATGGCCGTGATCAGTCGCTCGTAGATACCGAGGATGAAGGCGATGGTGCCGCCGGAGACGCCCGGCACCGAGTCCGCCGATCCCATCAGAAAGCCCTTGAGATACACGGACACCCACGCGTAGACGGACGCGCCGACGACGGTTCGCGCCTCGTCGCGGGTGTCACTCGCCATCTCACTCGGGGCGTGCCACCGACTCGGTCGTCGGCGCCGGGAGGTCGTTGCTCTCGGAGGTGTTCTCGCCGCCGGTCGATCCGTCGCCGGTCGACCCGTCACCACTGCCGTCGGTTCCGTTGTCGCCGGTCGACGTCTCTATCTCGGTCAGTTCGACCTCGACGGGTTCGGGGTCCTCGCCGATGACCTGCGCCTCGGAGACGTTGGCCGTTGCATTGTGAGTCGGCCGCTCCAGTCCGCCGCCGATGGTCTCGAGACGGGCGAACTCGTAGGGGCCGGTCGCGCGGACGCTGGTGTTCGTGTAGCCCTGTTCGGGCCCGTAGTTGCTCTCGCCCGTCGTCGAGTACGGGAGCGTCATCTCGAAGTTCCCGTCCTCGTCGGCCTGTGCCCGCTGGGTGTAGGTGAACGTCGAGTTGGCGCTGGGAATCTCCATCTGGACCCTCGCGGTGATGTTCTCACCGGCGGGGCCGGTCCCCTCGACGGTCGCACCGGGGACCCGTTCGAACACCTTCACCCAGCGCGGGTGTTGCTCGGCGAAGAGGCTCGTGATCCGGTTGTTCAGTCCCGGGATCTGGAAGCCGGCACCGAGCAGCTGTCGCAGGCCGGGCTGTATCGAGCGGAACGGTCCGGAGTTGCGCTCGCTGGCTTGGACGAGTCGATACTCCGTCAGCGCCGGGACGCGCTGTTCGGGGTACCGACCGATACCGCCAACCTGTGAGTTCTCGCCCTCGGCCGCGGCCCGGGCCTGTGACATATTGGTGTAGGAGATATTGACGAACGGCGTTCCTTCGCTCGTCGGTGTCGTGAGCCGTTGGCTCGTCTCGTTGTCCTGCGTTCGCAGTCGCGTCTCCTCCCAGTTGGTCACGATGGGGACCGCGTCCTGTGCGCTGCCGTGATAGCGGTACAGGCGCGTCACCATCGTCTCGTAGTAGGCCTGCTTGTGGACGTTTATCGGGACGCCGACTCGGCCAGTCGCGACGTCCAGTCCGAGCACCTCGCGGTAGTAGGTGTCCGTCGAGACGCCGTCGACGAACGCCGGCGGCGCGAAGAACTTCCCGTAAGACCCGGCAGTCGCCATCTGCCAGTCGACCATGAAGTACCGGACGTCGCGGTTCTGTCCGTCACTCAAGTTGCTCAGGACCTCGTCTGCCCGGCTCTCGTTCTGTGCGAGGAGGAACTGTGCGGCCTCCTGTGCGTTGTCCTGGAACGGGTTGGCGACCGGCGTCCGGTTGCCGTCGACGGTGATCCAGTGACCGTAGTCCCACCACGACAGCACACCGTAGCTCCCGTTGGGATACTGGTAGTCGTCGGTCTTGCTCACCGTGTCGTAGGGGCCGAACGAGTTGCCGGCCCCGGCGAAGTTACCCTGCGTGGGCGTGTTGTTGTCCATCCACTGGAGGCTGTCGTGCCAGCCCTGGATGCCGCCGCCCGGCCCGTTGGCCGACTCGTTCGAGGCGGCCAGCGCGTTCGAGTCCGCTGCGGCCAACACCGGGACGGTGACGATCATCAGCACCGTCAGGACCGCCAACACCTGATAGGTCTCTATCTCGGCGTCGGTCGAGAGGTTGGTGATCTGTCGAAAGGCGATGCCGACGACGTACGCCGACAGCGCGGCGACGGGCACCGTCAGGTAGTAGGCGAACCGCTGCTGGGTCAGCGTGGCCAGCATGATGATGACCAGCCACAGCGAGACGAACAGCAACTCCGAACGGGATTCCCGCGTGGTGGCCTGCCGTGCGATGGCTAGCAGGATGCCCGCGGCGGCGATGACCGGCGCGAGACCGTACCAGTTGAACAGCGCGTCCGGCGCGTCCTCGAACGGCAGCGGCTGGACCTCGGCGACGGTCCCGGCCGCGCCCCCGGTCGATCCGGGCACGAGCACGCGGCTGATGTTGTTGACGAGGAACCCGAAGGTGTCGGGGAGAGCGACGGCGATAACCCCGAGCAGTGCGCCGACGAGCGCGAGCGCCGGAACCGGGTACGTCCACGCCGGAAGCTCACGCTCGTCCCACTCCCGGGAGAGCCACGCGAGAAAGCCACACCAGACCGCGCCCGCGAAGGCCAGTCCCGGCTGGAGCAGCGAGAACTGCACCGTCCCGACGCCCAACTGCTCGATGGTCGAGACGAGCAACAGTCCCGCGACAGTGAACATAACGACACCGGCGAAAGCGACGTGTTCGGGGCTGTCGTCGCGGAGGTAGTTGACGATAAGCTGAATCGTGAAGTACAGGCCGAGGATACCGACGAGGAGGACGCCGGGCGGCCACGTCGTCACGTACAGCGCGATGCCGACGCCGGCCAGCGCCGCGTAGCCGATAGGCCGGCGGAGCGCCGCGATGTCGCGGTCGACGACGAGTTCCCAGACCGGCTTCTCCCGGTCGGCGACCTGTAGTGCGACGACGACGCCGAGCACCGCGAGCGCCTGCGTGAACGCCTCGGCGACGTGGTGGTCGGCGAACCCGACGAGGCTGCGGGAGAGCAACTCGCCCGAGGCGAGCGCGAGGATCAGGACGGCGACGATGCCGCTGAAGCGCCCGCCGAGTCGCTTCCCGAGGTAGTACGTCGGGATTGCGATCAGGGCGCCGACGGCTGCCGGCGTGAACAGCAACACCATCGCGATGGTGTTCTCGCTCGGGTTCCCGAGGCCGACGACCATCGCGACCGTCGCGACCACCTGGTCGAAGATGGTCCCGAACTGGCTCACGCTCGTTCCCGTCGGGAAGCGCGTCCACACGTCGTAGGGCATCGTTGCCGGGAAGTTCTCGGTGATGTAGGTAATCTCCCGGAGGTGATACCAGGGGTCGTTCCCGCGGAAGAGAACGTCGCCGTCGACGACAAACTTCCCCCAGGTCCGCGCTCTGGACCAGAACATAAAGATCATCAACAGCGCCAGCGCGGGGACGTGATACCACTGCTCTATCCACCCGGCTACCCGGTCTAACTCCTCGTTCTCGAACTGCCCTCGCCACTGACTCATGTGCGGAGGACCCTCCAGTGTCTCATTAGCCGGTCAAACTGCCAACGCGCGCATAAGCCTTATGAAATACCCCTGCCAGCTCCGTCGGGAACAGCCGGAAAACCGCACGACGCGAGTCGGTTCGTTCGCTCGGGCGGTCAGAATACGCCGCCGATACTGGGCGCGACGACGTACACCAGCACCATCCCGAGGAGGCCGGCGAAGAGCGCGAACAGCGCCGCCGGAACGACCGTCTTCCGCAGGATGTCGCCCTCCCGACCGGAGATACCGACGACCCCGCAGATGGCCGCGACGTTCAGCACCGAGATGGGGTTGCCGACGCCGCCGCCGACGTTCTGGATGGCCACGACCAGCGCCCGCGAGATGCCCACGTCGGCCGCCGCGTCGTACTGCAGGACGCTGAACAGAATGTCAGAGGTGGTGTTCGACCCAGTGACGAAGGTGCCGATGGCACCGATCCACGGCGCGACTATCGGCAGTGCGCCGCCGGCGGCCAACGCCAGCGCCCGCGAGAGCGCGGACATCATCCCGATGAACCCGGCGGTGTTCTCGGCGGACTGGATCATCACCTGGGTCAGCGAGACGGCGACGATCAGCGTCAGTGCCGCCGGCGCGACCTGCCGGAGCGACTCCGCCCACGCGTCACGGGTCTGCTCGAAGTCCATCCCGTAGAGCACGCCCGTCAGTATCGCCACCGGAATGAACGGCATCGTCCCCGGGAGATACAGCGGTTGGAGCGCCCACGCCAGATCCGAGAAGCCCAGTACGTCGAACCCTATCTCGAAACTCTGGAGGGTCGAGACGAGGTCAAGCGTGGGCCACCGGGTCACCAGCAGGACGGCACCGACCAGCAGGTACGGCGTCCACGCTTTCAGCACCGACATCTCCTTGGTCGGCTTGCCGCTGTCGAGTTCCGACAGCGAGAGCCCGCCGAGCCACGTGTCCGACCAACCCTCCCGGTCGGGAAACGTCCACTCGTCCTCGGGCATCAGCCACCCGCGCTGGGAGAAGACGAGGCCCACGGCGAAGGCGGCGAACCCGGCGGCGATGGAGGGCAGCGCCGGACCGATGAACCACGCGACGGCCAGTTGGGTCGCGCCGGCGACGATACCCATCAGGAGCGCGAACGGGACGACCGGTTTGGTGGCGCGGGCCGCCCCGCGCAGCGACTGTTCCTCGTCGTCGCCGAACCAGTAGATGAGGAGGAAGATGCCCAGCACGCCCCAGACGGCGAACGCGAGGCCGGTGAACACGCCGGTCCACTGAGAGACCAGCGCACCGAACTCCGAGGCCGTCATGCTCGCCGGGAGGCTGTCGCCGATGACCGCTTCGACGCCGCCGATGATGGGCGTCCCCGCGGCCCCGAACTGCGGGTTGGGCGCGTTGAAGTACAGGCCGAAGACTGCCGCACCCAGTGGCGGAAAGCCGAGACCGATCAACAACGGCGCCGCCAACGCTCCGGGCGTCCCGAACCCGGCCGCGCCCTCGATGATCGTCTCGAACCCGAGACCGATCAACAGCAACTGGACCCGTCGGTCCTCGGCGATGCCGGTGAAGTGCCAGCGGATCGTACTGATCGACCCACCTAACTCCAGATAGTTCATCAACAGGATGGCACCGAAGACGATCAGGATGATGCTGAACGCCTGTAGCGCGCCGTAGATGGCCGCGCCGGCCCACCACGTCGGCTCCATTCCCCAATAGGCGATACCGAGTACCGTCGCCAGCACCCACCCGACGCCCATCGACCTCGAGGCCGACCAGCGCAATCCGACCAACAGGCCGAACGAGACGGCTATCGGTAGGGCAGCCAGCACCGCCAGGACTGCGACACTTGCCATACGTGCCAGTGTAGAGAATCCACCCCCTTGTAGAAGTTCGGGATTCGCAGCCGGTGAAAAAACCGCGGTAGAGCCCCTCTAAAGTCTTTACTCGGGAGAGTAATAATATTCGCCGGCCTGTTTCTGCTCGCGGTCGAGGTTCGATCCGGGCTTGTTGATCCGGGGGCGACCGGTGCGCTCGTCCCGGCGGAACGTGATGTCGAGGTTGGCGAGGAACTCGTTCATCCCCTCGCGCATCCCCTGTGGCTGAGTCGCGTGGCCGTGTTCGGCGGGTTCGCCGTCGAACACCAGCAGGCGGTCGCTGAGCAGGTCGATCATATAGATGTCGTGGTCGATGACCATCGCCGTCGCGTCGTGGTTCTCGGCGTAGCGGCGGATGGCCGTCGTCGCCATCACGCGCTGTTCGACGTCGAGGTGGGCCGACGGCTCGTCCATCAGGTAGAGGTCGGCGTCCTTCGAGAGGCAGGCCGCGATGGCGACCCGCTGGCGCTCCCCGCCCGAGAGGTCGTCGAGGTTCTGCTCCATCACGGCGTCGAGTTGCAGCGGTTGGGCTATCTCGGTGTTCCAGTACGAGGAGCCGAAGTCGTCGGTGATCGACGCGAGGAAGGCGTCGACCCGCATCGGCTGGTCTATCTCGATGTACTGGGGCTTGTAGGCGATGTCGAGTCGCGCGTCGACCTGGCCCTCGTCGGGTTCGAGGCGGCCGGCCAGTAGCTTCGCGAACGTCGACTTCCCGATGCCGTTGGGGCCGACGACGCCCAGCACCTCGCTCTCGCGGATGGCTCCGGCCTCGACCGAAAGCGAGAACTCGCCGTCGCCGTAGCTCTTTTTCAGTTCGGGGTACTCGACGACGTCGTCACCGGCGGTGACCGAGCGCGGGGCGTGCTCCTCGAAGGTGATCGCCTCCTGCCGGATCCGCATGTTCTCGTTCTCCAGATACCCCTTGAGGTACTCGTTGATGCCGTTTTTCGTGGACTTGGGGTCGGTGATGACACCGAAGGCCCCGGGCTCACCGTAGGCGACGTGGAGGGCGTCGGCGAGCAGGTCCAGAATGGCGAGGTCGTGTTCGACGACCAGCATCGAGCGGTCGCCGTCGGCGGCCAGTTCTTGGATGAGCCGCGCGGCGGTCATCCGCTGACCGATGTCCAGATAGGGCGTAATCTCGTCGAGGAAGTAGAAGTCGGCGTCACGGGCCAGCGTGGCCACGAGCGCGACCCGCTGGAGTTCCCCGCCTGACAGCGTGTCGATGTCCTGATCGATCACCGGGCGGATACCGACGCGCTCGATCAACTCGTCTAAGGCCCCGCGCTCGTCGGTCGCCTCCAGTAGTTCCCGGGTCGACCCGTCGAAGGAATCGGGAATCTGGTCGACGTACTGGGGCTTGCGGGCGACGGACACCTCGTCGTCGCGCATCGCTTGTAGGTAGTCCTGCAGGCCGGTGCCGCGGTAGCGCTCGATGACGCGCTCCCAGTCTGCCTCGGTGTTGAATTCGCCGAGATTCGGCGTGAGTTCGTCGGCGAGGATGTGGACCGCCGTGGTCTTCCCGATACCGTTGGGACCGAGGATACCGGTGACGCGGCCGTCCTCGGGCGCGGGGAGGCCGTAGAGGCCGAAGGCGTTCTCCCCGTAGCGGTGGACGGGGTCGTCCTCCAGTTCCTGCGGGAGGTTGATTATCTCGATGGCGTCGAAGGGGCACTTGCCCACACAGATACCGCAGGACTCGCCCAGACAGATCTCCTCGCTGATGGATATCTGGTCGGGCGTGCCGTCGAAGTGTTCCTCCTCGTCGTCGCCGTAGCGCTCCTCGCGAGTGACGATACACTCCTTGCCCGAGCGGTTCGGCGGGCAGAAGTTCGCACACTCGTAGTTACAGCGGTCGGGTTGGCACCTGTCGAGGTCCACGACCGCGATACTGTCCTCGGACATCCTACGCCCCCGCGGTCAGCAGTAGCGTCCAGGAGACGAACCACAGCGAGAACGTCATGAACACTACGTAGAGATAGTCCTTCGTCGAGAAGTCCTCGACGTCGAAGCCGGCGAGGTGCAGGACCGGGAACTGGAGCAGTATCGCACCGACCAGTGCCAAGACTCCCGTGTTGCCGGTCGGCGATGCCGCCAGCACGAACTCGGCCACCATCGCGGCAGCGACCCCCATCACGGATGCGAGGGTCGTCACCACCATACTCCGGTGGTGGCCGCTCCGGCGGTCGACCGTCTCTGTTGCCATACGCGAACGTGGACGACCCGAAGTGAAAAGCCGTTCGTTCGATGCGTCTCCTCCTGCTGTCCGGACGTAACGGGAAACCGTTGCCTCAATCTTTATACCCCGGGCGTTCTTGGTTGCAGTCGATGGCAGAGTCCGACGGGGAGGATATCACCGATCTACCGCCAAGCGCGAAGCTCGTCTTCAAAGTACTGGAGTATAAGGGACCGCTCACGCAGAAAGGGATCGTCGAGGAGTCGATGCTGTCGGCTCGAACGGTCCGATACGCGCTCGAACGCCTCGAGGAGGTGGGGGCCGTCTCGGAGGACGTCTACTTCGCGGACGCCAGACAGAACCTCTACGAACTCACGACCGAGGAACCGGACCAGACCGAACAGGCGCTGAGCTGAGCCGTCCTCACTGCGTCCGCCCGCTCCGGTGTTCGTGAGTCCCCAAGCCGATCAGCCCGAACAGCCCGCCGACGAGTGCGACCGCGCCACCGACCGACAGCCACTTGCTCGCGTCGATACCGCTGTCGCCACCACCGCCGCCGTTCCCGCCGGGAACGACGACGGCACCGCGCATCCCCATCTCCTTGTGGGGGGTGCAGTAGTACTTGTGGACGCCGCCGCTCTCGAAGGTGCGTTCGAACGTGTGGCCGGCCTCGCCGACGAGGTCGCTGCTGAAGCTTCCGTCGTCGGCGACGACGTCGTGTGAGCCGCCCTGTCCAGTCCACTCCCACGTGACCGTCGTCCCGGGGTCGACCCTGATGGCCGGCGGCCCGAAGGCGAACGTGCCGTTGTTGCCCTCGACGCCGACTTCGACGGTCACGCTGTCCTGGCCGGTCATGTCGGCCGTCTCCTCGAAGTTCGAGACGCCGTCGAACCAATCGCCGTAGTCGGGGCCGCTACTACTACTCTCGGACCCGCCGGCGTCTTCGAACTCCTGGTCGCCGACCACGACGACGCCTTTCATCCCGAGCATCTCGTGTGGCGAACAGTAGTACTTCACGACGCCCTCCTCCTCGAAGGTTTGCTCGAAGTTGAACCCGGCCTCGGCGGTCGACTCGCTCTCGAAGGCGCCGTCCTGTTCGACGACGTTGTGGTAGCCGTCGCCGGTCCACTCCCAGACGATGGTCGTGCCGGGGTCGACCCGGACCGCCGCGGGGCCGAACCCGTTGGTCCCGTTGTTGCCCTGTACGCCGACGTCGACGACCACCTCGTCGCTGCCGCGTTCGTCGACGAGGCGTCGTAGTTGCTCGTGTTCGAGAGCCAGCCGTCGAACCCCGGGGCGGCCGCCGCAGTCCCGACGCCGCCGACGCCCGC
>NZ_WPCA01000031.1 GCF_009741825.1 Halapricum sp. CBA1109
CGGGAACGGCCGGTCGTCCGGCCGACGGAGCGAACTGAGCCCCGTCTCATACTTGTCGGTCATTCCGGTATCGACCGCCCACCGGGAGGCGCACGCTGTTCGCCTCCCGAGCCCTGCGTCGTGTCACTCCGCAGGACGAACTCGGGCGGTCGAAACGGGAAACAGCTACAAGAAACAGTATCAGGTCTCGATAGTCACGTTGCCGACGAGGATGGTCGCGTTGTACCGATTGGAGTCGGTGTCGTTGACGGCGGTTCCGGACGCGGTGACACAGCCCTCGGGGCTGGCGACGCTGGTATTGAACGTCCGGTCGGTGACCAGTAGTGCGGTCCCCGTGCCGTCGTCGATGACGACGGACGTCTCGTTGATGGACTGCAGCGTCCCGGTGACGGTCACGTTCGCACCGTCCTCGACGTCGTCGATTGCGGTCTCGCCGGGACCACACTCCTCGTCGCCGAACCCGGGAACCGCCGCACAGCCAGCCAGAACCACGGTGCAGGCGACGGCCAGCGTGAGTACCGGGGAGCGGATGGTCATTCGTGGTAAAGAACGTCACCGCGGCGTATCAACATTCCGGCCACAGTATCAGAGACGAGACGCGAGGTCCTCGGCGAAGTACGTCAGGATCAGGTCGGCGCCGGCGCGTTTGATCGACAGCAGCGACTCGTAGGCCGTCGCCTCCAGGTCGAGCCACCCCTGTTCGGCGGCGGCGTGGAGCATCGCGTACTCCCCGGAGACGTTGTACGCCGCGACGGGCCGGTCGAAGTTCTCGCGCACGTCGGCGACGATGTCGAGGTACGGCAACGCCGGTTTGACCATCAGCACGTCCGCGCCCTGTTCGACGTCCAGCGCGACCTCTCGGCCGGCCTCGCGGCGGTTCGCCGGGTCCATCTGGTAGTGCCGCCGGTCGCCGAAGGCGGGCGCGCCGTCGGCGGCGTCCCGGAACGGGCCGTAGAACGCCGACTCGTACTTGGCGGCGTAGCTCATAATCGGAACCTCGGTGTGAGCGGCGTCGTCCAGCGCCGACCGAATCGCGGCGACCATCCCGTCCATCATCCCGGAGGGTGCGACCATATCGGCCCCGGCGTCGGCGTGGGAGACGGCTATCTTCCCCAGCAACTCGAGTGTGCGGTCGTTGTCCACTGTGAGGGTCGGGTCCTCGCGGGCGTCGGGTTCCAGCGGCCCGCAGTGGCCGTGCTCGGTGTACTCACACAGGCAGGCGTCGGTGACGACGTAGGCGTCCGTCTCGGCGGTGATCCGGCGGGTCGCCTCCTGAACGACGCCGTCTTCGGCCCACGCGCGGGAGCCCTCGGCGTCTTTCGATTCGGGGACGCCGAACAGCATCACGGCCTCGACGCCCGTCTCACGTATCTCACGGACGCGGTCGACGGCCTCGTCGACGGGGACGCGTTCGTGGCCCGGCATCGTCTCGATGGGGACGCGGTCGTCTGTCGTCGCGTCGACGAAGACGGGCGCGATGAGGTCGCTCGCCGAGAGGTCCGTCTCGCTGACCAGCGGCCTGATTCCGTCGGCCCGGAGTCGGCGGGGGCGGTCGGTGAGGTCCATACCGTCCGTTCGGCCGTGGCGGCCAAAGCCGTGACGTTCGATTGGAGTGGTAGCTCCTCACACATCGGGGACAGAGCTAATGCGACGACGCGACCAGAGAGGGGTATGCCCGGTGGACAGTTCCTGACTACTGACCGTCTCGCGCTCCGGACCGTCGAGGAGGAGGACCTCCCCGTTCTCAGGGAGTACGCCAACGACCCGGTGATCCGGCGGCGGGTGACCGGCGGTCGACCGCGAAACCTTGAGGGACAGCGCGAACAGTTCGAGGGGATGTACGACGACGTCGGGGACGGCGTCGGTCTGCTGGCCTGTCTCGACGGCGAAGCGGTCGGCTACGTCCGCCTGTTCCACGTCGATATGGCGGCGAGGCACGCGACGGTGGAGTACTGGGTCCGGCCGGCCGAGCGCCGGTCGGGCTACGGGACGGAGATGGTCGCGTCGGTGCTGACCTACGCCGTCGAGGAGTTGCGACTCCACCGCGTGCGGGCCCGGACCGCGGCGACGAACACCGCGTCGCGCCGCCTCCTCGAATCGCTCGGGTTCGTCCACGAGGGCGTCCAGCGAGCGGCGGCGTTCGTCGGCGGCGACCCCGTCGACGCCCACCGGTACGGGCTGCTGGAAGACGAGTGGGAGGGTCGGTGATGCCCGGGAGCGCGTTCCTCCGCGGTGACCGGGTCGTCCTCCGGACCGTCGAGGAGGAGGACCTCGCGTTCCTCCGGGACAACGTCGACGACCCGCGGGTCCGCCGGCCGCTGACGGGGACCGAACCGACGAACATAGAGACGACGCGGGAGCACTTCGAGGAGTACATCTCCGCCGAGGAGGACCTGACGCTCGCGCTCTGTGTCGACGGGGAGATCCGCGGGACGATCACGCTGTTCGGGGTCGACCAGCGCGCCGGGACCGCCGAAATAGCGTACTGGCTCACGCCCGAAGCCCACGGTCGGGGCCTGATGACGGAGGCGGCGAGGCTACTCGTCGGGTACGCCTTCGAGGAGTTGCGGCTCCGGCGCGTCCGCGGGCGGGCGCTGGCCACCAACGAGGCGTCGAAAGGCGTCCTGCGGAACTGCGGGATGCAACGGGAGGCCGTCGGCCGCGAGGCCGGCACCGTCGACGGCGAGTACGTCGATATGATCCACTTCGGCGTCCTCCGGGAGGAGTGGGCGGCGGACGACCCCTAGTCGGTCGCCTCGACCAGCATCTCGGTCAACTCGACAACCTCGACGTCGTCCTCGTAGCCGCCGGTCTTGCGGCCGTCCTCGTACATCGTGACGCACATCGGGCAGGCGACGACGAAGCGGTCGACGGCATTGCCGGCCGCGGTGTCCTCGGTGGCCTCCCGGAGGCGCTCCTCGCTCGGTTTGGTGTCCTCCTCGTGGTCGAGCCACAGGCCGCCACCGCCGCCGCCACAGCAGAAGCTATCCGAGCGGTTGCGGGGCATCTCGACCAACTCGACGCCCGTCGACTCGACTAGCTCCCGGGGCGGTTCGAAGACGCCGTTGTACCGCCCGAGATGACAGGGGTCGTGGTAGGTGACGGTGCCGTCGAGGCCGCGCGGCGAGAGGTCCCCGCGGTCGACGAGTTCGGCGAGCACCTGCGTGTAGTGGGAAACGTCCTCGGCGTCCCACTCGCAGGCCGAAAAGTCCGGATACTCGTTTTTGAAGGTGTTGTAGCTGTGGGGATCGGTCGTGACGATGTGGTCGTACTCGCAGTCGGCGATGGCGGCGGCGTTGTCCTCAACGAGCATCTCGTAGAGGCCTTCCTCGCCGACCCGACGGACATCGTTGCCGTCGGTCTGTTCGCCCTCGTAGAGGATGCCGTAGGAGACGCCGGCGCGTTCGAACAGCGTCGCCAGCGCCTTTGCGACCTCTTGGTTGCGGTCGTCGTAGGAGGGGTAGTCGCCGACGTACCAGAGATACTCGACGGCTTCCTCGCGGGCGTCGGGCACCTCGAAATCGAGTTCCTCGGTCCAGTCGGGGCGTTTGCGCTCGGGGTCGCCGAAGGTGTTGCCGTGCTGGAAGGCGTTCATCATCGCCTCCTCGACGCCGTCGTCCATCTGGCCCGTCTCGGTGAGCCGACGGTTCATGTCCGTGAAGTGCGTGAGGTGCTCGATGTCGACCGGACAGGCGTCCATACAGGCCATACAGGACATACAGGAGTCCATCGTCGAAGAGTCGATGACAGAAATCCTTCCGTCGGACGAGTCCGACGACGTGCCGCTCGTGGCACTCGCGGCACCCCCGTCCGCGACTATCTCGACGGTCTCGCCGCCGGCGTCGACCGCTTCGCGGTAGGACTTCAGGTCGAGGATCACGTCACGCGGGTCCAGCGGTCGGCCCGAGGCCTTGGCGGGGCAGACCGACGAGCAGCGGCCACACTTGGTGCAGGCGTCCTGATCGAGCAGTTGCTTCCACGAAAAGGAGTCGAGGTCGGTCGCGCCGATCTCCTCGGGCCCGAGGTCCTCGGGGACCCGAGGGAGGCGCGTGCCGGCGTCCTCGTCGGCGGTGACGACGTTCGCGAACGACGCGAGCATGTGGAAGGGCTTGGCGTAGGGCACCCACGCGACGAAGGCCAGCGCGAGGACGGCGTGGCTCCACCACGTCAGCGGGTACAGCGCCGTGGCCGTCTCCGGGGAGACGCTGGCGAGGGCGAGCACGTCGGCGACGAACCAGCCGACGAAACTCACCGTCTCGAACTCGGGGAACCCCTGCCCGAGGATGCGGACGCCCTCGGTGAGGTACCCCCCCGACGCCGAGGACGAAAAGCACCCACAGGAACAGGTCGTCCTCCCGACCGGTGTGGCGGCCCTGGAGGCGGTCCGTCCGAGCGACGTAGCGCCGCCAGATGGCGACGCCGAGACCGGTGACGAACAGCAGACCCATCGCGTCGACGACGAGCGAGTACGAGAGGTAGAAGTCACCGACGAAGAAGGAATCGCCCGTCAGCGGGCGGTAGAGATCCATATCGATGCCGAGGATGGTCGTGGCGATGAGTAGCGTCAGAAAGCCCCAGACGATGAAGGCGTGCATCAGGCCGCCGACGATGTCGCGGTCGAACAGCGGTCGGTTCGACCCGACGCTCGCGGCCGCGCCGACGACACGGCCCGAGAGGTCGTCGAGGCGGTCGAAGGGGTCCGTGCTCCCGCGGGTGTAGCGAGTGATCCGCTCGTAGACGCCGTAGCCGAACACGGCAAGCGCCACCGCCGCGAGGTAGTAAAACAGCACCTTGCCGACGGGCGATATCTGCCAGAACGTCGGCCGTGTCACCGCCTCGCCGGACTGCAACAGGACCATGGTAAAAGCCCGCACGCGACGCTGTTAAGTCTTCGGGCGACCGGCCGCAGTCCCGGGAAATTCTCAGTCGGTTTCGAGTTTCTTCCCCGGCGATGACCGGGCCGAGGGGGTCACAAGCGGGAGCCACACCTCGACGGTAGTCAGGCCGTCGGTCCGGTCGTACGCCAGACGGCCGCCGGCCGATTCGACGATCCATTTCACCAACCACAGACCGAGGCCGGAGGCGTGATCGAGTTTCGTCGACCGCCCGTCGCCGAAGACGGGCAGGCGCTCGGTATCGGGGATGCCGGGGCCGTCGTCGGTGACGGCCAGCAACGCGGTGTCGTCACGGCGTTCGACAGTGACGTGGACGTTCGGGCGGTCCCCGCCGTGTTCGAGGGCGTTCTCGACGAGGTTCGACAGGGCCCGTTCGATTGCCGGGCCGGCCTCGACCGCCAGCGACCGCGGGAACTCGGTCGTGACCGTCGCTTCCGGGTGGGCGCTGCCGGCCCGTTCGATGACGGTCTCGGCCTGTTCGACGATGTCGACCGCCGTCGTCTCCGTCCCGGCGTCCAGCACGTCGGCGGCGGTCTGGGATTTGGCGCTGACGGCCGCGAGCGTGTCGGCGCTGTCGACGATGCGACCGGCGGCAGCGGCGACGTCGTCGTCGTCAGTCGTCTCGTCGACGAGGCTCGCCATCCCCCGGACGACGGTAAGCTGGTTGCGGAGGTTGTGACGGAGGACGCGCTGGAGGACCTGCAGGCGTTCGCGGGCGTGGCGTTGGTCGGTGACATCGCTGTAGATGGCGAACCCGTACTGGCCGCCGTCCTCGCGGTCGTAGGGGATGCCGCGATAGAGGAACTCCCGTCGGCCGCTGGCTGTCCGGCGGGTGACGACGGCGCGGTTGGCCCGGCCGTCGGCGGTGCGGCGGTCGAACTCGTCGGCCTCGCCCTCGAGCTCCGGCGGGACGATGTAGTCGTTGAGCGACTCGCCGCGGACGGTGTCGGCACTGTACCCGAACACCGACTCGAAGGCGTCGTTCACCGACCGGACGATGGGGTCACCGTCGACGATTTCGACCTCGATGACGGCGTCGTCGATCAGGTCGAACAGGAGGCCGAACCGCTCCTGTTCGGTCGCCAGTTCGTTCCGCGTTCGGTCGTCGACGCCGCCGCGAACGGTACCGACGACATCGTCTGAGGAAGACGCGGGCGAGACGAACTCCACCTCGACGCGGAGCGGGTGACCCTCCGACGACAGCTCACAGAAGAACGCGCTGCTCGCCGGCCGTTCGGCCCGCCGGACAGAGTGGAGCACCCGCTGGACCATATCCTCGCCCTCCGAGACGTACGACTGGAACGGCGTCCCCGTCAGCGAATCGGCGTCGACCCCGAGCAGCGTCGCCAGCGACCCGGTCGCGTACACGACACGGTCGTCACCATCGAGTAGGAACATCGGCTAGCTCACCGTGCGGCGGTGTTCCGACCGGCGAAGTCGCGTTTCATTCGGCGGCGTCGGGTAGAGAGACCAACGGAATCAGTGTGAGTGTCGAGCATTCGTCTGTCACCCAATCTGTAATCACAGGTCATAATGGTTGTATCGACGGCAATTTCTACGGTCGTTGTCGTCCGGTTTTGTAAGAACGGCCACTATCAGACAGTGTAATTGGACACGACGGACGCCGCTCTGTGCGGGCGGCAACCGGGTCAGACGTCGTCCAGCGTCAGCGCGTCGAACGTCCGGAGCGCGTAGGCGTACCCGGCCGCGCCGATAGCGCTCACGACGAGCAGGTACACCACCCACGCGATACCGACGATTGCGAGCGACGCGCCCGAGAGCGTCCACCAGACCAGCCCGAGGCCGGCGAGGCCGACACCGATACCGCCGAACAGGAGGCCGAAGACGGCGATGTTCGAGGGGTGGGGGCGCTCGACGCCCATCGCCTCGCGGCGCTCGAACTTCGGGGCGATGGCGCCGAGGCCGAGCGCCGTGCCGCTACCGGCCAGCGAGAGGACGACGGCGAGCAGCGTCTGTCCGAGTGCGAACGCCGGCGAGAACGAGACGGCCGACACCGGGCCGGCGATGACCGCGGCCGGGACCAGCCCCAGCGCCGTCCCTGCGAGCGCACGCCCACGGAGCAGGACCGCCGTCGACGCCGTGCTGGTCAGAAGCAGCGGCAACTGGTCTCGGTCGTCGCCCAGCGGGTTCAGGCAGTAGGCCGCGCCGGCGAGCGTGACCCCGCCGACGAAGAGTGTGATGGGACCGCTGAACAGCAGCGATTCGGGGTCCTGAACCGCCGACGCGACGAGTCCGAACGCGCCGAACAGGAGCGGCGCGAGGTGAGCGAGCATCCGCGGGTCCCGGCGGGTCCGCAGGAGGTACCGCCACGCGACCCGCAGCGAGGGCGTCGCGCCGAAGGGCCGCGGGACGCCGCGCGTGACCGCCGCCGCGTTCTCCTCGCCCCCGAAGTCGGTGAGGAGTATCCGGGTCTCGACCCGGAGCGCAGTGACGAGACCGAGTGGGACGGCGGCGAGGAGACAGACCGCGACGAGGGCGCCGACGGGCCCCGGCGCGGCCCCAAGCGGCGCGAAGGCGAGCGCACCGTAGGCCTGCAGCGGCCGCCCCGGCAGGAAAGCAGGAATGGCGACGCCGCCGAACTCGCCGGTCGTGCCGAACTGGTTGGTCAACACGAGCATCACGCCGACGTAGCTCCCCACTGCCAGCGTCAGGACGAGCGCCGCCTTGAGCCACAGCGAGAGCCCCAGCCACTCGTTGAGGTATCGCGCCAGCGACCCGATGGCCCGGCCGACGAACAGGCCGGCCGCCAACACCGGCAGCGCCCACGCGACGACCAGCACCGGCGCGAAGACGCCGCCCGCGCCAACGGCCACGCCCGCGAGCAACAGCAGGCACGCCGGTACCAACACGAGCAGCGACTGGACGAGGCGGTCGAGCAACCGGGACAGCGAGACGGCGAGGGGCGGGACGGAGGTCCGGACCAGCGGTCCGACGTTCCCGAGACGCTTCTGGTTGAACCCGCCGGCCGCGCCGACGTAGCCGCTGACGACGAGGAGCGCGGCGGACGCGACGCCCGCCGTCCCCAGCGGGACTGACCCGGCGGCCAGACGGCTCCCGAACTCGACGGCGCTCCCGAGGACGAAAAGCGGGACGAACAGCCCGAACATCGCCAGCGAGAACGCTGTCGCCAGCCCCTGCCGGAGGTCGTTTCGGAGGTGCCGGTACTGGGCGCGGAGTTCCGTCCCGGCGACGACGACGGCGTCCCGGACGGTCGAGCGGTCGAGGCCGAACGGCGACCGACTCATCGTCCCCACGGGGTCGCCGCGTCGGTCAACTCGAGGAAGGCGTCCTCTAAGTCGGCCTCGCCGTCCTCGCCCTCGACGGCCCCGGCGAGTTCCTCGGGACTGCCCTGGGAGACCAGCCGTCCGTCGTACAACACCCCGACGCGGTCGGCTATCTCCTCGACGACAGGTAGAATGTGCGTCGAGAGGAAGACGGTCGTGTCGCCGGCGGCGAGGTCGACGATCAACTCCCGGAGGGTCCGGGCGGCCCGGGGGTCGAGTCCGCTGGTCGGTTCGTCGAGGAAGACGACTGCGGGGTCGTGCTGGACGGCTTGGACGAACGCCACCTTCTGTCGCATCCCCTTCGAGTAGCCGTCGATGCGCCGGTCGACGTCCTCGGCCAACCCGAGGTCCTCGACCAGCCCCATCGCGCGGTCCTCGACGGCCGACCACGGAATCTCCCGGAGGTCGGCCGCGAACTGGAGTTGTTCCCGTCCCGAAAGCTCCTCGTACAGCGGGGGTTGCTCGGGGAGCAGTCCGATGCGGTCGACCAGTCGCTCCCGGTCGGTGCAGTGGGTGCCGGCGACGAACGCCTCGCCGCCCGTCGGTTCTATCAGACCCGTCAGCATCCGCATCGTCGTCGTCTTCCCGGCCCCGTTGGGCCCGAGGAAGCCGTAGACGACGCCGGACTCGACCTCGAAGGAGAGGCCGTCGACGGCCGTCGTCGACCCGTAGCGTTTCGAGAGCGAGCGGGCGGCGATAGCGGCGGAGTCACTCATCGGTCGGCCATTCGGCCACCACTGTTAAAAACGATACAGCCGAGCTTCCGGCTTCGAAGCGCTACTCGATCCGCAGGGTCGTCTTGTCCGCGACGGCGTCGGCCTCCTCGAAGTCGCCGCCGCCCAGCAGGCCGCGAGCGGCCTTCTTGCCCCACTCGACTGCGGGCTGGACGTAGGTGTCGATGCCGTACAGTTCGCCGGCCATCACCGTCGCGGCCTTCATGCTGTACAGCAGGTTCCCGAGGTTGTACTCGTCGACCTGCTCTATCTCCAAACGGACGTTCGGGACGCCGGCGGCGGCGAGGCTGGCCTCGGTCGCCTCGAACTCCGCGTCCAGCAGTTCCCCGAGGGTCGACCCGCCGAGGTAGGACAGCCCCTCTAGATCGGTCTCGGGGATGGCGTGGTCGTCCCGGTCGCGGACGTGGACGAACGTGACCATCTTGTCGTGGGGCCCGGCCCGATACAGTTGTAGCTGGGAGTGCTGGTCGGTCGCCCCCAGCGCCCGGACGGGCGTCTGCCCGAGGCCGTCCTTGCCGAGGCTCTCGGCCCACAACTGGGCGTACCACTCGGCGAAGGTCTCCAGAGATTCTGCGTAGGGCATCATCGCGTTGATGCCCGCACCGCGGGTGTCAAGCGCGTAGGCGAGTGCGCCGTAGGCGTAGGCGGGCGAGTCGTACAACGACCCCGACAGCGACCGCTCAGCGTCGCGGGCGCCCTCGACGATGGCGTCGATGTCGTGGCCCTGCAACGCGGCGGCGGCCAGTCCGACCGTCGACAGCACGGAGAACCGGCCGGGAACGCCGTCAGGCACCTTCAGCGACGGCAGGCCGTGCTGGTCGGCCATCTCCCGGAGGTTGCCCGAGTCGCCGGTCGTGACCCACGTCTGTTCGGTCCAGTCGACGCCCGCGTCGTCCATCGCCTCGCGGACGACGAGGAAGTTCGACAGCGTCTCCGCAGTCGTTCCCGAGCGAGAGACGACGTTGACCGCCGTCGAGGAGAGGTCGATGTCCGCAAGCAGTCCCTCGATCCACTCGGGGTCGACGTTGTCCAGATAGTAGGCGTCGACCGGGCTGTCCAGCGCCGCCGAGAGCGTCGCCGCGCCCAGCGCCGACCCGCCGATACCGACGTTGACGACGTTGTCCACGCCCTGAAACGGTTCGACCGCGGCCTCGATCTCGTCGGTGTCGACGGTCTCGGGGAGGTTCAGCGCCTCGTAGCCGTGTTCGTGTTCCGCACGTCCTTCGGCGATCCGTTCGTGCGCGTCCGCGACGCGGGTGTCCAACCGGTCGAGAGCGTCCTCGGGAACCCCGGGCGTCGCCACCTCGTCGAGCGCATTGCCGATGTCGATTCGCATACCCGGGTCGTCAAACCCCACCTACCTATCGCTGTCGGAGTCGGCGCGGCCCGTCATTCGAGCGACAGGTATAACTACGCTGGACTGTGTGATACAGTCCCATGGACGAGAAGACCGAGGAACTCCGGGACATCTTCGTCGACGTCGCCGGCGAGGAGATGGTCACCGAGTCCCAGACCGAGGAACCGGGGTCGCTGGTCGACACCGACGACGCGACCGTCGACGAGCGACTGGCCGCCGCAGTCGAGCGGATGACAGAGCGCTACGAGTTCGACACCGACCTCGACGTAGACGCCTACGTGTCCGTCGTCCGCGGCTTCTACGCGAACGACGACGACGGCGCTGTCGCCGCCGACATCGGCGCCGACGCCGACACCGTCTTCGCCGCGCGGATGGACCTCCACCTGATCGGCGAGGGAGACACCGACCTCCCGGTGGACCTGCCGGCGTTGCGGGCCGCCCTCGCGACGACGGTACCGATGTCGGCGAGGTGGTGGCCGGGAGCAACGCCGACGAATCGACCGTCGAGCGAGCCGTCTCGGTCGCGGCCGCACAGAACGAGGCCCGGCGGGTCAGCCACCGCTTCCAGAGCGCCTTCGAGGACGTGCTGACCGACGCCGGCCTCGCCGATCAGCTTACGGCCTCGATACAGGACGACGGCTTGGAGGAGGCCGCCGAGGACATCGAGACCGACCTCTCGATGTGATCAGGCGAGTTCGTCGACGACCGATTCGACCGGAATCTGTTCCTCGTCGCCGCTGGCCATGTCCCGAAGCGTGACCTCGCCGTTGTCTAAGTCTCGCTGGCCGACGATCAGGACGTGGTCGGCGTCGATGCTGTCGGCGTAGCGAACTGGCTGCCAAGCCCCCGGTCCGCGAGGTCCGTCTCGACGACGAGTCCCGCCGCCCGGAGGTCGCCGGCGAATCCGAGGGCTTCCTCGCGCACGTCCCCGGAGACGGCGGCGACGTAGACGTCCGTCGAGAGCTCCTCGGCGGGCCACTCACCCTCCTTCTTCAGCAGTTCGCGGGTCGTCGAGTAGCCGAAGGCGAACCCGACGGCGGGGACCTCCTGCCCGCCGAACAGGCCGACGAGGTCGTCGTAGCGGCCGCCGCCAAAGAGTGCGCGCAGTTCGCCCTCGCTGTCGAAGGCCTCGAAGACCAAGCCCGTGTAGTACGCCAACCCGCGGACGATGGAGAGGTCGAGTTTGCACACCTCGGCGACGCCGTAGGCCTCGAGCGCGTCGGCGAGGTCGGCCATCCGCTCGACCGCGGCTTGGGCGTCCTCGTCGCCCGGGGCTAACTCGCGCAGGCGGTCGACCTCCTCGGTGATCGGTCCCCGGATACTGGTGAGTTCGTCGATGCGCTCGGCCGACTCGTGGGCGATGCCCTCGTTGCGGAGTTCGGTCAAAAACTCCTCGCGGGAGAGCTTCTCCTTGTCGTCGACGACACTCATAGCGGCCTCGGTGTCGTCGATGCCCTCGGCGTCCAGCAGGGCGTCCAACAGCGTGCGGTCGTTGATCAAAAAGTCGACGCGGTCGGCCACGCCGAGGCGCTCGTAGATGGTCGCGGCGACGGCGATGACCTCCGCGTCGGCCTCGACCGATTCGATGCCGAAGACGTCGATGTCGGTCTGGAAGAACTCCCGGTCTCGCCCCTTCTGGACGTTCTCGTAGCGCCAGCGTTTCGAGGTGTCGAACCACTTGATCGGCGTCTTGAGGTCCTTGCGCTGCTGGACCAGGCGGGCGCGGGTCGGCGTCTGCTCTGGCGTGAGCGTGACTGGCCGGCCGCCCTTGTCCTCGAAGCTGTAGGTCTGGTCCATCAGTTCCTCGCCGGATTTGATCTCGTAGAGTGCCCGGCGCTCGACGGCGGGGGTGTTTATCTCCCGGAAGCCGAACTCGGCGGCGGTGGTCTCGACGGTGTCGATGACCTCCCGCCACGCGGCGAACTCCTCGGGGTAGCGGTCGTAGAATCCCTTGAGGTTCTCGATGTCGCTCATTACTGTGCCGTCGCCCCGGCAGGGGCATAGTGGTTCGGAAATACGGACGCGCTCACCCGACCGGCGTGAACCGGAAGACGAGGAAGGCGGCGACGGTCGCAATCGAGGGGACGACGTTCTGGAGGAGGAGGACGCGGGCGGTCGTCCGCGGTTCGAAGAGGTCGTTCGCGCCCGTCTCCTCGGGTTCCTCCTCGCCGATTGGCGGCAGCGACTCCCCGCCCTCGTCGTCGGCGAGGCGTCGACGGTGACCTGCGGCGTCTCCTCGCCGGTGACGGCGTCGGAGACGGTCGTCGTCCGGGTCGCCCGGCCCCACCCGAGGCCGACGATGCTCATCGTGGCGATAACGACGAAACTCGCGGGGATGCCGATGGCCGACAAAAGCGACACAACCGTCGAGGTGACGACGGCGACGACGATGGCCGCGAGCAACGGGAGTTCGGTCAGGTCGTTGCCGACGGTGTCCATCGTCCGGCGGGCGATGGTGAACGCGCCCAGCCCGATTGCGCCGGCCCCGAGCAGGATGCCCTGATTCATCGTCAGCGAGTCGTTGCCGACCAGCGGCGCGACGGCGTTGGCGACGTTCGACGCCCCCGCCGCGAACGCCATATAACAGCCGATGCCGACCACCGCGAGGGTGCCGACCAGTTCCCGCGGCGTCGTGTGCTCGCCGAGGTGGATCCGCGGGAGCGTCCCCGAGCGGTCAAGCGCCAGTAGCGACCCCTCAGAGCGAGTGATCTCGAACCACTCGACCAGCCGCGGGTAGAAGTACCGTCCGATGACGCCGCTGACCCAGAAGGCGACGATGGGCGCGACCAGCCACCACGAGACGATTTCGCCGATAGCGCCCCACCGGAGGGTGCCCTCGGCGAGGCCGAGGCCGGCGATCGCGCCGACGGCCGTCATCGACGTCGAGGCGGGGACGCCGGCGACGTTCGAGAGGAACAACGCGAACCCGATGAAAAACAGGATGACGATGCTCACGACCAGCGTGAACTCCGTGCCGACGAGGTCCCCGCCGAGGGTCCCGACCACCTCCCGGCCGAGCGTCCACCCGCCGGCCAGCGCGAACACCGACATCAGCGCCGCCGCACCGACCTTCGATATCGTCTTCGCGCCCACCGCCGGGCCGAAGGCGACACCCGTCGAGGACCCGCCGATGTTGAACCCGACGAACACGGCGACGAGAAGCCCGACGACGAGCAACACACCGCTCATACGCGACTGTTGAGACCCTCGGGCGATTAACTGCTACGAAGCAGTGTGGCGGCTACTCGTTGTGGCGGCAGCGTCTCGCGTGGCTCAAGTCTCCTCGCCGACGGGCACCTGCTCACGAAGGTGAGCGGACAGGCCGCTCACCGGTGAGTTCGCAGTAGAACGCCGGGACGGGGATTTGAACCCCGAATCCCAAACGGGAACACGCTTTCCAGGCGTGCGCCTTACCAGATTCGGCCATCCCGGCACGCATCGACTGGTCGGGCGGCCGCCGATTAAGGGCTTTCGTTATTCGGGCGGCGAACGGTCCCGGCCGAACTCGTCGAAGACGTCGAGGCCCTCGGGCACCTCGTAGGGAATCTGGCGCTGTTCGCGCCGGTCGACGTTCGCGTCCTCCAGTGGGTCGGCCACCGACTCCCACCCATCCTTGACGGCGATGGACGTCGCCGGCGTCCCCGCGGCGATGTGGTGGGCCGGAACGTCCTTGCCGGCGATGGACTTCGCGGCGAGGATGGCGTTCTCGCCGACGCGGACGCCCGCCCGAACCATCGAGTCGTAGGTGATCCGCGCGTCGTCCTCGATGATGGTGTGGTAGTTGTCGACGTGGGTCTGGTCGACGGCGTCGTGGTCGTGACTGTAGACGTGGGCGTCGTCCGATATCGAGACGCGGTCGCCGATGGTGAGTTTCCCGCGGTCGTCGAGGTGGACATCGTCGTGGACGACGACGTTGTCGCCGATCTCGATGTTGTGGCCGTAGGTGACGGAGATGTTCTTGAAGAACCGGCAGTTCTCACCGCAGGAGGCAAAGAGGTGATCCGCGAGCATCCGGCGAAAGCGCAGAGCGAACTCGACGTTGTCGGCCATCGGCGTGGCGTCGAACTGCCGCCAGAGCCACTGGAGGTACTTCGACTCGGTGAAGCGGTCCTCGTCTTTCTCGGCGTAGTACTCGCTCTCCAGAGTCGCGTTACAGGGGTCGTACCCCTGCAGACGGACCCGTTCTGCGGGGGAGACGTCGCCGCCGTCCTGCCAGCGCTCGTAGGCCTCGCGGTCGCCGTGGAGGTCGATCAACACGTCCTCAACCACGTCGCAGGTGTCCTCGTCGCTGCTGAGTCGGTCGTCGACCTCCGCGAGAAACTCCCTGAGTCCGCCTTCGGCGTACGTCGCAACGAGACGTGCCGCTTTGTCATACCCCGGAGAAAGGCGGGGACTCACATAGGGATTCGGTTGTGCGCGAGTGCGCGCGAGCGTCGACGTGAGTGTGTGGCCCGTCCACGCGACTCGAACCCCTCCGTTTCACGTCGAATCCCCGCGCTTTCTGTCGATTGTGTGCGACTCTGGTCACTTTCACCGCGGCCCGTCAGACGCGCGCAAGACGCAGGACTGCGACGGGTTCGACGTGAAACGGAGGGGTCGGTGTGCGGGCGTCGAGACGACCGGTCGGTGACTGCCTTACTCTTCCATCAGGCCGCCCTCCTCGACGCGCATCACGGCCTCGCCGTCGGGGAGGTTCGGCGCGTCGACGAGTTTGACGATCCGTTTGTCGCCTTTGGACTTGCGGAGGTAGATGCGGAACGTCGAGGTGTGACCGAGGATGTTCCCGCCGATGGGCTGGGTCGGGTCGCCGAAGAAGGAATCGGGGTTAGAGGCGACCTGATTGGTGACGACGACGGCGGTGTTGTTGAGGTCGCCGACGCGCATCAGGTCGTGGAGGTGTTTGTTGAGTTTCTGCTGGCGTTCGGCGAGTTCGCCACGGCCGACGTACTCCGCGCGGAAGTGGGCCGTCAGCGAGTCGACACAGAGCAAGCGAACGGGGAACTCGTCGTCCTGACTCTCGCTGGCTATCTCCTGGGCCTTCTCGGCCAGCAGGATCTGGTGGTTGGAGTTGAACGCCTTAGCGACGTGGATCTTGTCCAGCACCGACTCGACGAGGTCCTCGAACAGCGCCTCGTCGCCGGCGTCGGCGTCGTCCGACGAGTCGACGATGCCGTGGTGGACCATCGTCGCCTCCAGTACCTCGTCGTCCAGCCCGCGGACCATCTGTTCGATCCGCTCGGGCCGAAAGGTGTCCTCGGAGTCGATGAAGATGACGCTGCCCTCCAGCCCGCCGTGTTCGGCCGGTAGCTGGGTCGTCACCGAGAGCTGGTGGGTCACCTGTGACTTGCCGGCCCCGAACTCGCCGTAGACCTCGGTGATCGACTGGGTCTCGACGCCGCCGCCGAGCAGGTCATCCACCTCGTCGACGCCCCACGTGAGCTTCCCGATCTGTTCGCGGCGTTCCAGTACCTCCGCGCCGGACTCGAAGCCGCCGATGTCCGCGGCCTCGCGGGCGGCCTGGATGATGTCGGCCGCCGAGGACTCCCCCACGTCGGCGGTGTTCGAGAGCTCCCCGGGCGAGGCGACGGCGATACCCTGGTAGGAGTCGAACCCGTTGTCCTTGAGCTTCTCGCTGTCGCCGGACCCACGCCCGGCAGGTCTTCGAGGTCTTCCGTTGCTGCCATAGACGTGGCTTGTAGCGCATCGGTGATAAAAGCTCGTTAACAGCGGAGTGAAAGTGAAACCGAGGGACGGGACGGTCGCTACCGAGGCGCGAATCCACAGGTATATTCGATGGCGGGCGACCTACGAGTCCAGTCGGCCGCTCCCGACGTAGGCCAGACAGAGGGCGCCGACGAATATCAGTAGGCCCCCAACGTCGCCGGGTATCCCGACGAGCGATTCGCCGAACTCGCCGAGGAGGACGAGACCGCCACCGACCGCCGCCGGGAGCGGGTTCGCTGCCAGCGAGGCCGCGACGCCCGCAGTTGCCAGTAGAGGGTCTGTGGGACGCCAGCGACTGTCCGGCCGAGCGAGCGGTTCCCGGCCGGGTTCTCGGCCGCCTCGAACCCCGTGGCGTCGGGAACGGTTCGCACCTCGCCGGTGACGACGCGGCGGCCATCGGCGTCGCCGACCCGCAACAGCGTGACGCCGTCGGTAGTGCCCACGACCCGATAGACCCCGTCCGGAACGTCGGCGTCGGTCGGCCGGAGATGGTCGGAGACGGCCGGATTGTCCCCGTCGCTCATACCGAGCCCCACGGGTGCTCGTCGCCCTCGGGCCAGAGCGGGTACCAGTACTCCTTGTCCGGTTCGACGGTCAACTCGCCGTCGAGTACGCTCTGGAGTTTGAACTCCGCGCTGGCGTCGCGCTCCCGGCCCGACTCGGGGACGAACGGGTAGTATGCCCCGCGGCGAAAGGAGTACACCCAGTAGGCGGTCGTCTCGTCCTTCCGGAAAGCAAAGAGTGCCGCGAGCAGCCGCGAGCCGTACCCCTGTTCGATGAGTTCGTCGGCGGCGAAGTGGATGCTCGTCACGAGGTCCTCGAAGGAGTCGTCCTCGAGGACGACCCACTGGTAGCCGTGGCTGTCGCCGACGAACTCCGCGCGGGTCCCGGTCTCTATCTCGCCGGCGTCGAGGATGGCCTCGACGCTCCCGAGTGCGTCCTCGAAGTCGGTGCTGTCGACGGTGGCGAAACACAGCGCCGCCAGCCCCGAGGGGTCGTATCCGAGGTCGGCCTCCATCGTCACGTAGGCCGTGCTCATCCCGAAGAGGTCCTCGGGGTCGGCCTCGCGGGTCGCGTCGGCCTCGGCTTTCAGCCCCAACACCTGCTTGATTCCGTCGAACAGTCCCATCGGCGGAGCGTTGTGGGGCCGGACAGTTGACTCCCCCGGTCAGGCGACGTGTCCGAGGACGCGAGCGACGTACCGCTCGACGGCCGTCGGTCGATACGAGTCTCCGCATCCGGTGATCGTGTCACGGCCGCGGAACTCGGTCGATCCGGAACCGTTCAGGATAGCTCCGCCTGGAGTTCCCGGAGGGCACGGATCCGAGCGGCGACCGGCGGGTGGGTCCACGGGATGGTGAACAGGCCAGTGCCGGACGGAACGATACAGAAGGCGTTCAGTCCGCTGACGCCACGGAGGTCCGTCTGTGGCTTCCGGGGCGTGCCGTGGATGGTCGCCAGTGCCTCGGCCAGCGCCACGGGGTCGCCGGTGATAGCGACGGCCCCGCGGTCGGCGGCGTACTCCCGATAGCGCGCGAGCACGAGTGTCCCGGGCAACGAGACGACCAGCAGTACCGCCGAGAGGACGGCCAGTACCACCAGGGCCGGCAGGTATCCGAAGAACAGCGCGACACCGTTGGCCTGGTCGATGCTCTCGGAGAGGGTCCACAGCGCCAGCGTCGTCGGGAACGCGGCGGCCGTCAACACCGCCGAGTCGCCGTTCTTGCAGTGGGCCAGTTCGTGTGCCAGCACCGCCTCGAGTTCGTCGTCTTCGAGGGTCTTGAGAAGCCCGGTGGTCACGCAGACGACGGTCCGGTCGCCCCGACCGGCCGAGAGGGCGTTCGGTTGGTCGTGGGGGACGACGGCCACAGGCGGCCGCGGCATACCCGCCTGCTGGGCCAGACGGTCGACCGTGTCGAACAGTTTCGGGTAGTCGGCCCGTTCGATGGCGTACGCTCCCGTGAGTGGGTAGAGGAGACGGTCGGCCTCGTGGACGAGGACGGCCACCGCTATCGCGACGACAACGGCGATGGCGATTACCAAGGATAGCGGCATAACCATCGTCAACGGGCCGAATAACGCGATATAGCCGACTCCCGAGAGGGCGAGTGCGAGGACCATCCGCGAGTCCAACTCGCGGTCATGGGACCACTCCATACAGTTTCATACAGCACGGGGCCGAATAATACTTTCTCTCAGCGCGTCTCCATCTCGCGCTCTAGCGACTGGAGGCGCTCGATCCGTTTCTCGGTGTCGGGGTGGGTGCTGAACAGGCGACCGACGAACCCGCGCCGGATGGGGATGATGAAGAAGGCGTTCATCTCCGCCTCGTCGCGCAGGTCCTCGCTCGGGACGCGGTCCATATCGCCGGATATCTTGACGAGGGCGCTGGCGAGCGCCGAAGGCCGGCCGGTGATGATGGCCGCGCCGCGGTCAGCGGCGTACTCCCGGTAGCGGCTGAGCGCCCGGATCAACAGGAAGGAGATGATCCAGACGACCAGCGAGACGAGGATGGCGACGAAGACGGGAGCGGGGTTGTTGCCGCCGCCGCGGTTGCGGCCGCCGGCGAACAGCCACCCCCAGCGGACGACGATGAACGCCACCGTCGAGAGAAAGGAGGCGATAGTCATCACCATCACGTCGCGGTTCTTGACGTGGGCGAGTTCGTGGGCCAGCACCCCCTCCAGTTCCTCGTCGTCGAGGCTGTCGAGGATGCCCTCGGTGACACAGACGGTCGCAGTCGACTTCGACCGCCCGGTGGCGAAGGCGTTGGGGACGCGGCTTCCGGCGACGGCCACGTCCGGTTTCGGGATGTCCGCCTGCTGGGAGAGGCGGGCGACGGCGTCGTGGAGGTCCGGATACTCCTGTTCGTCGACGCGGCGGGCGCCCATACTCTTCAGCGCGAGCGTATCGCTGAAGAAGAACTGCCCGAGGCTAAACAGCCCCATCACGACGACCATCACCAGTAGATTGACCCCAGAGATAGCGAGCACGCCGATGAAACCGACGTACAGCAGGCCGAGCAACACCATCGTCAACGCCATCCGGCCGCGGAGGCCCCAGTCCGGTTGCCACTGCATACCCGACGTAGCGGCCTCGGACTGATATACTTCTCTCTCAGGCCAGCGGTTCGTCCGGCGCGGGGCAGTCGTAGGTGTCCCGGAGCGTGCTGGCGAACTGCCCGCCCTTCTCGCGGGCGACGACGACGACGACGAACTGTTCGTCCGGCGGCCGGAGGACGAACACCGACCGCGGCGCGGGGCCGTCGGTGTCGTTGAAGCGGTCGACCAGCGGTTCCAGCGGTCGGACGCCGTCGCGGAACTCCCCGAACCGGCTCCCCACGTCGTCTTCGGCGAAGACGTAGCAGACGCCGTTGACCTCGTTGTCGGTGTTGCGGGTGACCTGACTTGCCATCCCCTCGCCCGCGACGGTGGCCTCCGCCCAGAGGTCCTCGGCCACCTCGAAGACGGGGTCGATGGCGTCGGCGTAGGCGTACAGCGTCGGGCGGACGACCGACAGCGACTCGACGACGGGGTCGACCGCCGACCAGTCGAGGTCGGCCTCGATCAGATACCCCGGCCGAAGGTCGCCCACGGGCGTCGGCTGGTCGGTCGTCGGGACGACGACGGTGTCGAACGACGCGCGGTCGAGAAACCGAAGCGTGCCCGCGTCAGGGCCCGGGAGTACACGGTACCGGCCTGGCTCTGGCATTGCCGGCCGTAGGTCCCCGTCGGGGGAAAGCCCCTCGTTTTCCTCACAGCAGCGCCGCGATGCGCTCGCGGTGGAAAGCGACGCGTCCGCGCCGGTCAGTTCGGGGTAGCGGGGACGGGTCACCTCGCCGCGGGAGTCGACGGCCGACCGGACGACCGCCAGCAGGCGGTACGCGTCGGGGACCGCCGGCAGGGGCCGCACCGAACGGTAGCCCCCGCGCAGAGCCTCGGCGAGGGGGGCCGGGTCCGCGGCGTACCAGTCGGCGACGAGGTGTTCGACCTTCGCCAGCGCCACGCCGGGCGGGGCCGACAGCGGCCCGCCCCAGTCGACGACGGCCGTCACCGACCCGTCGGCGACCAGCGCGTTCCCCGGCCGGAGGTCCCACGGATAGAGCCGCGGCGGGCCCTCGGGGACTGGCATCTCTCGAACGCCGCCAGCAGTCGGTCGCGCTGGGCGTCGAACGCCGACGGGAGCGCCGCGACCCCCTTGCGGGCGTGGGTCCCGAGCCACGCGGCGCAGTCGTCGGGCCCGGTCGCGGCGAACCCCTCGCCCGCCGCCGTGACCGCGCCGCAGCGCTCGAAGTGAAACGCACCGTGGAGGCCCGCGAGCGCCCGGCCGAACGTCCGGGCGATAGCCTGCTGGCGGGCGGGCACGAGGGTACTGAACACCTCGTGGAGGTCCCGACCGGGTGCGCGCTCGAAGAGGGCGTAGCCGTCGCCGTCCCGGGTGCCGCTGGCGAGGACCGCAGGGACCGGCACCGCGGTCCGGTCGGCGACGGCCGCGACCAGCGCCACCTCCGTTTCGAGTGCGTCGGTGTTCCTCGACTGCTGGAGGACCGCTCGGTCGCCGTCGGCGAAGGTCACGCGAGTCGTCCGCTTGTGGTTGCCCCGTGTGACCGTCTCGGTCGCCTCGACGGTCCAGTCGGGCGCGACGGCGGCGAGGAGCTCCGCGGGGTCGATCACGGATCGCACTCCAGAATGGCCGCCAGCGACGCCAGTTCCTCCAGAACGTGATCGGGGTTGTGGTCCGCGGGGTCCGGAGCGTCCGGGTCGGCGCGGTACCACGCGACCGGCCACCCGGCGGCACGGGCGCCGGCCACGTCGTACTCGGGGGAGTCACCGACGTACAGCGTCCGGGCGGGGTCGGTCCCGAGGTCAGAAATGGCGCGGTCGAAGGGGTCAGCGTGGGGCTTGCGCCGCGGCATATCGCCGGCGTAGACGACGCTGTCGAGCATCGATTTCAACTCGAGCGTGTCGAGTTTCGGGGCCTGCCTGCGCTCGGGACCGTTGGTCAGGAGGCCGACGGGGCCGTTGGCGGCGGCGGCCGACAGCGCCTCGCGGGCGCCGGGTTCGTAGCTGACGGCGCCGTGCTCGACGATGTCCAGCAGGTGTTCGGCCAGTACCGTCGGGTCGGCGCCGTGGCCCTCGCCGAGGACGCGCCGGAAGCCGTCGGCGAAGTAGCCCGCCTCGTCCTCGACAGCCGGCGGGCCCTCTAAGGCGGCCCAGAGGTCCTCTGGGGTCCCGACGGGGTCGACGCCGGCGCGCTCGAAGGCCCCGTAGTAGATAGTCTCGGCGGACTGCTCGGAGCGACAGAGCGTGTTGTCCAGATCGAAGACGACGGCGTCGAAGTCTCTCACGCCCCTGCTTGGGGTGCCAGCGACAAAAGCCACAGCACAACGGTCTTTCCGGTCGGGCCGTGAGGAGCGGTATGGCACTCGGGACGCCGTTCGACAAGGTCGAACTGGGGCTGTTGTTGGCCGTCGCCGGCGTGTTCGCGTTCGCCCAGCCGCTGTTGACGCCGCCGAACCCGCTGGTCCGGATGGCGTACTTCCTCGCGTCGGGACTGTTGAGCCTCCTGAGCGCGACGCTGTTGCGGACGCTCCGGTTGCGGTACGACCTGCGGACGACGCCGCCGTAGCGGCGACGGAGCGGAGGGGTCCCGAGACGCGCCGTTTAAACGCGAGAGCGACCTACCACGGACCAATGAGTCGATCCGGAGAGTTCTGCCCGCGCTGTGGCGAGACGATCGAAGAGCGCGGCGAGCGGCCGAGTAAACCGGGCGGTGGCGGCCCCAAGAGCGTCCTCTGTGACGACTGCTACTTCGAGGAGTTCGACCTCGTCGACGCGCCCGACCGCGTCGAGGTGACCGTCTGTGGCCGCTGTGGCGCGGTACAGCGGGGCAACCGTTGGGTCGACGTCGGCGCCGACGACTACACCGACGTCGCCGTCGACGCCGTGACCGAGGCGCTTGGCGTCCACGTCGACGCCGAGAGCATCTCCTGGCAGGTCGCGCCCGAGCAGGTCGACGAGACGACTATCCGGATGCACTGCCAGTTCTCGGGCGTCCTCCGGGGGACGGCCCTGACCGAGGAGGTGATGGTGCCCGTGAAGATCGGTCGCGGGACCTGCGAGCG
Organism: Halapricum sp. CBA1109; assembly: GCF_009741825.1. Taxonomy (GTDB): domain Archaea; phylum Halobacteriota; class Halobacteria; order Halobacteriales; family Haloarculaceae; genus Halapricum. The sequence continues at coordinate 22,140 of NZ_WPCA01000031.1, forward strand.
GTGCGGCCGCATCGCCGGTGGCTCGTTCGCCAGCGTCGTGCAGGTCCGGGCCGACGACCGGACGCCGACCGACGAGGAACTGACCCGCGCCCGCGAGATAGCCGAGGCCTACATCGCCGACCGCGAACAGAAAGGCGACCGCAACGCCTTCATCACCGAGGTCGGCGAGGTCGAGGAGGGGCTGAACATGAAGATATCGACCAACCAGATGGGACAAGGCATCGCCAAACAGATGGTCGAAGAACTCGGCGGGTCGTTCTCGGATTCGGAACGGTTGATCAGCGAGGACGACGACGGCAACAAGCTCTACCGGGTGACTTTCGCCGTCCGCCTCCCGCGGTATCGCCCCGGCGAGATCATCGACCCCGAGGACGGCAACGGCCCCGTCCTCGTCACCAGCGTCCGGGGGAACCTCAAGGGCCGCCGACTGGCCAGCGGCGAGCGATACGAGGCCTCCTTCGAGGACGAGAACGCCCCCGATGCCGAGCGGTTGGGCGAACGCGAGGACGCCGAGGAGACGACGCTCGTGGCAGTCGAGGACGACCACGCGGTCCAAGTGTTAGACCCCGAGACCTACCAGACGAAGTCGGTCCCGCGGCCGGACTACCTCGACACCGACGCCGAGTCGGTCCCCGTCCTGAAGAGTCGGGCCGGCTTGCACGTCCTGCCGGAGGACGATGGCTGAGGACCCGCCGCTGGCCGTCGTGGTCGACCGCGAGCGGACGGAAGCGGTCATCGAGACGCTCGAAGCCGAG
>NZ_WPCA01000182.1 GCF_009741825.1 Halapricum sp. CBA1109
GCGGTCCAGTAAGTCCATCTCGCCCTCGACGCCGGGGTAACCGAAGGAGGGTCTTCAACGGCAAATCGGTCGGCGCTGGGCCTCCGGCAGTCGGAAGGTCCCCTCCTGTTCGACGGGGTTCTGCGTGGCGATGACGACGAACGGCTCCGGCAGGGGATGCGTCGTCCCGTCGACGCTGACCTGTCGCTCCTCCATCGCCTCCAGGAGCGCGGCCTGTGTCTTCGGCGGCGCGCGGTTTATCTCGTCGGCCAGCACGACGTTCGTGAACACCGGCCCCTCGCTGAACTCGAATGTTCCCTCGTGCTCGTTGTAGATGTTCGACCCCGTCACGTCCGAGGGGAGCAGGTCCGGCGTGAACTGGATGCGCGTAAAGGAGAGGCCGAGCGCCTCGGCCAGCACGCGTGCCGTCACCGTCTTGCCGGTCCCGGGGACGTCCTCAAGCAGGACGTGCCCCCGGGCGAGAATCGCGGCCGTGATGTCCTCCAGAATGCTCCGGTCGATGATCGCCGCCGACTCCACCCGCTCGAATATCTCCGTGATCGTCTCGGCGCGTCCGCGGCCCCACGCTGCTCACTCATATTGCATGACAGGCAACCGACCGTAATCAATCCCCTGTCTCACCCGCGGAGCGGGAGGAGCGCCAGCAGCGCCGCGACGCCGGCCAGCGCCATCCCGAACTCGCTCCCGACAAGTCCCAGCGACGACCGGACGACCAACAGTCCGGTGCCGGCGAGGACGACGGCGACGCCGATGCCGAGGACCGTCACCGCGTGGACCAACTCCAAATCACGGGTCGCCGGAGCGTGTCCGAGTTCGGCCGTCAACCCGGTGCCGAACGTCGAGACGTCCCAGACGACCAGCGCGCCGGCAGTCGACCCCAGCACGAACAGCGGCGGGTAGCCCGCCACGCCGCCGCCGAGAGCGGCGACGGCGAGGCCGCCGCTCGCGAGGACGAGCGACCCGCTCCCCCCGGGGACGAGTCGCGTCCCGCTCAGGAACGAACCGATGCCGACGACCAACAGCAACAGTAGCGGCACCACGAGGAGGAGGGCGACGATGATGGCCACACCGGACGCGGGCGCGCCGGTCGCGAACAGGAGCGTACAGACCAACAGGCCGACACCCGTTCCGGCGAGTTGCCGCCGCGACTGCCCGCTACGGCTGTGAGCGAGTCGCCGCGCCAGCGTCGAGACGGTCGCCACGAGCGCCAGCAACGCGACGGCGGCGAACAGCGGAATCCGGACCGGTGCGGTCCCGAGGAGCGCGACCGGCGGGACCGACGGCGCGAGAAACGGCGCCGCCAGTATCGAGACGAACGCGACGACGGCGCCGACGACGGCCCCTTTTCGCCACTGCGTCACACGCTCGGCGACGGCGTCCCGACGGGGTCGAGCGACCAGTTGGGCGAGCGGAACCGCCCACAGGAACGCGTACGCGGTCGCCCCGAGGACGCTGAGTAGGAACAGGAATATCGCCAGCCCCCCGGTCGGACCGGGCCGTCCGATGTCGAGCAGGACGGTCCCGAGGCCGACGGCGACGACGATGCCGATGCTGCCCACGGCGAGGCCGACGTAACTGGCCCCGAGTTGCTGAGTCGGGGAGTCGTCGCTCGACGCGCCGAGGTCGACCCACGCGAAACCGATGCCGAGCAGCGACAGCGACAGTCCCAGCGAGACCCATCCCGAGGGAGTGACGAGCGAGACGAACAGGAGCCCGACGGTTATCGTCCCGCCGAGAAGCGCCAGCAGCGACCCGGCGAACAGCGCACCGAAGGTGTCCCGCTCCAGCAGCGCCATCCCGGCGACGAAGACGCTGGTGAACGATCCGACGGACACCACCGACATCGGGTCGCCGGCCAGCAGTCCGGCACCGACCGCGACGGCGAAGATAGTGACGCCCGCGACGGCGAGACTGGTCGACTGGGGCCGTCCGTCGTCGCCGACGGCGGACGGGCGGTCCAGCCGCGGGAACACCATCCCCATTCAGGACACCCCCCCTGTCCCGGCGGCCATCCGGTCGGCCGACACCTTCGCGTCGACGGCGAACGCGAGTTCGATGACGACGGCCAGCGGCGTCCCGCGCCGCCAGTCGATGGGCCTGACGCCGGCCCGCTGACAGCGTGTCAGCCGCGTCCGCCGCCTGATGTGTGACTGCTCGCCGCCGATGGTGCTGCGGGTCACCACGTCCGGCGAGAGCACCGTCACCGACCGCCCCGCGCTCGCCCAGTCGGTGGCCGCCTCCTCCGGCAGGTCGTCGATCATCGGCGACAGAAGCGCCAGCTGTGCGGCCCGCGGGGCGAGTTCCAGCAGCCGTCGGCACTGCGCCGCCGGGTCGACGTACCCCTCGGCGGCGGCGGGGTCTGTGTCACAGGCCAACTCGAACAGCGACAGCGCCCGCGCCCGCTGAGTGCTACCGGTCCCCGGCGGCAACCAGTGAAGGCCTGCCGCGTTCGGCCCGTCGAGGCCGACCACCGCGACGCCAACCTCGTGGCCGGTCGCCAGCAGGTCCGTCATCGACTGGGTCGCGGCGTAGGCGCTCAGTTCGACCGCCGTCGGTCGACCCGGGCCGGCGACGACCCGCGAGGGCCGCCGGGCGTCGAGCACCAGGACGACTGTCGCCGTCACCCGTTTGTCGTACTCGACGGTCGTCAACGACCCGCCTTTGGCGTAGTGTCGCCAGTCGATGCGGCCGGCGGGGTCGCCGTGTTCGTACTCGCGGGTCGAGTGGAAAGAGACGCCCTCGCCGGGTTCGGCGGTCTCCAGTTGCCCGACGCGGCCGTCGTCGGCCGCATCGACCGGGGGCGCTTCGGCGTCGAGACGGCCGCTGAACCGTGTGTCGCCCTCGACGGCCGGCCGCGTCGTCTCGGCGGCACCGGCACCCAGTCCGCGCACCGTCAGCCGCGGCGGGTCGAAGACGAAGTCCCCGCGCCGGGCGACCAGCGCGTATCTGACGGTGAGGGACTCGCCCGGTTTCAGGCCCGTCCCGCCCCGCGGTGACCCGCCGCTGACCGCGAGGCCGTCGGGGACGCCGTCAACGACCCGCACGTCGGAGATAGAGGCGTCCCCGTCGTTTTGCACCGTCAGCGTCACCGCGACGGGCCGCCCCGGCGGGGCCGGCGTCGGCGTTATCTCCCGTGTGACGGTCAGCGCCGCCGGGTCCGGGGCGCTCGACAGCGACCCGACCGTGACGTACACCAGCGGTACCGCGGCGGCGACCAGCAGCGACGGCCGACCGGCGAAGACGCCGGCGAACGTGAACGCGATGGCGAGGACGATTGCCCCGCCCACGCGACGCTCCTCGGTTGTCACGACTCCTCACCGTCCTCGACGACGCCCATCTCCTCGTGGACGGCCCGGCCGTCGGTCCACGCCGCCGAGCGGCCGCCGCCGGCGGACTCGAAGGGGTCGACGGCCGCCGTGAGGTCGCCCCCGGCGCTGCGTCTGAGTTGTTCGAGCGTCGGCTTGGCCGTCGGGACGGGCCGCGGGGCCGTCTCCCCGGGAATCGTCGGCAGGGCCTCGTCGGCCGTCTCGCGTATCTCCTCGACCGCCGCCCGCGTGAACGCGGTGACGAACCGCTGGGGGAACAGCCACATCGTGAGCCGTTCCCGGAGCGTCAGCGTGGGAAGCGGGACCGCCGGGTCGAGCACCGCCGCCGCGACCTGTTCGTCGGTCCAGTCGCCCCGTTCGAGGCGGGCGTCTATCTCGTCGTCGGCGTAGCGGCCTCCGCGAGGACCGCCGAGAGCGTCGCCCGTAGCGAGGGCCTGACGACCGCCAGCCCCTCGTCGATGTCACCGGTGTTCTCGGTCCGCTGGATGGCCGTCTCGATGGTCCGAGTGAAGAAGGCCCCCGACATCGGCAGGTCGTCCGGCGTCCGCTCGGGGGCCAGTCCCCGCGGCGCACCGGGCGCGTCCGTCACCGACCGGTCGGCGTTCACGGACGACAGGCGATAGAGCAGCCACACCACCGCCACGAAGGCGACGACGACGAGGATGAGGAGGCCGGGCGAGCCGTCGATTTCGGGACGGGTGAGCGCCGTCTGGACGGCGGCCGCGAGGGCGAGGACGGCGGCCGCGGCAGCCGCGACGAACGTGATCCGTCGCACTACTGGTCACCCCCGTCCCGGCGGTGGCTGTCGAGGCGGTCGTAGGCCCGCCGCGCCCGGTCGCGCAGTCGCTCCGGGAGCGACCGGTCGCCGCTGTACTCCTGTCGGCGGAACGCTCCGTGAGCGCCGCCGCGGCGTCGTCGGGATACCCCTGCTCGGTCGCCGTCCGCTCTACCTCGACGGCTGAGGAGGTGGTCCAGTCACCCGGCCGGACCCAGCGGGCGAACCGCCGCCAGCGCTCGCGGACGGTCGTCGGTTCCGTCTCCGGGTCGGCGACAGTCGGTGACGCCGTCGGCTCCCGGTCCGTCGCCGGTCCGGTCGCGGTGGACGGGGTCGACGGTGT
>NZ_WPCA01000158.1 GCF_009741825.1 Halapricum sp. CBA1109
CGTGGCTGGACCACCTATGGCTGGTGACGATGAGCGGAGAAATCGTCCGCCGTCCAACACCGACGCCAGCCGCTCGGCCGCGGCCATCGCGGCGGCGCTTGACGCGACGCTCGTCCTGTTGACGGACGTCGAGGGCGTCTACGAAGACCCCGAGACCCGGAGACGCTGATCGAATCGGTCGAGACGGGCGAGGACTGGACGGCACTGGAGGCCGCCGCTGAGGGCTTCATGGGGCGGAAAGTGATGGCCGTCGAGGAGGCTCTCGACGGCGGTGCGCCGGAAGCGGTCGTCGCCGACGCCAACGCCGAGGCGCCGATCACGGCGGCCCTCGACGGCGACGGGACCCACGTCCACGCGAGCGCACTCGATGCGGACTCACAGGAGGACCACTGATGTCCGGATTCGTCTTCAACGAGAAACCGATACAGATCGAACGCGGTGACGGGAGTTACGTCTACGACGACTCGGGGACGGAGTACCTCGACATGGGCGCGTCCTACGCCTGCGTGCCTCTGGGCCACGGCCACCCGGCCGTCCACGAGGCCGTCACCGAACAGTTCGAGAAACTCACCTACGTCCAGGCGTCGTACCCCAACGCCGCGCGGACGGCGTTGTACGAGTTGCTGGCCGAGACCGCGCCGGGCGACATCGGCAACACGTGGCTCTGTAACTCCGGCACCGAGGCCAACGAGGCCGCGCTGAAGTTCGCCCGGAGCGCCACCGGCGACTCGAAGGTCGTCGCGACGATGAAAGGCTTCCACGGCCGGACGATGGGGGCGCTGGCGACGACGTGGAAGGACAAGTACAAGAAACCGTACGAGCCGCTGATCGGCGACGTCGAGTTCGTTCCATACGACGATATCGACGCCCTAGAGGAGGCTATCGACGACGACACCGCGGCGTTCATCGTCGAACCGGTACAGGGTGAGGGCGGGATCAACCCCGCTTCCCGGGAGTACCTGCAGGCCGCCCGCGAGGTCACCGAGGCCACGGGGACGGCGCTGATATTCGACGAGGTCCAGACCGGGATGGGTCGGACCGGCGCGCTGTGGAACGCCCAGCGAGCGAACGTGACGCCGGATATGGTCACCGCGGCGAAGGGGCTGGGCAACGGATTCCCGGTCGGCGCGACGCTGTGTCGGGACTGGATCGCCGAGGACTACGGCAGCCACGCCTCGACGTTCTCCGGCGGACCGGTCATCTCCGCGGCCGCGGGCGCGACCGTCTCGACGCTGATCGAGGACTCGGTGCCCGGCAACGCCGCCGTCGTCGGCGACTATCTGACGACCGAACTCGAGGCGGCCATCGGCGACGAAGTCCGTGACATCCGGGCCGAGGGCCTGATGATCGGTGTCGAGGTCGGCCGCGGCGCGAACAAGGCGCTCAAACAGTTGGCGCTGAACCACCAGGTGCTGGCGCTGCCGGCGGGTCGGACCGTCGTGCGCCTGCTCCCGCCGCTGACCATCGGCGAGGAGGAAGCCGACGAAGTGGTCGAGGCGATGGCCGAGGTGGTGACCGACTGATGAGCGCCACCATCCCCACCGCGGCCGTCGACACCGACGCCGCCCGGCAGTTGCTGATCGACCTCGTCGACACGCCGTCGGTCACGCCCGAGGAGGAGGCGGCCGCAGCGGTGCTGGTCGACTTCTTCGAGGCCCACGGCCGCGAGGTGTGGGTCGACGACGTGGGCAACGTCCGGGCGCCGGCCGACGACGGCGTCCTCCTGACGAGCCACATCGACACGGTGCCGGGGGACATCCCGGTCCGGGTCGAGACGATGGCCGCCGGGGAGGCCCGGTTCGGGGGCGAGAGCGACCTGTTGGACGCTGCGGAGTCGATAGACGTGCTGTGGGGACGCGGGAGCGTCGACGCGAAGGGGCCGCTGGCGTCGATGGCCGTCGTGGCCGTCGAGACGGGCGCGAGTTTCGTCGGCGTCGTCGGCGAGGAGGTCGACTCCCGCGGCGGCCGGTACCTCGTCGAGGACCGCGAGGCCGAACCCGACGCCGTGATCAACGGCGAGCCCTCCGGCTGGGAGGGGATCACGCTCGGCTACCGCGGACTGCTGGGCGGCAACTACGTTGCAACCAGCGAGTCGGGCCACTCCTCGCGGCCCGACGACAACGCCATCCAGGACGCCATCAACTGGTGGAACCGCGTCGAGGAGGAGTTCGACCCCGACGACTGGGTGCCCGTCTTCGAGCGCGTGACGCCGAAACCGACGAGCATCGACGGCGGGATGACCGAGGACGGCCTCTCGGTCGAGGCGACGATGCGCCTGCAGTTGCGCGTCCCGCCGGAGTACACGACCGACGAGATAAGAGAGATCACCGACGGCCACCTCGAAAACGGGACCGTCCACTGGGACGACCGGGTCGAACCGGTGATGATGAGTCCCCGGACGGAACCGGCGCGGGCGTTCCGGGCCGCTATCCGCCAGGAAGGCGGTGACCCTCGCCTCCTGCGGAAGACCGGCACCAGCGATATGAACGTCTACGCCGATAGCTGGGACTGCCCGATGGTGACCTACGGGCCCGGCGACTCGGATCTGGACCACTCGCCGAACGAACACCTGCCGCTGCCGGAGTACGACCGCTCGGTCGCGGTCCTGCGCTCGGCCACCGAGACCCTCTTGGAGGAGTGACATGGTACGCCATCTGCTCGACATCGACGACCTCAGTCCCGACGAACTGACCACGGTCCTCGACCGCGCGGCCGTCATCAAGGCCGCCCACGAGGCCGGTGAGAGCGACCGCCCCCTCGCGGACCAGACCCTCGGGATGATCTTCGAGAAACCGAGTACCCGAACCCGAGTCTCTTTCGAGACGGGGATGACCCAACTCGGCGGCCACGCTGTCTTCCTCGGCCCCGACGACATCCACCTCGGCCACGGCGAACCGGTCAAAGACACCGCACGGGCCCTGTCGCGGTACGTCGACGCCATTATGGCAAGACTCTTCGACCACGCCGACGCCGAGGCGCTGGCGGAGTACGCCACCGTCCCGGTGGTCAACGGCCTCACGGACGACGCCCACCCCTGCCAGACGCTGGCGGACCTGCTGACAATCCGCGAGCAGTTCGGCTTCGAGGATACCACGGTCGCGTGGGTCGGCGACGGCAACAACGTCGCTCAGTCGTTCGTCGTCGGCGCGGCGATGGTCGGACTGGACGTGGTCGTCGCCACTCCTGAGGGCTACGGCATCGACGACGACGTCCTCGACCGCGCGGCCGAGTTCGGCGGCGCGCCCCAGACGACGACCGACCCCGAGGCCGCCGTCGCCGACGCCGACATCGTCTACACCGACGTCTTCGTCAGTATGGGTCAGGAGGACGAACGCGAGCGGAAACTCGACGCCTTCGAGGGTTTTCAGGTGACGACGGAGCTGCTGGGCGACCGGACGCTGATGCACTGTCTGCCGGCCCACCGCGGCGAGGAGGTCACCGACGACAGCATCGAGAGCGACACCGCAATCGTCTGGGACCAAGCGGAGAACCGCCTGCACGCCCAGAAGGGCCTGCTGGTGTGGTTGGACGAGCAGAGCTAGGTGACGTACTGGCCCGAACGGAGTGAGGGGCAGCCTTTTGGCCACGTTTTTGCGTAGGGAGAGACGCCGACGACGTCTCTCCGACTATAAGAACGGGCGTTGGCGCCCGTGAGCGGACGAGTGGTTCCCGCGGCGAACAGCGTGAGCGAGGACACCCGAGGAGAAAAAAGTGGCAGTGGACGATCAGGTCTGATCCGAGAGTGATACCGATTCAGGCCCGCTGTCGTTCACGGAGTAGTCGGACCGGTCGCAGGAGGCGCCAGACGACTCGCGTGGTCAGGTGGCGGGCCATCGGTACCGCTCCGACCTCATCCTCGTCGAGGACGTAGCCCGATTCCGCTTCGAAGACGAGTCCATCCGCAACGAGCGTCTCCATTCCCGACTCGACGCGGGCGGGCGAAACGTCGAGGGCGTCGGCGACTGCCGCCGCCGTCCGTGGTTCCTCGGCATCGCCGAGTTCATCCCGGATGCCGTAGAGGACCGCGGCCTGCAGGCGGTCGTCGGTCGTCGAGGCGGGAGCGTCGGCCCGTCCGCGGTCGCTCTCCGCCGTCGTGTACGTATCCGCGAAGAGCCACAGTGCGACAACACACAGACCGCCGTAGACGAGATTGCTCCCCGGCAACGCGACGACGCCACCGGCGCTGACAGCCGCTGCGAGCCCCGAGACGACGAGGACCGCGATCCGACGCGACTCCGTATACCGTTCGAGTATCTCGTACACAGCGACGACGCCGACGAAGAGTGTCAGGAACGCGGCTGTCTCCCCAATGTTGGATCCGTTCAGCGCGAACACGACGACGGCGAGCAGGGTGAACCGTCCAACGTCACTTAGCTTCGGTGGCCACAGCTGTGTCATACTTGTTCTTTCAACTGTATTAATATAAAATCTTTCTACTGGGTGTTTTTTTGGACTGTATATCTATTTCTCGACGAGCTACCAGCCTAGGTCCGGACGAAGCACGAGCGTGTGGGTCGAACGCCCCGTCTATAGCACTAGCTCACAGACTGCTCCACCGCTCGTGGTACACCCGAAGTTCTTGATCACCCGGACGAGACCGACACAGAAGGCCCCACATCCCGCGGCGGCGAACGGGTTCGCCGTTCTGAGACAGATGCTCGCACAGGCTCTGTAGCTCGCCGAGTCACCGTATCTCTTACACAACCCGCCGACGATCGCTAAACAGGCTGCTTTGTCTATACCCTGCGCTGATCCGACCCCTTCCTCGTCGTTCACCTCGAACTGATCGATCGTTCCAACGGTACGCTCGGCACTGTCGGACTGGGCGCCTCCCGTCCCAGCGGCACTCCCCTGTTCGGAATCCTCTTCGAAACCGAGTACCTCGATGGCTGTCGCACCCTCTTGTTTCTCTCCGACGATTCCCCAACCACTGACGGGGACTCGCTCCGACTCGTAATCTACCACCATCACGTTGAGGAACGCCTGGGACGTGCTATCCGTCGTCTCGAAGGGGACGAACACGCTGATGGGGGACGTGTTCCGCAACTTGTTGATATCGATATCCGCCTCGGACGGTATATCATCCACCGGAACGGGCATCCCGACCGCGTCCGAGAACTTCGGCGATAGTCCTCGTTCGCTGAGTCCCGCGTGCAGGTCTTTACACTCCCCGCTACGGTATATCGCCAAGAGGTCGTCGAACAGATCCCTCCCCTCGACGATGTCGTTCTCACTGGAGGATTCACGTCCCGCTGCTGCTCCGATCCCGAACGTCGACGTGATACCGACCGTCCCGACGGTCTGCAGTAATTTTCGACGACTTGTTCCTTTGATTTCGGTCTTAGTATTATCTGACATACAGATCCGTCTTCCTGCCGGGGTTTATTGAATATTTCTATTTGGAAAATGCACTCAAATTATGCCGCTAAGGGAAAAACCAATTTCTCTAGGTCCCTATGTCGACAAGCGTTCACACGAGGATGCGGCTGCGTGTCTCGGTATCAGTCGGCTATGAACAGAGCGCTACAAAATACCGTTTTCCACTAGCAGCGCCTCCAGTTCGGCCATCGAGGTGACGACCTCGTCACAGGCATCCTCGACGGCCGGTTTCGGGTCGAAGCCGACCGCGAGGCCGGCGACTTCGAGCATCGGGAGGTCGTTGGCACCGTCGCCGACGGCCACCGTCTCGGAGAGATCTAGCCCGAGGTCGGTCGCGAGGTCCTCCAAGGCGGTGTCCTTGGTCCCCTCGATCAGGGGGCCCTCGACGCCGCCGGTGAG
>NZ_WPCA01000077.1 GCF_009741825.1 Halapricum sp. CBA1109
CCGAGAGCGCGCGCCCGCCGAGTCGTAGCCCCGATACTCCAGTTTCGAGACGACCGTGGACGAGGACGTCCAAGGTGTCGCTCCCGCGGCCGACGGCGCCGATAATCCCGCACATCAGCGACGCCACCTCCGTTCGCTCGCCGACGTGCCCGTCGACGGCGGTGCCGGTGTGGAGGTGGGCGGCTCGGGGCCGACCAGCCGACCCCGGGTGGAAACCGTGAACTGCCCCGTCCGCGCGGGCCCGGTCGGCGATGACGGCCCCAAGTCGCTCGTCCTCGAAGATGGACGTGCCGACCCGCACGTCGGCCGGGGCGCCCGAGACGACCGTGTTCGGCCCGAGATAGACGTCCTGTCCGGTCACGGTATCGAGCAGCGTCGACCCGGGCCGGACGCGGGTGTCGGCGTCGAGGACGCTGCGCTCGACGGTCGTGTTCGCGCCGACGGTGACGTTGCGGCCCAGCGCGGTGGTCGGCCCGACGACGGCACCGGGACCGACCTCGCAGTCCGGCCCGACGACGACCGGTGGCTGGAGCGTCGCCGTCTCGTGGACGATGGCCGTCTCGTCGACCCAGACGCCCGACTCCCGCTCGGGTTCGTCCGTCAGCCCGTGGCTCAGGACCTCGTTCCCGACCGTCAGCAGGTCCCACGGGTAGGTCGCGTCGACCCAGAGGCCGCTGGTCTCGACGCCCCGGACCCGGCCGGCCGCTATCTCGCGGGCGATGGTGTCGGTCAGGGCGAGTTCACCCTCCTGTCGCGGTGTGTCGTCGATGGCCGCGAATATCGAGTCGTCGAAGGCGTAGATACCGGCGTTGATCAGCCGATACTCGTCGGTCGTCGGCTTCTCGATTATCTCCTCGACGAAGCCGTCTCTGAGCGTGACAGCGCCGTACTGCTTGGTGTTCTGGTTCTCCAAGACCGCGAGCGTCGGTTCGCCCTCGCCGGCGTCGAAAGCGTCACAGACGTCCTCGACGATGCCGCTGTCGATCAGGCAGTCGCCGTTGACGACCAGCATCGCGTCCTCGACGTAGTCGCGGGCCTGCAGGAGGGCGTGCCCGCTACCCAGTTGCTTGTCCTGGCGGACGTACGTCAGCGGCACGTCGCGGTATCTCGGGCCGAAGTGGTTCTGGACGCGGTCGTGTTTGTACCCCACGACGATCACGACGCGCTCGGCTCCGGACTCGACCAGCGCGTCGAGTACGTACTCCAGTATCGGGCGGTTGGCGGCCGGCAGCATCGGCTTCGGGCGGTTCCGGGTCAGCGGCCGGAGCCGCATTCCCTCGCCGGCGGCCAAGACGACTGCAGTGTGGACCATACCGACCGAACGACCACCACGAACCTTAACCTTCTGGGCGCGACACGTTCTGCGCTCGCTCTTCGTGGCTCGTTGTGGCCGGGCCGTAGTTTACAGCCACTCCTCACCGACGTATTCGAGGCCCTGCAACTCCGTCTGTGGGTAGCTCTGAGAAACAGTATCGATTATATCCGCGACCTGCTTGACCGAGAGCGTCGCATCGTCGAAATACAGTACCGCTCGGTACGTTCCTTCGTCCACCGCGAGTACGAAGTCGTCGTCGTACGTAACGATCACACGGTCGGTATCGAGTGAGTACTGTGCAATCGGATAGTCGGCGGTCCCCTTTCCAAGCTCGGGCACGAAATCAACGTGTTCGACGTTCTCGTCGAGGATGAGCCGATACACCATCGATCAGTTCGTGGGTGGCGTGAGTGAGGACCGCTCTTTGGCTTCGGCGGCGGCTCGCTCGTGACGCTCCTTGACCCGTCGCATCTCCGCGGGATTGTTGTGATAGTACGCGAGCGCCTCGTAGACGTCTGCGATGTCTAGGTTGTACCGCTCGGCGACTCGTTCGGGAGTGAGACCACGTTTTTCGACGCGGACGTGTATATCTCGGACGGTGATACGGCTCCCCTCTATGTGGGGCTCCTCGTGAATATCCGAGTCCTCAGCGGCTACGATTCGATACTGCTGCGTTGCCATCAGTAGGCGATAGGTCCCCATCGGTATTGAAACCTCGCCGAAACGAGCGTCTTTCCTTCTCCAGTATCCGTCCTCGGATGTGAATCGGTCGTCAGAACGAAAGATACTGCGGGCTTTTTACTGTCTCCCCTTGTGAGCACATTATCGATCCCCTATCGCCTCGCCGGCGACTTGCCGCCCCTGCGGGGTCAGCGCCACCTCCGTCCGCTCGCGTTCGACCTGTACCACGTCGTACTCGATCAACTGGTCGACTATCTCTTCGGCCTTCTCGACGTCCAGCCCGACGAAATCCGGGATGTCGAACGGCGAGACGCCCGAGTGTAAGGCCATGATGACCTGTTTTTCGGTCCCGCTCAGGTCGAGGTTCGCGCGGTGGCGCTCGACGCCCTCCTCCAGCAGCGACCCGAGGACGGCCGTGTGGTGTGGTTCGCCCGTGATGTGGGTCTCGACGCTGCGGCCCTCCTCGGTGTGTTCGACCTCGTAGACCGTCCGCTCGCGGTCCTGAATCGTTCTTTCGTCGGTCCCGACGTCGCCGATGTCGTCGCGGTCGATGGTCACCTGCTGGCCGTCTGCCATCGCCAGTCTGACGTCCTCCTCGGATATCTTGATCTTCGCCTTGGTCCACTCGACGGACTGGACGACGCCGCCCTCGACGGCGGGGTGTTGGACCAGCAGGATGCCGTTGTTCAGCGAGGCCTTGTACAGCGCCGTCTCGAACTCCGCCTGTTCGCCCGTCGAGACGAGGTAGACGTCGCCGTCGGCCCGCAGGGCGGTGTAACTGCTCTCGCCCGCGGCCGCTTGGTTGACATCGACGCGGTCGTTGACCCGTTCGAGTTCGTCGATTGCGATCTGGTTTTTCTCGTCGGCGATCAACACGACCCGTTCGGTGGTCAGGACCACGCGCGCCGCTCCCCAGTCGGCGGTGTGGTCCTCGCGGCCGTCCCTGACCGCCTGCATGAACTGCCCGCGGTCGTCGAACAGTTTGTGTTCCTCGCCACTCATATCGGTCCGTCTCTACCAGAACTACCCGTGGCTCCCGATTAGCCTTTACGCCTAGTTATCAGGATTGAGTTGGCCCCGCCAGCCCCGGGCCAGCACATACTTGTCCGCCCCGCTCCCGTACTGAGATATGGACCTCGATTTCGTCCCGCTCGGGAGGACCGGGCTACAGGTGAGCGAACTGGCTTTCGGTACGTGGCGGTTCGGCCGCGAGACCGATCAGGGCACCGTCGAGATAGACGAGGACCGGGCCTACGAACTGCTCGACGCCTACGAGGCCGCCGGCGGGCGCTTTATCGACACCGCCGACATCTACGGCGACGGCGACAGCGAGACGTGGATCGGCAACTGGCTGGCCGAACGCGACCGCGCCGAGTACGTCGTCGCCTCGAAGGTGTACTGGCCGACCCGCGAGGACAACCCCAACTTCTCGGGGCTCTCGCGAACGCACCTCCGCCGGCAGGTCGACGCCATCCTCGACCGCCTCGGGACCGAGTATCTCGACGTCCTCTACATCCACCGCTGGGACGAGGACACCCCCGCCGAGGAACTGATGCGCACCCTCGACGACCTCGTCGCCGACGGCAAAGTGAACTACCTCGGCGCGTCGACGCACGTCCCCAACGCGTGGCGCATCGCCAAGGCCAACGAACTCGCCGACCGGAAGGGCTACGAACCGTTCACCGTCTCCCAACCGCGGTACAACCTCGTCAACCGCGAAGTCGAGGACACCTACCTCGATATGTGCGCCGACTACGGTATCGAACTCTCGCCGTGGAGCCCCCTCGCACAGGGCGTCCTCACGGGCAAGTACAGCCGCGAGGACCGCGACCCCGAGTCCTCGACCGCCTCCGAGGACGAGGGCTGGAAGGAGTACTACCTCACCGACGAGAACTTCGAGGTGGTCGACGAGGTGCGGGCCGTCGCCGACGAACTCGACGCCACCCCCGCACAGGTCAGCCTCGCGTGGCTCGCCCACCACGACCAGGTCGCCGCACCGATCATCGGCGCCCGCACCGTCGAGCAACTGGAGGAGAATCTCGCGCCGCCGAGTTGGAGCTCTCCGACGAGCAGTTCCAACGGCTCGCCGACAGCAAAGAGTCGCCGCTCGCGGGTATCTAAGGGCTGTTTTCTTCGGCGTTGTTGAATCACAACGATTCAACACAGCCCGCTGAAGATACTGGCGCGATTGGATAGCCCACACCGCAGACAATATCAACCAAACTCGATATAACATATGAAGTTTAAATATCTAGCCGTCCGAACAGTTTTGTATGAACAGTAAATCGAATACCAGCAAGGGAGATGGAGCGACGATATCGATTGATATCCCCGCACAGGACGCGGATATATTCAAAAGTCAGGCCGTCCACGATGTCCTGTCTTTTTTAAGTCGTTATCATTCCGACGAGTTCTCGATCACTGAACTGACGAACGCAGTAGACTACTCTCAACCGACCATTACCAAGGGCGTCGATATCTTAGCCGCCAACAATCTCGTTGTTGACCGGCGCGACGGGAACAGGCGACTGGTACAAATCAACTCTGGGCGGTTATCTCGACCGGACGATCCGATCCTGCAGGTTCCCCAGGCCGAATTCCACACGCCAGTCCGCACAGCCATCGACGAATTGATCGAACAACTCGACGACGTCGTCGGGATTATCCTGTACGGGAGTGTTTCGCGTGGCGACGCTGACCGCCGGAGTGACATCGACCTCTGGGTTCTCGTCGAAGACGACCGGATGGCGAACCAACGAACCGCGAACCGCGTTCGACAAGCCCTCGAAGACCGGGAATTTGACACCGGTCGGTACGCATACGACATCGACGTCGAATCATTGTCAGCAGTCCCGAACTACACTGACGACCTCCGCGACGTACTCGACGACGGCCTCGTCGTCTACGATTCCGAGAAATTCGACACCGTTCGAAAGATGGTCTTCCACGGTGACTTCGATGCGTAGGGAATCTGACCCACAAGCCATCGTGGACGCACTCGCCGCTGCCATCGACGCATTCAACGAAGAAGGATACGGCATCCCGACCTACGAAGACGCAATCGATTCCGACGCCGACTGGAAAACCCAGCTGACGAAAGCATGCCGGCTGCTGGCGGCGGTCGATGCGCTCTCCGCTCAAGGCTTCTACACCGCGACAATCGAACTGTGCTTCGGTGCGACCGAACGCTCAGTCGAAGCCTACGCTCTAGCCGAAGGTGGCGACGATCTCGAGGACTTTCACGACCACACCACCTGCTACGACCGCGCAACCGCTCTGGGCCTCCTCTCCGAAACGACAACACGTGACCTCCGACAACTGTACGACACCAACCGCACAGACAGTTACTACGGCGGCCGACGTCCGACAGAACGTCAAGCAGAGACAATGCAGCAACTCGCTCGCAGCGTCCACGAGTACGTCACCGATCAAGTCCGGGAAGGCGGCGTATGCGTCTGTGACTCTCCGGATTGACGGGCCCGGGTTCACATCCAGCCCACACCGGTGAGTAACACGGGGAGATCGGCAACGCGAGGGTGATGTGGTGGTCTACAGCATCAAGCGGACCGTGAAACAGTGAACCACACCGCGTTATGGCGATTCACCACAGCCGTTTTTTCTCACGCCGGCCGACCGCCGGCCGCCTCCCCGCCGTCCTCGGCCGCGTCGCCGCCCCACTCCTCGATGTACCGGATGCGCTCGGGCACCGGCGGGTGGGTGTAGTGGAACGTCGCGTAGAGGGGGTGCGGGAACGGGTTCGAGAGGTTCTCGCTGGTCAGGTCCGCCAGCGCGTCCGCCAGCGGCTTGCCCGCGCCCATCACGTCGATGGCGAAGCTGTCGGCCTCCCGTTCGTGGGCCAGCGAGAGCTTGTTCTCCAGCGGGGCGGTCCAGCGCAACAGCGGGCTGATCCACAGCACCGCTAACAGGAGGCCGGCGTAACTCGTCTCGGCGACGCCGAACATCTCGTAGAGGAACGGCTGGTCGAGCAGCCACCACAAAAGCGTGAAGACGACGCCCATCCGGACGGTCTGACTGAGCAGTTGCTTCCAGATGTGGGACTTTTTCCAGTGGGCGAGTTCGTGCGCGAGGACGCCTTTTATCTCCTCGATACCGGTCTGCTCGACCAGCGTGTCGAAGAGGACGACCCGTTTGGCCGCTCCGAAGCCGACGAAGTAGGCGTTGGCGTGGCTGGAGCGACTGGAGGCGTCCATCACGTACGTCTGGTCGCAGGTGAACCCCGCGCGCTCGAAGACGTCGTCGACGGCCGCGGCCAACTCGCCCTCCTCGATGGGGTCGAAGTCGTAGAACAGCGGCGCGATGACGCGGGGGTAGATGACCAGCATCGACAGCGAGAAGGCGACGAACAGCGCCAGCGCGGCCAGCCACCAGAGGTCCGGCAGCGCCCCGATGACGAACAGCACGGCCGCGGCGACGACGGCCGCGATGACCGCGCCGACGGCCGTCCCGACGAGTTTGTCCCGCAGCCACAGCCGCGGGGACTGCTGGTTGAAGCCGAACAGTTCCTCGACGACGAAGGTGCTGTAGAGGTCGAAGGGCGCGCTGGCAACCTGCGCGAGGACGACGAGGCTGACGAAGAAGACGACGCCGGCCGCGAGCGGCGGCAGTCCCAGCCCCGCGACGGCGTCGACGGCGTCGGCGAACAGCCCGCTGTAGAGGACGAGCAACGTCACGCCGAGGCTCACCCACGTCCGGACCAGCGACAGCCCCGTCGTCGCCCGCTGGTAGCCGAGCAGTTCGTCCGGGTCTTCGACGCCGAGTCGGTCCCGCACCCACTCGCTGCGGGCCGCGACGGTGGCGGCCCCGTAGCGGTAGTTCAGTATCGAGAGCCCGCTGAAGAAGGCCTCCGTCCCGACGAGCAACAGGAGGAAGGCGACGTGGTATTCGAGCATATTCGACCGTTGGTGTCGAGACACGAGAAGGTGACGGCGTCCGCCCACATCGTATTTACTGCCGTAGTGTGAACACCACTGCTATGGAAGAGGAGGCTTGGCGCTCGGTCGACGTGATCAAGAACAAGCGGGGTGAGCCACACGTCCTCCAGCAGAAGGTGACGGTCTACACCGCGGGGATGACCAACGAATCATCGGGGTACACAAAGCCGATGACCGAACACCGGCTGGTGCCGTTGGACTCCGTTACGAAGTAGCGCGGCCGCTGTCGGCCGTGAAGAATGGAAAATTCTGTTTGTTCCGAGTCGACGAAACGTCCGCCTTACAGGCGAGTGACGTTGGTCGCGCGCGGACCCTTGGGGGCCTGCTCGATGTCGAACTCTAGTTCCTGTCCTTCCTCGAGGTCCGGGCCGCCAACGTCTTCCATGTGGAAGAAAACGTCCTCGTCCGCGTCCTCTGTCTCGATGAAACCGTAACCGCCAGTGTCGTTGAAGAAATCAACCGTACCTTTCGCCATTGCAACTACAGAGTGGTCGGCACGGTAAATAAACGTTGCGCGTCACCTCGTGGGCATCCAGCAACACCTAAACCAACGCTGTGAGAACGGGTCAGTATGACGACAGACCACGCGAGGGCGGCCGACTCCGCTCACGAGGGGACGATTGCCTATGTGAGTATGGAGTTCGGGCTGGAGAACGGGATGAACACCTACAACGGCGGCCTCGGCATCCTCGCCGGGGACGTGGTCCGCGGGTTCGCGGACCTCGGCGTCGACGCCGTCGGCGTGACGCTACTCAACGACGAGGGGCTGGGCGAGCAGTTCCTCGACGACGACGGCACCCAGCACACCGAACCGGCCCCGTGGCCGGTCGCGGAGTTCTGTGACCCGCTGGACGCGACGACGTCCGTCGACATCGGCCCCGAGACGGTCGAGGTCGGCGCGTGGCGTTACGACGTTACTTCGGAGTTCGGCGACACCGTCCCGGTGATTATGCTCGACACCGACCGGGAGGAAAACAGCGAGTGGGCGCGGGACCTCACCAAGCGCGTCTACGCGCCCGGTCGGGACAAGCGGTTCCAGTTGGCGGCCGAACTCGTCCTCGGCATCGGCGGTGTCCGGATGCTGGACGAACTAGGCTACGACGTGGGGACCTACCATATGAACGAGGGCCACGCCAGTTTCCTCACGCTCGAACTGCTCGACCGCGCCGACCTCGACGCCGAGGCGGTCCGCGAGCAGTGCGTGTTCACGACGCACACGCCCGTCGCGGCCGCCCACGAGGAGTTCCACTACGACCTGCTCGGCGAACTCGCCGGCGACCTCGTCCCCCTCGACACGGTCCGGGAGCACAGCGCCGAGGGGATGGTCCACACGACGCGGCTGGCGCTGAACCTCTCACGGTACGTCAACGGCGTCGCCAAACGCCACCAGGAGGTCTCCCGGGAGATGTTCCCAGACCACGCCGAGGCAATCGACGCCGTCACCAACGGCGCGCACGTCCCGACGTGGGTCGGCGACCACGTCGCGTCGCTGTTCGACGAACACCTCCGCAACTGGCGGCGCTTCCCGACGAAACTCCAGCACGCGACGCTGATCGACCGCGAAGACATCTGGACCGCCCACCGCGAGGAGAAGGCCGAACTGATCGAGTACGTCGCCGACCGCCAGAGCGTCGACCTCGATCCGGACGTGCTGACGCTTGGCTTTGCCCGGCGGGCGGTGCCGTACAAGCGCGCGCCGCTGTTGTTCGAGGACGTCGACCGCCTGCGCGAGGTCGTCGCCCGCGCCGGCGACCTGCAGGTCGTCTACGCCGGCAAGGCGTTCCCCGGCGACGACCTCGGCGGCGAGATCATCCGGGAGATACACCGCTACGCCGACGAACTGGACGAGGAGATACCGATCACGTACCTCGAGGACTACGACATGGAGATGGGTGCGAAACTCACCGCCGGCGTCGACGTCTGGCTCAACAACCCTCGGCGGCCCCGCGAGGCCTCGGGCACGTCCGGGATGAAGGCGGCGTTCAACGGCGTCCCGCAGTTCTCGACGGTCGACGGCTGGTGGGTCGAGGGGCACATCGAGGGCGAGACTGGGTGGGCCATCGGGCCCGACCCCCACACCGCCCGCGAACAGCGGATGACCGACGCGCGGGAGGACCTCGTCGACGCGACGGCACTGTACGACACCCTCGAAGCGGACATCCTGCCGACCTACTACGACGACCACGAGCGCTGGACCGCGATCATGCAGAACGCTATCGCGTTCAACGGCTCCCGGTACCACGCCCGCCGGATGATCGAGGAGTACCTCGCCGACGCCTACGACCCGGCGTAAACTACCCCACCCTACTCCCTCGGCGCATACGCGCCTCGGTCCTTGAGGGTGGGGCTTTGATGTGGACTCCCGGCAATCAGTCACCAGCAATAGGCCGGTGACTCTCGCCGTTCAACGTCCCACCATTCACACGCAGGTCTACTTCTGCGTCTCCGCTCCCCGACTTGGGCGAGGAACGGAGTCTGTGTGTCCGCTTTCGGGCGTACCGTAGCCCGATATTCTTCGCACCGTTGTAATCCGCGTTCACCTCGTAGCCACACTTCTGGCAACAGAAGTGTTCTCCGTGGCGGTTGCCCTCGTGCGTGAATCCACAATCCGTCCGAGAACAGCGTTGAGACGTGTGGTTCGGTTCGACTTGCTCCACGGAGATGCCCTGTTCGGGCGCTTTGTAGGAGACGTACTCGTAGAGGCGTCGGAACGCCCAAACGTGGTGCCACTTCGCCTGCGGAAGCCGCTCTCGAATGTCGGTCAACTCCTCGAACACAATAACGTCGCAGTCGTGTTCGACAGCTTCCGCGACAAGTTCGTTAGCGACCGTGTGGATGTACTGTTTCCGCCACGCTTCTTCGCGCTTCCCGAGGCGAAGCAAGGCGTTGTGCGCGGTTTGTGTGCCGCGCTGTTGCATCTCACCACGCCGCTTCTCAAACTCACGGCACCAGTGGTCGTAGTCGTCTCCCTGCCAGAACGTACCGGTCGAGGAGACTGCCAACGAGTTGACGCCGAGGTCGATACCGAGGACCGTTTGGTCGGGGTGCCCGGTATCTTCCGAAACCTCTGCGTCACCGTCTATCCGCCGCGTCGAGAGTTGGATGTAGAACTCGTCGTCCACCGCGTCGTATCGAACCGTACTTTCGCGGAACTCGTAGTCCTCGGAGAGAACGTACCGCTCGTAGGGCGTCGGGCTGTCTGCCGGGAGAACGAACGATGGTTCTACCCGCCCCTCGACGGTTGCCAGCGACACCTTGTTGCGGTAGAAGGTCGCGCTCCGTGCGTCGTAGTCCATCGTTTCAGCGGTAAACGTCGGGCAAGAGACACGCTGCCCTTTCTTCCACCGTTCGACACACGCTTTGACGGCTTCGACGGCGCGTTTGATGGCAGCTTGGACGAGTTGTGCCTGTAGGTCTGTCTCCTCACGAAGTTCGGAGTAGAGTACGTCACGAACCTGTCTCTTGTTGGTTCTGCACTCAGTGTAGGTGGTGTCGGACCAACAGTAGTCGGCGGTTCGGTTCGCGCAATACAGGTATTGCTCGGCAGTTCGGTGGAGTGCATCACGTTGCTCGTCGGAAAGGTCGAGTTTCACGACGGCAGTTCGACGCACGCCCATAACTTCAGAGAGTACCTGACGGTACTTATACATTCGGGAGTCAGTCGGTCGCAGTATGCCGGTTGTGTCGTACCATGTCGGTTTCCTCTCCGGCCTACTCACTCCCTTTGCTACGCTTCGGTCGCTCCTTGAGGCCGGAGGCTCCACCTCGAAAACGCTGATCCGACCGATACGTCTCCACGGCGACGCCGTCGAACGACTCGAAGTCTTCGACGTTCTCGGTCACGACCGTCGCGCCCCGCTCTCTCGCAACCGCCGCGATCAGCAAGTCCCCGGTGAGGGCGTTTATGTTGTCCTGATTGACGCTCTCGTCCCGGTGTAAGGCTGCTTCCAACTCCCCGGCTGCGATGGCGTGGTCTATGCTGAACGGCACGATACGCACCCACTCGAACGTGGCGAGTATCTCCTCGCGGTCGAGTTTCCCCTGTAGTTCGCGGCCGACCGCAATCTCCTTCAGGTTCAGTGTGGTCGTGGCGAACTCGGCCTCCTCGTGTCCTTCGAGGTAGGCCCGAACGTCGTCCTCGCCGGCCCAGTAGCGGATGAGAAAGGTCGTATCAAGCAGTTTCATCGTCGGTGTTTCGCTCGGCGAGTTCCTCGATGGCCCGCCGTTGCCTGTCCGCAAGTCCCTCGCCCGTTCGCTCACGGGACTGCTCAACTGCTTCCCGAAGTGCCGCCGCCTCGTCCCCGTCGAGGGTCCCGAACCCCTCGCGCCAGTCAGGCGTCGTCTCGTCGAGTAGTCGGTCCACGAACTCGGTGAAGCTCTCGTCGTCCCGCTTGCGGGCGTCGAGGCGTTCGTACACCTCCTCCCTGATACCGATGGTCTTCGTGCCCATATTTTGTGTTTGTGTACGCAAACACAAATCGGTCACGGTGGTCTTACAGGATAATCGACCTCTTGCGGCGCATCTGTTCGATGGAGGTGTGGATACCCCCGCGGTTGATTCCGGAGGCGTCGTTGCCGCCGAAGGGGATGTCGCCGAGGCCGTGAGAGGGCGCGCCGCCGGCCGATGAGACGGGCTTGCCAGCCTCACGGACGATGGTTTCGGACAGTTCCTCCGCGCGCGCTTCGATAGCGTCGGCGATGGCTTCGAGCCACCGTGCGCGCTCGACCGGTGTCGTCTCCCGCATCGGCCGCTGTGCTCGCTCGGCCGCGGCCAGCGCCTTGTCCGTTTGCTCGCGGTGGGCCGCGGCGACGGTGCCGAGCGTGCCGCCCTCGGCGAGGCCCCGCACCTCGATGCTGTCGCCTCCTGCTTGCCACTCCCCGTCGATGTACAACTACTCGCTGTCTGTCATATGGTCCCTGTTCACACTGTTCGGGCAAGAGTATTCCCCCGGACGCACTCTCACCCGATGTCCCTTCCCAGTTTGGCGGCACTTCTTTACTAACCGACAGACAATCACGACGTATGGACCGGACGGCAGTGTACGACGCGTCCCCGTTGCTCGTGGCGACACTCGGGGTCGTGTTGTTCGTCGCTGCCGGGAGCCACCACCTGACGGAGGTCACAACGGTCGATCAACTGGGCGGACCGCTGCTGGCGTTTGCTATCGACGGTGTTCCGGCGCTGGGCCTCGTCTACGGCGGATACTATCTGGCTCACACGGCGTTTCATCCGATCAACAACTGGCGCGTGTTCGCCGCGACGGTGGCCGGAACACTTCTCGTCGGCGGGATGGTCGCGTTCAGCATCGCCATCCGCCTCAGCGAGGGCCGGACGCTCGCCGAACCGACGTTTGAACTCCTGTTGGCGGCGACGACCGGTGCTGTCGCGGGCTTTCTTGCTGGCTACTACAGCGCACGGTCCCGGGAGAGCGCTCGCGAAGCGACCCAGGCGATGGCGACGCTGTCGTTCACCAACAGTGTCCTCCGCCACGACATCAAAAACGATATGACGGTCATCCGGGGACACGCGAACGCCATCGACGACGCGGACGGCGACGCTACCCGCATTGAGGAGTCCACGTCGATCATCACCGACCGTATCGAGGCGGTGCTCGACACCATCGAATCGACCGGGGCAATCGCCGAGACGCTGTCGGCGGACCCCGATTTCACGACGGTCGACCTCGCGTCGGTCGTCAGCGATACCGTCGACCACGCCGACGACTCCCTGCCCGGGACCGTCACCGCCGACACGCCGGGGACGGCCGAGATACACGCAAACGAAGCCGTCCGGACGGTCGTCTCGAACCTGATCGAGAACGGTATCGAACACAACGACACCGACGACCCGGCCGTCCACGTCACGGTCGAACCGGCGGCCGACGGTGTGATACTCCGCGTCCTCGACAACGGGCCCGGTGTCCCCGACGCGGAGAAGCGCGACCTGTTCGAGCCACGGTCGGACGACACCGGAAGCGGCGGCCTCTACGTCGTCTCGACGCTGGTCGAGAACTACGGCGGCGACATCCGTATCGAGGACAACGAGCCCCGCGGCGCGACCTTTGTCGTCGAGTTCCCGCGGCCCTAGCCGGTGTGGACGACGTCGACGACCGCAAACGCTAAACCCGGTGGACACACACCGCAAGCGTATGCGATTCGGTGTCGACGAGGCCGGCAAGGGCCCCGTGCTCGGGTCGATGTTCGCCGCGGCGGTCCGGGCCGACCCGGCGGACCTGCCGGCCGACGTCGGTGACTCAAAGACCATCGACGCCGAGCGACGCGAGGAACTCGCCGCCGA
>NZ_WPCA01000139.1 GCF_009741825.1 Halapricum sp. CBA1109
TTGCTCGACACCGGCAGCGCCGAGATAGACGGCCGGCGGATGCCCGTCGCCGCGCGGGCCGAGCGCTACGACTTCTCGGCCCACGCCGACCGCGAGGGCCTGCGCTCGTTCCTCGATTCCTACCGCGACACCGAGATTCTGGTCAACCACGGCGACCGCTGTGGGGCGTTCGCAGCCGAACTCGCCGACGAGGGGTTCGACGCCAGCGCGCCCGAACTGGGCGACGTCTGGCGGCGCTCGGTCCGGGACTCCTGGACCTGCTGACTCACGTCGAGGAGACGGACGGCCCGTCGGTGCCGGTCTGTTCGAGGGCGGTGTCGTGAAACGCCGCGAACGTGTCGTCGCCGTCGAGACAGTCCCGGAGGACCGGCGGCAACACGATCATCGCCGGGTCGTCGTCGGCCTCGTCGGGGAGGGCAAGCACCCACCCGAGTTCGTCGTGGTCGTCCCACTCGGCCCCGTACTGCTCGAGGAACACTGCGCCGAGATACGCGCCGACGCGGGTCACGTCGAGGGTCTCGGAGTCCGTTGCAGCCACGAGGTCGTCGAGTCTGGCGAGCGACGCCGCCGACCGGTCGAGGTCGTACTCCGGCCACTCCTCGGCGAGCGACGCGGCCGCGTCCGATAGCGCCTCCCTGCCGGGGGCGTCGACGACGAACGCCTCAGTCGGCCGCGTGATGGCGGCCATCGCCGCGTCGTCGTCGATGGGGTCGGAATCGAGGCCCAGTTGGCTCCGGACGGCCTCGTAGGTCGCGGTGAACGAATCCTCGCCTCGGAGGCAGTCCGCGGCGATACCGACGGGGTCGAGTTGGGCGTCGACTTCCGGACCGGGGACGACGAGCAGCGGTTCCGCCTCGGTGTGCCACTCGGCCCCGCAGTTGCGGACGAACACCTCGCCGAGGTAGCCCCCCGTTTCGACTGCGTGGGCGGTGAGAAACGCCGACGCGCCGTCCTCGCCGCCGAGCGCAGCGTCGTCGAGGTCGAACCGGCGAAACTCCTCGGCGACGAGGGTGTCCAGTCTGACCAGCGAGTTCGGCGAGAAGTCCAGCCGGTAGCGGGGCCACTCCGCGGCGACGTCCGCGGCGTCGGCCTCGAACCGCGCGGTCGGGTCGTCGCTCCCGCCGACGCCGGGGTGTGTAATGGGTGTCGCGTCGCCGTCGCCGGCCCGTTTCGCTTCGATCTGTTCGAGGACGGTCCCGAACGCCGGCGGTCCGGTGATCGACGCCATCGCGATGTCGAAGACGACGACCGCCGCCCGGTCGTCCTCGCCGACGGGGACGGCGACGACCCACTGGTCGTCGACCAGCGTCCACTCGCCGTCGTACGCCCGGACCAATACCTCGCCGAAGTAGCTCCCGAAACTGATCGCGTACCCCTCCCGGATTCGGTCGAGCATCTCCTCGTCCGTCTCGGGGTCGGCGGCGAGGACCGCGACGGGGTTGTCGTCGCTGCCGGCGTGGTCGTCCAGGGCCGCGACCGAGTCGGCGCTGAAATCCAGCGGCAGGTCCGACCACTCCGCGGTCGCCTCCTCGGCCTTCCGCGCGAACCACTCGGGCCCGACCGGTGGGGCCGCGTCCTCGCCCGTCGACTGCTCGTTTGCCTCCGCGGGCGCGTCACCGTCGGTGGGTGTCTCGTCGGCGGACCGTTCCCGGTCGCCCTCGCCGAACCAATCGTCGAACAACCCCATACCCGTCCGTTGCGCTCCGGCGACAGTAGACGTTACCGGTTGCCCGACCGTCGCTCAGTCCGCCCGGACCTGTTCGGGGCGGACGGATTCGACGTACGCGAGGAAGTTCTCGAACAGGCGCTTTGCCTCACAGGCCGCGGTGTAGTTCTCCTCGGTGATGCCCGCTAACACCGACCGGATGCGCTCGTCGCTGATCTGGCCGTCCTTGCCCTCGGTCACTTCTCGGGCGGTCGTCGTGTCGTACTCGGGGTGGAACTGGACGGCGAAGACGTGGCCCTTGCGGAAGCCGTGGATGCCGTACTCGTTGCGCGCGAACACCGTCGCGCCGGGCGGGGCCTCGACCACGTGGTCGGAGTGGGTCGTGAACACGGTGAAGTCGTCGCCGACGCCGGCCAGCAGTTCGTTCTCGCCGTCCTGGTGGACCGTCCGGTAGCCGATCTCGTACTCGCCCATCGACTCGACGCGGCCGCCGAGGACGTTCGCCAGCAACTGGTGGCCGAAACACACGCCGAGGAAGGGGACGCCCGCCTCGACCGCCTCGCCGACCCACTCCTTCAGCCGTCCGATCCACGGCTCGTCCCAGTAGACCGAGGCCCGGGAGCCGGTGACGACACAGCCGTCGAAGGAAAAGGTCTCCGGTACCTCCCCGGCGGGGCAGTTGAACTCGACGACCTCGGCGTCCAGTTCCCGCCGGAAGTTCCGACTCGTCGACGCGGCCTCGTGTGCGGCGTTCAGTAACGCGATCCGCGGTCGATCCATCTACCCCTCGTTACCGGTCCACACACAAATGCCTCTCGATGTATGACAAACCCATCTGTTTTTGCCGCAATTTTTTCGATACGGGTAACACTCTTGTCTATTCTCCCACGAACATCGTGTGATGAGATACCGTGGTATGGCGTCCGACGACGGGCCGGTCGCCACGCGACGGAGGTAACAGTGTCAGCCAACGCATTCACTCCGCTCCGGCGGAGCATCGAAGTCGAGTACTGGGTCGTCGACGACGACGGCCGGTTGGTCGAACCGGGGCCGCTCGTCGGCGCTTCGCCCGGCGTCGAACGGGAGTTCGTCGAGCCGATGTTGGAGGTCAAGACGACCCCCTGCGAGACGACTGCGGAACTCCGCGCGGAACTGTACGACCGTCTCCGAGCGGTGCTCGACCGGGCCGAAGACTGCGGCCGACGGTTGGTCCCACTGTCGACACCAATCGACACCGAGGCTGTCGCCGAACTCGACAGCGAGCGGACGGCCATCCAGAACGACGTGGTCGGCCCGGCGTTCCAGTACGTCCGCCACTGTGCCGGCACGCACATCCACGTCGAACAGCAGGACGGGCGGGCGATAGACCAACTCAACACCCTGATAGCGCTGGACCCGGCGCTGGCGCTGGTCAACTCCTCGCCGTACTTCCGCGGCCGCTATCTCGCCGCCGGCGCCCGGTCGAAGCTCTACCGCTGGATGGCCTACGACGACCTGCCACATCAGGGTCGGCTGTGGCCGTACGTCGACGACCGCGAGGAGTGGGACCGACGCCTCGAACGCCGCTTCGAGGAGTTCGTGACGCGGGCCGAGTCCGCCGGCATCGACCACCGGGCCATCCACGCCCACTTCGACCCCGAGAGCGCCGTCTGGACGCCCGTCCAGTTGCGCGAGGCCTTCGGGACCGTCGAGTGGCGCTCGCCAGACACCGCGCTCCCGAGTCAGGTCCTCCAGTTGGCCGACGACGTCGCGGGGGCCGTCGAGACGCTGGCCGGCCGCGAGGTGCGCATCGAGGGCTCGACCGGCGAAATAACCGACGACACGGTCGTCTTACCGGAGTTCGACAGCGTCGTCGGCTACCTCAACGCGGCCATCCGCGACGGCCTCTCGGCGGCGTCGGTCCGGTCGTACCTCGACCGGATGGGCTTGGACGTGGCCGCTTACGACCCGCCCACCCACGACATCGGCGACCAGAACGTCCTCGACGGCGCGGGCGCCCGGCGGCTCCGGCTCGCTTACGCCGACCGACTGGCGGACGACATCAGGCAGTCACCGTCCGTCCGCGCGGAGTGAGCGCTCGGCCGCGGGCGCCTGTTTCCGACCGAGTTATCGAACGTCGCCCTCGTAGTTCTCGGCGACGCCGTCGCCCTCGTAGGTAATCGTCCCGGCCCCGGCGTAGTCGACCGTCAGCGTCCAGTCGAGGCCGTCCCACTCATCCAGTTCGAGGACCTCCCAGTCCGGGAGCGGGCCGTCGCGGGCCTCGCCCTCGACGGTCAGCGGGATGCCGCCGCGTTCGAAGGTGCTCAGCCGGTGGGTGACCGCGGACTCGCCGTCCTCGTTCCACAGCAGGAGTCGTGACTCGGCGGCGTTGTCGAGACGGGCGACGCCGGCGTCGGTGAGCGTCTCGACGATGGCGCGGGCCTGCTCGCCGTCCAGCCGTTCGGCGAAGTTCGCCAGCCACCCGAGGTCGGCGTGGCCGCCCCGGCAGTACGCCTCGGCGTACTCCTCGATGCGTGACTTCGTCCGGGCGGGACACTCCAACCGGGACAACACCGCCTGCAAGCGGTCGAGTCGGTGGTCCCGGGCCGCCCGCAGGGACCCGTCCTCTGCCTCGACGGTGACGGTCACCGACGTTCCGGTGGCGTCGATGTCCTCGATGACGACGGCCGAGGCGTCGGCGTCGTAGCGGTGTTCGCGGGCCTCCCCGTCGACGGTGACGGCGACGTCGTCGGCGAGTCCGCGGAGGTCCAGCGTAATCGAGCGGTCCTCGGGGACGTGTTCGGTCGCGCCCGCCGGCGGGTCGACGGTGACGGTCATCCGGTCGCCGTCCCAGCGGGTCGACAGCGTCGTCGTCGCGTACTCGCCGTCGCGGTAGGCCTGTGTCGTCCCGTCGTCCTCGTAGAGGCTGAACTCGTTGTCGGCGCCGGGGAAGACGGCGACGCGCAACCGCTCGGGCGGGTCGGTGTCGCCGAAGGAGGGGTCCTCCTCAAGCGGGACGATAGCGCCGGCTTTCGCGTACAGCGGCACGTCCGAGAGGTCGCCGTAGCGGGCGTGGAACCCGGCGTCGTAGGAACGGCCGGTGTGGAAATCGAACCACTCGCCATCGGGGAGCCACACGGGTTGGCGGGCGAGGTTGGTCGAGTCGCTCCGTGGCTCGGTGTAGGGCGCGGCGAGCAGTTCGCTGCCGAAGTAGTACTCCTGTGGGGTGTGGTAGGCGAGTTCGGCCTCGGGGTGGTGGTAGTACAGCGGCCGGACCAGCGGGACGCCCCGGTCGTGGTTGTGCCACGCCATCGTGTAGATGTACGGCACCAGCGCGTGCCGAAAGCGGAGCGCGTCACCGAGGGCCTCCCGGACCGTCGGGTCGAACGTCCACGGGCGCTTGTCGATGTACGCGAGGTTGCCGGTGTGGATGCGGTTGACGGGGCTCAGCGCGCCGAACTGCGTCCAGCGGGCGTACAGTTCCCCGAAACCGTCGACGCTGCCCGTCCCGCCGAAGTGACCGCCGATGTCGTGGCTCCACCAGCCGAAGTCGACGTTGCTCCCCGTGGCGGTGAGGTACGGCTGGAAGGCCAGTGAGTCCCACGAGACGACGGCGTCCCCGGAGAAGCCGATGGGGTAGCGGTGGCCGCCGAGGCCGCCCCACCGCGAGACGATAAAGGGCCGGCGGCCGTCACGGGTCCGGTCTAAGGCGTGGAGGTGGTTGAGCGCCCACAGCGGGTCCAGCCCCTCCATCTCGGGGGATTCCTCCCACTGTTGCCAGTCGATCCACCAGAAGTCGACGCCGTCCTCCTCCTCCAAGGGGTCGATGACGTGGTCGAAGTAGCCCCGCAGGAACTGCGGGTCGCTGGCGTCGAACTCGACCGGCCGCTCGCTCGCGGGGTCGATGCCCATGTGTTCGGCGAAGGCGGGGTACTGCTGTTCGTGGGGGTGGACGCCCTCGGCGGGGTGGAGGTTGAGCGTCGTCCGCAGGCCCTTCTCGTGGAGCCACTCGGTGAAGCCTGCGGGGTCGGGAAAGAGGTCCTCGTTCCAGGTCCACCCCGTCCAGCCGCCGTGGTAGTCGTTGTCGGTCGTGTGCCAGTCCATATCGATGACGCAGACTGACAGCGGGAGGTCCTCGGCCTCGAACCGTTCCAGCAACTCCCGGAGGTCCGCGGCGCTGTAGGGCCAGTAGCGGCTCCACCAGTTGCCCAGCGCCCACCGGGGGACCATCGGCACGTCGCCGGCGATGGCGGTGAAGTCCGCCAGACAGTCGAGGTAGTCGTGGCCGTAGCCAAAGAGGTAGACGTCCTCGTAGCCCGCGGCGGCGTCGCGGGGTTCGAGCCAGCCGTCGTCGCCGAAGACGAGAGAGTCGGTGTCGTCGACGACGGTCCAGCCGTCGCCGCCGAGCAGGCCGTCCTCGAGGTCGGTCGCGCCCTCGACGCGGTCCAGCGTCCGGACGGTCCCGCCCATATTGGCCGGGTCGTCGTCACCGTACCGCCACGTCGTCCCCAACGAGGTTATCCTCGCCGACAGCGTCTCCGGGCCGAACGGCTCCGCTGTGGCGTACTCGATTCGGAGCGCGTCCGTCTCGATCACGAGGTGGTCGTCGCCGCGGTCGACGGTGAACTCGGGGACCGGCTGGTCGCGGTACCACACCGTCTGTGTCGGCCGGTCCTCGAACTCGCCGTCCGGGTCGTACTCGGCCCGGACGATTCGCGGGGTCAGTACGGTGAACCGGTAGCGGTCGCCCGCGACGACGCTCGCGTCGTCGGCGACCGGTGCGAACTCGGGGACGTGGTACGGTGCGAGGCCCATTATCGAGGCCGTCACTCCGAGCGAGTAAAAACGCGGCGTCACGCCGCTGTCGACGGCCCCAAACGTGTAAGGCATCAGGCCGAGAGGGCCGTGTCCCGAAGGTCGATTCGATGACCGAAGCGCACACGCTGGGGCGGGGGCCGTCCGGGCCGGACGCGGCCGCCGACGGGTATCACTGGACGATCGAAGACGGGCAGGTAGCCGCGGTGTCCGCGGACCTCGCACGCGTCACTCGGCGGAACGCCTCCGCGCTCCTCGGACTCGGGCCGTTGGACCTGTTCGCCGACGCGACCGCGGGTCGGTCCGGCGGGGCGCTGGGCCGGTGTCTCGGTGACGGGGACGCGACGACGACGGCGACGCTTTCGGGACGGGACGGTCGGGCCGAAACCGTCACCGTTCGGTTCGTCCGGGTCGACGATGAGGACGGCGACCGCGGCGAATCTCCGCCACCGCGCGTCCTGACGACACGGTCCCGTGGTC
>NZ_WPCA01000038.1 GCF_009741825.1 Halapricum sp. CBA1109
GCGTCGAGATGTTTTCCCCACGTTTTTGCAGTCGGGGGTTCCCGCAGGCCGAAGGCCCGAGGGAAACCCCCGAGCTGTAAAAGTGGTTAGTCGTCAGCGGGCGTCGCGTTCCGGCTCGTGATGTCGACCGGGTCGGCGTCGACGTCGAGTTCGTCCAGCGCGACCTGTGCGGCGCGCTTGCCGGAGACGAGCATCGCGCCGAAGGTCGGGCCCATCCGCGGGAGGCCGTAGGTCGTCGCGGTGGCCATCCCGGTGACGACGAGGCCGTCGTGGGCGAGGCCGGTGTGTTCGACGACGGCGTCCTCGGACTCGCCGACCCACATCGAGTCGTGACCGGGCGAGTCGTGGCCCGGGGCGCCGTAGGTGTCGTCGTCGGTGGCGTCCATCCCGGCGTCGCCCTCCTCGATGCCCGGCGCGTTCAGGACGCCGCGCTCGTCGAGTTTCTTGACGGCCATCGCGTCGTGGCCGGTCGCGTCGATGACGAGGTCGGCCTCGACGGCGATGGGGTCGACACACGTTATCTCGCGCGGGAGCGCGTGGACCGGCGTCCAGTTCATCACGATGCCGCCGACCTTGTGGTCCTCGCGGATCACGATGTCGGTGAACTCCGTCATGTTCTGCATCTTCGCGCCGGCGTCGCAGGCGGCCTTGATGAGACCCGAACACGCTTCGGGGCCGTTGGCGACGTAGAGGCCCTCGCTGTCTTTGGACTGTTTGTGCTCGACGTCCAGTTCGTCCAGCACCTGCTGTGCCGGGTCCCGGACGGTGACCTTGTTCATCAGGAACCCGCCGAGCCAGAAGCCCCCGCCGAGGTAGTTGTTCTTCTCGACGACCATCGTCTGGACACCGCGTTCGGAGAGTTCCTTCGCTGCCATCAGCCCGGAGGGACCGCCACCGACGATGATGACGTCCGAATCCGAGAAGTCCATGAACTCCTCGGTCCACTCCTGCCCGATTGCGCGTGTGACTTCCGCCTCGCCGACGTCGCTGAACTGCTCGAAGTCGCTCATACCACTAGGTAATATCTCTCGGTGGTTAAAGTGTCTTCCGCAACGGATTTTCGCTACGCACCGTCCGGAACTGCCCGGAGACAGCCCCTACTCGTCACAGCTGACCATCGCGGTCACGGCGGGTTCAGCCTCGCCGGCCTCCAGCAGTGTCGTGAAGGTACTGCGCGGGCAGGATTCCGGGTGGTAGGTGCCGCCGCTGGCCCAGTCGTCGCCGTCGACAGCGATACTGTAGCTGCCGTCCTCGTAGTCGCTGCTCTCGAAGGGGGTACTGACGCCGTCCTGAATCGTCTCGTCGGCGTACTCCTCGACGACGGTGTCCTCGGCGTCGGTGACGGTGATCGTGACGGTCTGTGCCCGGCCGCTCTGGTTGTTCAGCACGATGCGAAGCGTCCGCTCCGGCGTCGACTCGCCGCCGGAACACCCGGCGAGGACGACTCCGGTCGCGGCCGCACCCGCAGTCAGTAGCTGTCGTCGTGTCGTCATACGTGCTGGACGCCCAGAGCGGCGATAAGCGTACGCGACGGAACAGGCCGAAACCCGTCCCCGTCCCAGTCGAGTCGAAGACGGTTTGAACACCCGCGACGAGAGACGAGTATATGAGTTCGGACGCGGACACAGGCGAGGCGCTGGACCACAAAAACGCGGGCGAGGACGTCATCGCGGTCGACGCCGACGACAACGAGCAGGGGCTAGTCAACCGTCTGGAGGCCCACACCGGCGACGGTATCCGCCACCGCGCGTTCACGGCACTGCTGTTCGACGAGGAAGGACGCATCCTGCTGGCCCAGCGCTCGGCCGACAAGCGCCTGTGGGACACCCACTGGGACGGCACCGTCGCCTCCCACCCCGTCGAGGGCCAAACGCAGGTCGAGGCCACCGAGGAACGCCTCGAGGAGGAACTCGGGATCACGCCCGACCAGTACGAGGACCTCCGGGTCACCGACCGCTTCGAGTACAAGCGCTACTACGAGAACGCCGGCCTCGAACACGAGGTCTGTGCCGTTCTCAAGGCGACGCTGACCGACACCAGCCTCGACCGTGACCCCGCGGAGGTCGACGGCCTCCTGTGGGCCGACTACGAGGACCTCCACGAGAACCCCCAGTACTACCGCCAGTTGCGCCTCTGTCCGTGGTTCGAGATCGCGATGCGCCGGGACTTCGAGTAGTTACACGTCGCCGGCGAGGACGACCCCGAACATTCCCTGCCCCCTGTGTACCAGACAGTTGTACGGGTAGACGCCGCGCTGCTGGAACGTGTACTCGTAGTTGACGCCGGGCGTGCCGGTGGGATCCCCCGAGTCGAGTGGCTCGCCCGTGACACTGGCGTCCCAGTCCCCACCCGTGGTATCGGTACTGCGTACGTTGTGATCGCCACCTTCGCCGGTCCACTGCCAGTAGACCGTCGCCCCCGGGTCGATCCGGATCGCGGCTGGATCGAAGGACAGTCCGTCGCCGGCGCCGACGGCGACGGTCACGTCCGTCTGTCCGCGGGCGTCGTGCACGGTTCCGTCGTACCCGTTCGCGCTCTCGAGATAGGACTCGGCCGCCGCCGGCACCTCGATCAGTCCACCCCCGCTCTGCCCTGCACTCGGGGCCGGCGTCCGCTCGGTCTCCCGGTCGGCAGACGGGGTCGAGTCGTCGGGACCGCTCCCGCAACCGGCCAGCGCCACCGTCGCGCCCACACACGCTCCGAGTACCGCGCGTCGACTCCGATCCATACGCGGTCGTTTGGGTGGATAGGGAAATCTATCTTGGGGGCCAACTCTCCTCGACCACGATGATATCGGCCGGGCTACCGCGGGTTCACTCCCGCTGGACTGCCGTGGCCGATCCGTCCGCTCACTCGTCGGAGCGGCGAACCCAGTCACTCGGCCAGCGTCCAGACGGCCTCGCCGTCGGCGCTCCCGGCGCGTTCGATGACCTCCCGTCGCTCCATCTCCGTCAGGACCTCGTCCAGCCGGTCGGGCTGGGCTATCTCCATCTCGATGCGCTCGACGCCGTGAAACGACCGCAACGCCGCCCGGATGTCCGCGGGCGTGAACCGCTCGGCGTCGGATTTCTCCATCACGCCGCTGATCAGATCGATCATATCCTCGACGAAGTTCCACGGGTAGACGACCCACGCCCACTCGGCCAGTCGCTCGCCGACGAAGTCCGGTTCGAACTCGCTGGTCCCGAGCAACTGCAACGTCGCCGTTCGGACCGCGTTCGGGTCCCGGTCCTCGACGTAGGCCTCGGCGTGGGACATCGACTGGCCCGTGTCGGCGATGTCGTCGACGATCAGGACGTCCTTGCCGGCGACCGAGCCTCGGGCATCGGGTAGCGGACTTCCGGTTCCTCGCCGGCCTCGCCCGCGCCGACGTAGTGCTCTATCTTCAGGCTCGTGAGGTCGTCCAGCCCGAGGAAATCACACAGGCACCGGCCGGCGAACCAGCCGCCGCGAGCCAGCGCAACGACGACGTCCGGTTCGAAGCTGTCGGCTTTCACCTCGTCGCTGACCTCGCGGGTCAGCCCGTAGATGTACTCCCAGTTCGTGATCGTACAGGGGAACTCGTCGGGCAGGTCGCTCATCGCCCGGGACGTACGGCGGCGCGAGTAAGAAGCCGTGGGATTTTGTCCCCGGAGCGTATCACTGCCGAATAATGACGCCCTCCAGACGACGCGTCCTCCGCGCCGGCGTCGTCGCCGCCGGAGCGCTCCTCGCCGGCTGTACCGACACAGGCACGACGACGGTCCCGTCGACGGCGACACCGTCGACGACCCGCGACACGCCCAACCGGACGACAGACGGGACGACCACCACCGACGCCGACGGGACGGCGACGCCGCCGTACGCTGCGCCGTCGGCCTACGAGACGACGACGCTGTCGCTGTCGGCGACGGCCGACTGCTCGCTAGGCGCGACGCTGACAGTTCCCGAGGGCGACGGGCCGTTCCCGGGTGCCGTGATCGTCCACGGGTCGGGACCGCAGGACCGCGACGGGACGACCGGGCCGGTGAAGCCGTACCGCGATATCGCACGGGGCCTGTCGACGTACGGCGTGGCCGTCCTCCGGTACGACAAACGCACGTTCGCCTGCACGGGAACTCTCGACCCGGCGGCGCTCTCGCTGGACGACGTGGTCACCGACGACGCGCTGACCGCGCTGGAGCGGTTGCGCGAACACGACCGCGTCGCGGCCGCGGACACGGTCGTCGTCGGCCACAGCCTCGGCGGGGCGCTCGCGCCGCGGATAGCGAGCCGCGACGGACAGGTCGCCGGCGTCGCGATGCTGGCGGCCAACGCACGGCCGCTTCCGGATCTGATCGTCGCACAGAACCGCTACGCCCTCGAACGGGACGGCGAACTCACCGACGCCGAGCGCCGGCAACTCCGGCAGGTCCGGGCCCTCGCCGAACGGCTTCGGACGGTCGATATTGAGTCGGGCGAAGTCCTCGCGGGGGCCGGCCGTCCGTTCTGGCGGGGTCTCGCCGAGTACGATCAGGTCGCGGCCGCCGAGGGGCTGTCGCTACCGATGTTCCTCGCACAGGGACCCGCGACCGACAAGTGTCCCCCGGGGACGATTTCGGACAGTGGCGGGACGCAATCGGCGGTCGCGGGAACGTCCTGACACGGTCGTACGACGGGCTCAACCACTACTTCGTCGACGGGGCGGGCGCGCTGGAGACCGGCGGGAACCCCGAAGCCGGCGTCGTCGACCGGCAGGTCGTGGTCGACCTCGCCGCGTGGGTCGAGGAGGTGACCGACGGGAACGTTTAACGGGATAGCCGCGCCAGCAGGGGTATGGACACGCGAGCGGCATTTCTCGTCGACGCCTTCACCGACGATCCGACGACCGGCAACCCCGCCGGGGTCGTCCCCGATGCGGACGACCTCGCCGACGACCAGATGGGGGCGCTGGCGAACGAACTCGGGGCCAGCGAGACGGCGTTCGTCACCGCGAGCGAGGCGGCAGACCGCGAGCTCCGGTTTTTCACCCCCGAGACGGAGGTCGACCTCTGCGGGCACGCGAGCGTCGCCGCCCACGCCCTGCTGTTCGAGCGCGGCGCTATCGAGGCCGGCGACCACACCGTCGAGACGGGCGCGGGCGTGCTCGACGTCTCCGTCGAGGAGGACGGGACAGTGTGGCTGACTCAGAACGATCCAGTCGTGACCGACGCCGACGCGGACGTCGACACCGTCGCGGCGGCGCTCGGAACCGACCCCGAGACTATCGAGAACGTCGGCCTGCCAATCGGTCGGGCCTCGACGGGCCTGCCGTATCTCGTCGTCCCCATCGAGTACTTCGCCGACCTCTCGGGGCTGGACCCGGATATGACGGCCATCGAGGCGCTGACCGACGCCCACGACGTGACGGGCGTCTACGCGTTCACCTTCGACACGCTGGAGGGCGAGTCGACACTGCACGGCCGGATGTTCGCTCCCGGCGTCGGCATCGAGGAGGACCCAGTGACGGGGACGGCGAGCGGCGCGGCCGGCGGGTATCTCGACCACCACGGCGCCGTCGAGGACACCAGCGCGATGGTGTTCGAGCAGGGGCACTTCCTCGACCGGCCGGGGTACGTCACCGTCCACGTCGCTCGCGGGTCCGTATCGCCGGGCGCGCGGTGACGACGCTCGAAGGGTCAGTGGTCGTGCCCGAGAGCGACGACGAGGATATCATCGAGGCCTGATAGTGCTTCTTGTAGCTGTGTACCGGTGCGACCGCCCGAACTCTGGCGGTCGATACCGAAATGACCTACAAGAAGCACTATGAGTAGCGGGTTGCGCAACCACTAAATCGGAGTAGCGCCAACGGAGGTGCAGATGCAGCGGGTCGAACCGGAACCACAGGAGTTCGAACGGGTCCTCTCGTCGATGTGTACCGAACCCCATCCGGCAGCCCGGCAGGCGGCCGAGCGGTTTCTGGCGACCAACCCCGGCGACCCGACCACCTACCAGCGGGTCGCGGAACTCGAACGGGAGGCCGTCGGGATGTTGGGGACTATCACCGGCCTCGAGGACCCCTCGGGCTACGTCACCAGCGGCGGGACCGAAGCCAACGTGCAGGCGATGCGGGTCGCCCGCAACCGGGCCGACACCGACGACCCGAACGTCGTCGTCCCGACCAGCGCCCACTTCAGTTTCTGGAAGGCCGCCGAACTGCTGGGCGTCGAACTCCGGACGGCACCACTTGCGGACTACCGGGCCGACACCGCGGCGATGGCCGAACTGGTCGACGGGGACACCGTCTCCGTCGTCGGCGTCGCGGGGTCGACGGAGTACGGGGCCGTCGACCCGATTCCCGAAATCGCCGACATCGCTCACGACGCGGGGGCGCTGGCGCACGTCGACGCCGCGTGGGGCGGGTTCTACCTCCCCTTTACCGACGACGACTGGGACTTCGCGGACGCGCCCGTAGACACGATGACCATCGACCCGCACAAACTCGGGCAGGCCGCGGTGCCAGCGGGCGGACTGTTGGCCCGCTCGGAGGAGTTGCTCGCGGAGTTAGCCATCGACACGCCGTATCTGGAGTCGGCCAGTCAGGTGACGCTGACGGGGACGCGCTCGGGGGCCGGCGTGGCGAGCGCCGTCGCCGCGATGGACGCGCTGTGGCCCGCCGGCTACCGCGAGCACTACGAGCGGGCGATGGACAACGCCGAGTGGCTGGCGGACGCGCTGGCCGCCCGCGGGTACGACGTCGTCGGCCCGCGCCTGCCGCTGGTCGCGGCCGACGTGTCGCTGTCGCTCATCGAGCAGTTGCGCGACCGCGGGTGGCGGGTTGCGACGACCGGCAGCGACGAACTGCGGGTCGTCTGTATGCCCCACGTCACGCGGTCGATGCTCCGGTCGTTCGTCGCGGATATGGACTGGTACTGACCGGCGACTCGAAGACGGCACAATTTAGTCAGCGACTCCCAAACACCCGCTCGTGGCCGTC
Organism: Halapricum sp. CBA1109; assembly: GCF_009741825.1. Classification (GTDB taxonomy): domain Archaea; phylum Halobacteriota; class Halobacteria; order Halobacteriales; family Haloarculaceae; genus Halapricum. The sequence goes on from NZ_WPCA01000038.1 coordinate 6,935, forward strand.
GAACTACCCGTGGTCCTCGTCGTCGAGTCCCTCTACCAGACGATAGAACACGCCGTCAGGGCCGCGACCGGACCGCTCGGCCTACTCATCATCGGCGTGTACTCGTTTCTGATTGCCTTCATCCTCCCGCTGCCCAGCGAGGTGGTCCTCGCGCCCGCCGGGTCGATGCGTCTGGGCCTCCCGTTCAGCGTCACGATGGGCGTGATCATCCTCGTCAGCGGCCTCGGGAAGGCCGCGGGGAGCCTCTTCGCGTTCCACATCGGGCAGGAGGCCAAACAGTCCGGCCCCGTGATCAGGTTCATCGAGCGCTCGCGGTTCAACATCGTCGCCTACTCCGAGAAGAAGACGGTCCAACTCGCACAGCAGTACGGCTACATCGGCCTCGCCATCGCGCTGTCGGTCCCGTTTTTCCCCGATACCATATCCATCTACGCGTTCACGGTTCTGGAGGAGGACTACTACCGGTTCGCCGCGGCGACGTTCGCGGGCAGCGTGGGTCGCCTGCTCGTGACGATTGCCATCGCCGGCGGCGTGTTCGTGGTGTTCTGAGCGGACTGTTTTCAGCCACCGAGGCGAAGGATTAATCGCGGCGTAGCGACTACCGACGGGACGAGACGGGAATGCTCACACACAGCCTCGAACGGCGAGCGAGCGGACACTCGCCGGTACTGGTGCTGGCCGACCCGCTCGACACCGAACGGCACGACGCCTGCCGGGACCTGCTCGCCACGGGACCCGAGATGCAGGCGCTGGTGTTCGCCTACAGCCGTCGGCCGCAGTTCGTCGCCGACCAACTGGGCGACGTTGAGGCGGCGACGGTGCTGTCGCTGGGCGAGGCCGACAGCCCCGCGACGGCCGCGGCCCACGAGGCGGTGACCGTCGAGTCGCTCCCGGCCGCGAACCTCACGCGGGTCGCGTCGCCGTCGCCGACGCCCTCGACCGCCACGACGCCGACTCGCTGTCGGTCTGTCTCGGGTCGGTCACGACGCTGTTGCAGTACGTCGACGTCGAGACGGCGTTTAAGTTCCTCCACGTCACGCTCGGCCGTCTCGACGGCGTCGCCGGGACAGTCCACGGCCACCTCGACCCGGCCGCCGTCGACGAGGAGACGGTCGCGACGACGCGGTCGCTGTTCGAGTCCGTCCTCGCCCGCGAGGGCGACGGCTGGGCGGTCGAGTCGACCTAGCAGGAGGCCGGCGCCGTTGGCTGCCGGATGACAGCGTACTCGCCCCGAGGGTCGTGTATGCGGTCTGCGACGGCCGTTTGGAATTCGTCGACTGTGTTCCGTGACTCTGTGTATCTATAGCTGACATACAGTTATCATCTCGGCGTGCGTCTACTCGTGTATGCAGACTCGTCACATCTCCTCACAGGCGTTGCTCGGTGTGTTGGTCGTCCTTGTCGGGACGGTGTTGCTCGCGCAGACGACCGGTGTCGCGGACGTCGCCATCGTCTGGACGTACGTCCCGGCGCTGTTCGTCCTGTTCGGCCTGTTCGCCCTCGTCGTGAGCGGATTCCGCAACGTCGTCGGCCCGTTGCTCGTCGTCGCCGTCGCCGGGGCCTGGCAGTTGGTGACGCTCGGGTACCTCTCGGTGGCCCAAGTCCTCCAGTTGTGGCCGCTGTTGCTCGTCCTGTTCGGTGCCTCGATCGTCCTCGGACAGTACCGCTCGCGTACGCACAGTGTCACCGAGTCCTACGTCCACTCGCTCGCGGTGTTCGGCGGGAGTGACAAGCGCGCGACCGGGCTGTTCACAGGGAGTGACCTGACCGCCATCTTCGGCGGCACGTCGCTGGATCTGCGGGACGTGACGCTCGAAGACCGCCCGGTGTACGTCTCGGCGACGGCGCTGTTCGGCGGCGTCGAGATTGTCGTCCCACGGGAGTGGAACGTCCAGATGGACGTCCTCCCGATCCTCGGGGGAGCGAGCGACGACCGGCCCCGCCGCGAGCACGAACACGACGAGATTGACCTCGTCGTCACCGGGTTCGCGGCCTTCGGTGGCGTCGTCGTCGAAGACTGAGTGGGACGCGGTCGTCGCACCCGTCCCCGGCGCACCGTGTGCCATCCCTTCTCAATACGATTTTCGAAATTCGCTTTCGAGGTTCGTAATCTTTCGCCGGGCTTATTACGATGTGCGGACTCCGATGGGACAATGACAGACGTAGAAGACCGGACGATACTGCTGATCGGCAGTGGGCCGATCCAGATCGGACAGGCCGCGGAGTTCGACTACTCCGGCGCGCAGGCGTGTCGCGCCCTGCAGGAGGAGGGCGCGCGCGTCGTCCTCGTCAACTCGAACCCGGCGACGATCATGACCGATCCGGAGATGGCCGACAAGGTGTACCTCGAACCGATCAATACCGAGGCCATCTCGGAGATCATTCGGAAGGAAGAACCGGACGGCGTCATCGCGGGTCTGGGCGGCCAGACCGGCCTCAACGTCACCGCCGAACTCGCCGAGGAGGGCGTCCTCGAGGAACACGACGTCGAGGTGATGGGAACCCCGCTGGACACCATCTACGCGACCGAGGACCGCGAGCAGTTCCGCGACCGGATGGAGAACATCGACGAACCGGTCCCCGAGTCGGTCACCATCGAGTCTATGGACGAGGTCGAGGAGGCCGTCGAGACCGTCGGTGGTCTCCCGGTCATCATGCGGACGACGTACACGCTGGGCGGTGCCGGGTCCGGCGTCATCGACGACATGGACGAACTCAAAGAGGCCGTCCGCAAGGGCCTGCGCCTCTCGCGCAACAGCGAAGTGATGATCACCGAGTCCATCGACGGGTGGGTCGAACTGGAGTACGAGGTTATGCGCGACGCCGACGACTCCTGTATCATCATCTGCAACATGGAGAACCTCGACCCGATGGGGATCCACACCGGGGAGTCGACGGTCGTCACGCCCTCGCAGGTCATCCCGGACGAGGGCCACCAAGAGATGCGCGACTCGGCGCTGAAGGTCATCCGCGAACTCGGTATCGAGGGCGGGTGTAACATCCAGCACGCCTGGCGCGACGACGGCACGCCCGGCGGCGAGTACCGCGTCGTCGAGGTCAACCCGCGCGTCTCTCGCTCCTCGGCGCTGGCCTCGAAGGCGACCGGCTACCCCATCGCCCGCGTCACCGCGAAGGTGGCGATGGGCAAGCGCCTCCACGAGATCGACAACGAGATCACCGGCGAGACGACCGCCGCCTTCGAACCCGCCATCGACTACATCGTCACGAAGGTCCCGCGGTGGCCGGTCGATAAGTTCCGCGACGTGGAGTTCGAACTCGGCCCGGCGATGAAATCGACCGGCGAGGCGATGTCTATCGGCCGAACCTTCCCCGAGAGCCTCCTGAAGGCCCTGCGCTCCTCGGAATACAACCCCTCGGTCGACTGGGAGGACATCGGCGACGAGGAACTCCGCGAGGAGTACCTGATCCGCCCGACGCCCGACCGCCCCTACGCTATCTTCGAGGCGTTCTCCCGCGGGTTCACCGTCGCCGAGATCAACGAGATGACCGAGATCCGCGAGTGGTACCTCGAACGCTTCCAGCAGGTCGCCGACGCCGCCGAGGCCGCCCAGAACGGGAACTTCGAGATAGCGGGCGAGGCCGGCTTCACCGACCAGGAGATCACCGCCATCGCCGGCGGGGAGTTCAACGACACCCACCACTCGTGGCTGCCCGCCGACGTCGACGAGGACGGCGACGAGGAGGTCGAGGCGGCCGCCGACGGTGGTGCGACGACCGAGAGTTCGATCCCCGACGGCGTCACCGTCGAGACCGTCGCCGCCGACACGACCGACCGGGACTTCAAACTCGTCGACACCTGCGCCGGCGAGTTCGTCGCGACGACGCCGTACTACTACTCGACACGTGATCCCATCTCGGGCATCGACCGCGACGAGTTGCAGGTCGACCGCGACGTCGAGAGCGTCGTGGTCGTCGGCGGCGGCCCCATCCGCATCGGGCAGGGCGTGGAGTTCGACTACTGTTCGGTCCACGCCGTTCGCGCCCTGCGGGAGATGGGCATCGAGGCCCACGTCGTCAACAACAACCCCGAGACGGTGTCGACGGACTACGACACTTCCGACGGCCTCTTTTTCGAACCGATCACCGCCGAGGAAGTGGCCGACGTGGTCGAGGCGACCAACGCCGACGGCGTGATGGTCCAGTTCGGCGGCCAGACCTCCGTCGACATCGGTCACCCCCTCGAACAGGAGCTGCAGCGCCGCGAACTCGACTGTGAGATTATGGGCACCTCCGTCGACGCGATGGACCTCGCGGAGGACCGCGACCGCTTCAACCGCCTGATGGCCGATCTGGGCATCGCACAAGCCGAAGGTGGCTCCGCGACCAGCGAGGTCGAGGCGCTGGAACTCGCACAGGACATCGGCTATCCCGTCCTCGTGCGCCCGAGCTACGTCCTCGGTGGCCGCGCGATGGACGTCGTCTACAACGACGACGACCTCAAGACGTACATCGAGGAGGCAGTCCGGGTCAGCCCGGACAAACCGATCCTCGTCGACGACTTCCTCGCCGACGCGGTGGAACTGGACGTCGACGCCGTCGCCGACGGCGAGGACGTGCTGATCGGCGGCGTTATGGAACACGTCGAGACCGCCGGGGTCCACTCCGGCGACTCGGCGTGTATGATCCCGCCCCGCAGTCAGGAGATCAAGGCGGTGATGCCCCGTATCCGCGAGGTCGTCGAGGACATCGCCGACGCGCTCGACACGGTCGGCCTGCTGAACGTCCAACTCGCCGTCCGCGACGGCACCGTCTACGTGCTGGAGGCCAATCCGCGCTCCTCCCGTACCGTGCCGTTCATCTCGAAGACGACCGGCGTCCCCATCGCCAAGATAGCGGCACAGGTCATGGCCGGCGCGACGCTCGCTGACCTCGACATCCAAGAGCAGATCCCGGATCAGGTCTCGATCAAGGAGGTCGTCCTGCCGTTCGACCGCCTGCCGGGCAGCGACCCGCGCCTCGGCCCCGAGATGAAGTCGACCGGCGAGGTCATGGGCACGGCCGGAAGCTTCGGGAAGGCCTACCAGAAGGCCCAGATGGCCGTCAACAAGCCGATCCCGCTGGAGGGGACGGCGCTCGTCGACCTCCCGGTCGTCGGCTACGAGGACCACTTCGAGACCGTCGACCTGGAGGACTACGACGACACCGAGGCCGTCGTCGACGCCATCCAGAGCGGCGAGATAGACATCGTCCTCTCGCGGGACCGCGAGGTGCTTGAGGCGTGTGTCGAGGAGACGGTCACGTACTTCTCGACGCGGGAGAGCGCCGAGGCGGCGCTGGAAGCGGTCAACGCCGCCGACGATCCGTTGAACGTCCAGGCCATCGGCGACCGGCCGAAAGACGCCCGCGAGTGGGGCAAGTGACGCCCGCGCCGTAGCCGACCGTCGCTACTCCTCGCCGACGTTGCGGATGAACCCGGTCCGGAAGCCGATCCAGCCGATGACGCTGATGAACAGGATCGGCGGGAGGATCAGAAAGCCCCACAGCGGGTTGACGCCCCAAAAGAGGATCAGAATCACGTTCCCGACACCGAGCAACAGGAACGGCGCGATGAACAGCGTCGCCACCCGACGGTCGAGGCCCTCCTCGCTCGCGGCCGCGGTACTCATACCCCGATCTAAGCGGTTAGTACACAAAAGAACGACGTTGCGCGCGTGGTGGTTCGGCGTTGATTCGACCGGTGGAAGGGGTCAGCGGGGCGACGGACCGATCAGGCCTCGGCGTCCGCGTCGGTCTCGTCTTCGGTCTCCTCCTCGTCGTCCTCGGTGTCTTCCTCGTCAGCGTCCTCACTCTCTTCCACGTCCTCGGAGTCTTCCTCGTCACTCTCCTCGGCGTCGTCCGCCTCGGTCTCTTCGGCGTCGTCCGCTTCGGTCTCCTCAGCGTCCTCGCTCTCCTCTTCGTCAGCGTCCTCCGGGGTCACGTCGCTGATCATCGCGCCGAGGTCACCCTCCAGCATCCCGTCGAGGTGCTGGTGGATGAGCTGGTGGATCTCGGTGACGAAGTCGGGGACCTGCTCGGGCATCTCCGTCGGCGGGCCGCGCTCGCTCACGTTCGCCCCGCGGTCGGCGTGGGGGCCACGGTCGCTCACGTTCGCCCCGCGGTCGGCGTGGGGGCCACGGTCGCCCATCATATGCTCGCCGCCCATAGCGTGGGGACCGCGTTCGACATCAGCCGGCGGCCCGTGGCGCTCGTCGGCCGCGGTGTCGTTCGCGGCCGCGGCGTCGTCTGCCGTCTCGTTCGTGTCGTTGGTCGGTGCGTCGGTCGGTGCGTTGCCCGGCATCGCGGCGGCCGTCCCGCCGACGACCAGCAGGACTGCCATCGCGACGCCAGCGATCTTGAGTGCGTTCATGCGACAGTCGGACCAGGGGGCTATCGGTACTTCAACCGGGCCGGCGCCGAAGTCGGCTCGGGGCCGATTGCCTCGATTTGCCGCCGTTTCCGGGCGAAAATCGAGTTGAACGTCGACAGATATATATGGGAGAGTGAGATCGATGGCCGAGCCGGTCCCGACGGGCCCTCGTCCGCGGCGCCCGAGTACTTTTGAGACTCGGTGCCGAACCCGATGGTATGGAACACGAGGCCACAGTCGAAGGGGTGGGCGTCGGCGTCGGCGACGACGGGTCCGGCGCGCCGGTGGTGTTGCTCCGGGCCCGCGAGGAACTGGTCCCCATCTTCGTCAGCAGCGATCAGGCCCAGTCGATGCAACTGGCTATCGAGGGCGAACCGTTCGAGCGCCCGCTGACACACGACCTGCTGATCGAGATGATATCGGAGTTCGGGGCCGCCATCGACCGCGTGCGCATCGACGATCTGGCCGACGGCACCTTCTACGCGAAGATAGACGCAGAGCAGTACAGCGGCGGCGAGCGAAAGGACGCCGTCTTCGACGCCCGGCCCTCCGACGGCATCGCCATCGCCCTCCGGGAGGACTGCCCCATCGTCGTCTCGGAGGCTGTCGTCAAGGAGGCGGGCCAACCGCCCGAGGCCTTCGAACCCGACGAGGGCGGCCCCCGCGGCGGTCCCGACGAGGAACCGTTCGACACCGAGGACGACTCGGACTTCGAACTGTGAACTACGACGCGGTCGTCTTCGACAACGACGGCGTCATAGTGGACCTGACCGGCGACGACACCCACCGGGCCGGCGCGCGGGACGCCTTCGAGGCCGTCGGCGTCACGGACCCCGACCCTGCGGACGTCGAGGCGATGAGCATCGGCGTCACGGTGCCGAAACTGACGGCGGTCTGTGACCGCTACGACCTCGACGTAGAGCGGTTCTGGCGGGCGCGGGACCGGGCGCTCTCGGAGCGACAGCGGGACCTGATGCGGGCGGGCCGCAAGCGTCCCTACGACGATGTCGACCACCTCGACCGCCTGTCGCGGCCGCTGGGCGTCGTCTCCTCGAACCAGCAGGCGACGGTCGAGTTCGCCTACGACCACTTCGGTCTGGCGGACCACTTCGAGACGGTCCGGGCCCGCCCGCCGACGGTCGAGAGCCTCCGGCGAAAGAAGCCCGACCCACACTACGTCGAGGCGGCGCTCTCCGAGTTGGGCGTCGAGAGCGCGCTGTACGTCGGCGACTCCGAACACGACGTCGAAGCGGCCCACGCCGCCGGCGTCGACGCCGCGTTCCTCCGCCGGCCACACACCCGCGGTCGGACCCTCTCGGTCGACCCCGAACACGACCTCTCGGGGCTGGACGAGGTGGCCGCGCTGTTCGACTAGAGGACGGCCCCGCTGCGGAGCACGACGATGAGTGCTGTCAGCGTCGGGATGGAGACCAGTGTGGAGACAAACACGACCGTCGAGACGTAGGCTTCCGGGTCCGGGCCGTCGGTCGTCGGCCCGGCGAACTCGCCGACGAGGATCAGCGGCGTCACCGCCGCCGGGGTAGCACACTCGAGCACGAACACCCGGGCGACGGTGGCGTCCTCGAAGGGGAGCGCCAGCGCGATGCCGAGGGCGACGACCGGCGCGACGGCCATCCGCAGGGTCGTCGCGCCCGCGACGCTCCCGATAGCCCCGCCGAGGTCGGCGTTCGCGAGTTGGATACCGAGCAACAACAACATCACCGGGATGGCGGCCTCGCCGACGGTCCCGACCGTCTCGATAGCGGTCGAGTCCGCCGGCGGGAGGACGTCGAGCCACTGGGCGAGGAGGGCGGCGGCGACGGCGTAGACTAGCGGAATCGAGGCGACTCGGCGGAGGCCGGCGGCCGCGCCCTCGGCCTGTCCGCGGGCGGCGACGTACACCCCGAGCGTGTACATGAGGACGCCCTGCACGCTGATGAACAGGACCGCCGTCGCGCGACCGGTCTCGCCGAACGCGAACGACGACAGCGGGATGCCGTAGTTGCCGGCGTTCGAGAACGCCGCGACGAGGACGAACGCACCGAGTAGCGGCTCTTTCTGGCCGGCGAGTCGCCCGATGCCGTCGCCGAGCGCGGCCATCACGAGCGTAAAACCCGTGACGCCGACGGCCAGAACTGCGAGCGTCGACCCGCCCAGCGGCGTCGTCGCGAGGCTGTGAAACACCAGCGCCGGCGCGAGGACGTAGACCGTGACGGTGTTCAGCGGCCCGGGGTCGACGTCCCGCGCGCGGCCGAGGGCGTAGCCGACGGCGGCGACGACGATGATCGGCAGGATTGCCGTCGCGAAGATACCGGCGAGCGAGCCAGTCACGACCGGGGGCTGGAACGGGACGCTGAAAACGACCGCGGTCCGCGGGCGGTGACGGCGAGGACGCGGCGGCGACCGACTGCTCGCGTGAGCGCGAGGCTCTCCTCGGACGGGAGTGACGACAGCAGGGCGTTTATGCCCCGGCCACACCAGCGACCGGTATGGGCAAACAGCCACACCTGCTGGTCGAGGACGGCGACGTCAACGACCTCGCCATCGTCCCGGGGGACCCGGGGCGGGTCGACCGCATCGCCGGCCACTGCGAGGACGTCGAGACCGTCGCACAGAACAGGGAGTACAAACTCGTCAACGCCACCTACGAGGGGCGGCCGCTGACTATCTGTTCGACGGGCATCGGGTCGCCGTCGGCCGCCATCGCCGCCGAGGAACTGTCGGCGGTCGGCGTCGAGACCCTGCTGCGCGTGGGGACGACCGGCGCGCTTCAGTCGGGCATCGAAATCGGCGATATGATCGTCGCCACGGGCGCGGCCAAAGACGAGGGGACGACCAAGCGCTACGAGTCGGCGACGGTCCCGGCGGTGGCCGATTACGACGTCCTCTCGGCGCTGGTCGATGCGGCCGAAGAGAAGGAGGAACGCGCGGTCGAGCAGCGCGAGACCGCGAAGGGGGCGACCGGCGACGCCGGGAGCCGAGTCCACGTCGGACCGGTGGCGACCGACGACGCGTTCTACGCCGAGACCGACGAGTACGTCCGCGAGTGGGAGCAGGCGGGCCTACTGGCCGTCGAGATGGAGGCCGCCGCACTCTTCACGCTCGCCCGGCGGAACGGTATCGCCGCGGGGGCCATCTGTACCGTCGACGGGAACCTCGTCGAGGGGACCCAGAAGGGCGAGACCGACGCCGAGGAGTTACCCGAGAAGGCAAAGAACAACGTCGAGCGGGCCATCGAGATCGGACTCACGGCGGCGACGCGCTGCTGAGGGCGGTACGGTTTTACCTGCGGCTTCCCGATACCGACAGCATGGCTAGCGACGGCGTCGACGAGCGGCTCAGGGCGCTCGGACGGGGACTGCTCCGGGCCGAGCGCCGGCGGGTCCGGGCGTTCCGTCGCTGGATCGAGACCACGTCGAACCTCGTCCACCTCACGGTGCTGGTGGCCATCCCGCTGTTGCTGGGTGTCGTCACCGCGCTGGCCGAGGCCGTCGAGTTCCTGCCATATCTACTTTTCCCGCCGCTGGCGTCGGGGTCGTACACGCTGTTCTCGAGCCCGGAGGGACAGCAGGCGTCCCCGCGGCGGTTCGTCGGCGGCCTCACCGCCGGGGCGTTCTGTGGCTGGCTGGCGCTCGCGGCGACGGCCGTCCTGTGGTACGGCCAAGACCCCGCGAGCTACGAACTCAACGCCGCGGCCGTCGCTGTCGGTCTCTTCCTCACGGGCGCGGTGACGTGGGCGCTTGACATCGAGGAGGCGTCGGCGTTCGCGACCGCGCTGCTGGTCCACGTCACCGGGGCCTCGCAGGTGACCTACGTCCTGAGCGTCGCCGTCTCCAGCGCGCTGGTCGCGGGCGTGTTCACCCTCTGGCGGGAGTACGTCTACGAGGAGCGGGCACAGTTCCTCTACGAGTCGACCCGGGGCGACGACCACGTCCTCGTCCCGATGCGGGGGGAGCGGCCGACGGCGACGGCGGCGTTCGGCGCGCGGTTGGCCGCCGCCCACGACGCGGGGAAGGTCGTCCTGCTAGACGTCGTCGACGACGCCGCCGCGGCCGAGCAACGGCGCGCCGAGATAGCCGACGGGAGCGACGCCGAGACGGCCGCGCCGTCGGCCGACCCCGACCCGGTCGACCCCGGCGACATCAGCCAGCAGTGGGCCGAGTACTACGAGGAACCGGCGGCGACCGGCGGGACCTCGACCGTCGAGTCCTCGGCGGCGACGCTGGAAACCGAGAGCGAGTGGATAGAGGAAACCGTCGGTGTCCCGTGTGAAGTCGTCGTCGCCGTCGGGCGCGGATCGCTGTCGAAGACGATCAGTCGGGTCGCGGCCGAGACCAACTGTGACCTGATAGCGACGCCGTACGAGACCGACGGTGAGGGGCTCGCACCACACATCCGGTCGTTGTTCGGCGGCGACACCGACCTCGTCGTCCACCGGTCGTACGCCGGCCGGACGGAGTGGCGGCGCGTGCTCGTGCCGGTGCGTCGGGCCGGCGACGTGGCCCACAGTATGCTGGAGTTCGCGACGCGGTTGGCCGGATCGGTCGGGCGGGTGAGCGTGGCGAACTGCATCGACGACGAGGGGGCGCGGCGGAAGGCCGAGGAGATGCTCGCCGACATCGCCGAGACGGCCGACGGACCGGTCGAGACGCGGGTCGCGCGGACGGACATCCAGTCGTTTCTGGCCGACACCGGCCCGGAGTACGACGTGGTCATCATGGGCGCGAGTCAGGACCGGTCGGCGGTGTCGCGACTCATCAAACCGCCGACGTTCGAGCGGATACGGACCGTCGAGACGGACGTGGTGATCGTCGACCGGAACTACTGATCGTCGTCGGTGAGCCTGTCGGCGATGCTCTCCATACCCTCCCGTCCCAGCGCCGACTGGACGATGAGGTGTCCGCCGATGACCGCGGGGCTGATGACGGTGTCGGCACCCGCACGCCGGAGTTTGTTGACGTTCTCGCGGGCCGTCGCGGCCGCGACGATATGGACCTCGGGGTTGAGTTCCCGGGCGGTCAGGATAGCGAGTGCGTCCTGTGCGTCGTCGTTGGTCGCGACGACGACGCCGGAGGCTCGCTCGACGCCGACGGAGTGGAGCGGTTCCTCGTCGCTGGGGTTGGCGGTGATGGCCGTGATGTCGCGCTCCCGGAGAGTGGCCGTCCGGTCGGGGTCAGGGGAGACGACGACGAACTGGGTGTCCAGTTCCTGGAGTTCTTCGAGTATCGGTTCGGTCAGGTCGCCGTAGCCGAGGACCACGATGTGGTCTTCGAGCATGCTGAGTTCGGAGTCTGTCATAGTACCGAGTGCGGCGGCGAATCGGGCTTCGATGGCCGGGCCGAGCAGCGTCCCGGCGGCCAGACCGAAACTGGCGACGCCGACGACCAGCACGGACATGCTAAACAGCTTCCCGATCTGTGAGACCGCCGAGATGTCGCCGTACCCGACGGTGCTGGCCGTGACGAGCGTGTAGTAGAAGGCGTCCAACAGCGTATCGACGTTGTTGAACTCCTCCCGGAGGGCGTAGGTCCCGGCCGTCCCGTACACCTGCGCGCCGATCAGTGCGCCGAGGGCGGCTATCTGACTCGTCGATATCGACCAGTCGCTGTCGAACCGGCGGTAGTTCAGCGCCACCAGCGGGAGCGCCAACACCGACAGGCCCGTCAGCGACAGCGAGACGGGACTCCCGCCTTGGATGATACCCTGCAGGGCCGTCACCGGGAGGAGGACGACGGTCAGGTACCACGCCACGCGCAGGCCGCGGCGGAGCGCGAACGACCCCGCCAACAGGAGAAAGCCCGTCATCGCGCCGGTGAAGCCGGCGGCGCGCTGGGCGGAGGCCGGGACGTACTCGCTCAGCGGCCCGGTCAGCGTCGGCTGGACGATGTTCTGGATGCCGACCAGAAACGAGAGCACCGCGACGACCATCACGACGCCGACGGTCGCTCGCGTCCCGAACCACCGCCGTCTATCCATACCCTGTGTCTGCCGGGGACGGGATATAAATCCTCGAATCCGGGGCGACTCGCCGCCGAGGGTGGCGACACCCATAAACGGCCCGCCGCCGACGCTACCGCGTATGGCTTCCCTTCCGGTCGAGGTGCTGTTCGGTATCTATCTCGGGGTGTTGACCGGCATCATCCCGGCGCTGATATCGGGCGTCCTCGGCTTCCTGTTCAAGTACGTCACCAACGTCACGCTCCCCGGGTTCGGTGTCGTCGTCCTCGGCGTCGCGCTGGCGGGGATCAACGGCGGCCTGTTAGCGCTGGCCGACCCGGTCATCCTCGAGTCGGCCAACGCCGCCACCGTCCTGACCGGCCTGCTGGTCGTGATGATGATGTCGCTGTACGCCCACGCCAAGGGCGACCAGTTGGGCGCGACGCTGCCGCGGCGGCTCTCGCTACGGAAACTCGGCGAGCAGACGCTGTCGGCCGACCTGGCGAACGTCGTCGTCGGGCGCAACGAGATACGGATCCGCGTCGTCGGGCAGGTCGAGGACGTGCCGGGCTACCCGCCGCTGCCGCCGGAGTTGCGCGAGTCAATCCGGGGCAGCGAGTGGAACCTCCCCGCGGACCTGCAGGTCTCGGAGTTGGAGACGCGGCTGGCCGACCGCCTCCGGACAACCCACGACTTGGCCGACGTGACCGTCGAGATAGACGAACGGGGCGAGGCGACGGTCGCCGCCGCACCGCCGACGTCCGGGCTCTCCCGGCGCGTCCCCTCGGGCAAGCGGGCGGTGTCCGTCGCCGGGTTGGTCCCGACGGGGCTGGCCCGCGGCGACGTCGTCCGCGCGGCGACCGACGGCGGGGACGTCACGGGGACGGTCCTCAGCGGGCGGTCGAAACCGTCCGGGACCGACGCGACACAGCCAGCGCCGACGGCCGACTTGGAGCCGACGGGCGAACAGACAGACGGGGAGGCGCCCCCGGTGGTCGAGCGAGCGCCGACGACGACCGGCGGCGACGGGCAGGTCACGCTGTCGGTCACCCGGCAGTCGGTCAAGCCGCTGCTCGCGGCCGACCGGCCGCCGCTGTACGTCGAGCGCGGGGCGACGGCCGGGAGTACGAGGTCATCTCGCTGTTACAGCGGGCCGGCCGCCGGTTCCAGCGGACGACAGTCCGGTCCGGGGGTCGCCTCGACGGGGCGACGCTCTCGGGGCTCGCGGCCGAGGACGTGGCCGTGCTGGCGGTCCGACACGACGGGGAGTGGCGGTTCGCGCCGCGGGCGACCACGACGCTTTCGGCCGGCGACGAACTGTTCGCCGTCGGGACGAGCGACGGACTGGCGGCTGTCTCGGAGGGGGCCGCGTGAGCGTGGCGCCCGTCGACCCGGTGACGGCCGTCGGGAGCATCGTCGGACTCGGCCTCGTCGCGGCGGTGCTTTCGGGGGCGTCGGCGGCCGTCTTCCGGTGGTACGCGGACCAGCGGATCCCGACCGGTCCGGCGGTGTTGATCGGACTGAGCGCCGTGGCCGCCTACCTCAACACCCGGACGGCGCTCGGGCAGGTCGTCGGCGGCGACACCGCGTTCTCGCCGATGCTCGCGCTGTTCAACGTCGGGGCCTTCGCCGTCGCGGCCGCGGCCGGCGCCGCCGGCTGTCGGGCCGGCGACCACCTCAGCGCCGAGTTGCTGGTCGGCGGCGTCTCCGTCGAGAACGGGATGAACCGGGTCGTCCGCAGCGTCGGTCGAGCGATCAGCGTCGAGATTCCCGAGGACATCGAGGACACCACGGGCTACGATCCGGTCGACGCGGAGACGAAGGCCGCGCTGGCCGGCCAGACGTTTCTCTTTCCGCGACGGCTGACCGTCGACCAGTTGCGCGA
>NZ_WPCA01000143.1 GCF_009741825.1 Halapricum sp. CBA1109
GGGGGGGCGACCGCTACGGGGGGCGTGTATGAGTAGCGACAGGGGGATCGACTGGGGGGGAGGGGGCGACCGGGCCGCTGGGCGATAGACGGACGGTCTCGAAGTGACCTACGCCGACGGGACGGAGGCGGTCCGGGACGCTCCGGGACTTCTTCACCGAGTACGACTGGGAGGCCGACGACGGCCGGCGCCACTACGGCACTGTTGTCGTCGTCCACGAACACGACCACGACAGCGGCCTCGCCGGTCGCCTCCAGTCCATCCAGCACGAGATGGCGGCCATCGTCACGTCCGTCCAGCACGTCCACCTCACGCACGACCGGTGTATGGAGACCATCGTGGTCGACGGGCCGGCGGGCGAGATACAGCGCCTCGCCAACGAACTCCGGTCTGTCGAGGGCGTTCAGCAAGTGAAAGTCGTAGCCGTCGGCGGGTCCGGGGACGAACACGACCACCACTCACAGTGACCCCCGGACAGATCAGGGCTCCCGGGCCGACTGTTCCGAGATATGATAACTGGCGGAAAAGTATCTTGTAGCCCACCGGCCAAATATGACCGATGGTCGCCGCCATCGAACTTCTCGTCGCCGGGGTACTGGCCCTTGGTGGGGCCACCGGTCTCGGTATCGTCTACGTCTCCTCCCGGCGGCGCGACCACCCGGCCAGCGAACCGCTTGCGAAGATGGCGGGGTTGCCGGCCCTCTCCAGTCTCGCCTTCGCCGTCCTCGTCTTCGTCTCGGACCCGACGCTCGTCCGGGTGGTCTGGACGTTCTCGCAGGTCACGCTCGCGCTGACGCCCGCGTACTTCCTGCTGTTCTCGCTTGCGTACACCGGTCGCACGAACTGGCTCACCGCACTCCGGCGGCGTGGCGTGGTCGGTTTCTACGTCGTCGACGCCGCCATCGTCAGCGCGGCCGGGCTGTTTTTCGTCTCGATCCAGCCACAGACAGTCGCCGGGTTGACGCTCCCCGTGGTCGCCGACCAGCCAGTCCGGGCGATCACGTCGCTGGTGTTCGTCCTCCCGGGCGTCGCCGTCTCGCTGTCGTTGCTGCTGTCGTTTCTGCTCTCCTCGGAGAACCTCTATCGCCGCCAGACAGCGCTGATCGTGGCCGCCGTGCTGGCGACGCTGCTCGGGAACGTCGTCTTCCTCGCCGGATTCAGCGTCCACCCCGGGCTGGACCTGACGGCGGTGTTTTTCGCCTTCGAAGCGCTGTTGATCGCGCTGGCGCTCTACCGGTTCGACCTGCTCCGCATCGCGCCGATGGCGCCGTCGATAGTCCTCGAAGAGATCGAAGACCCGGTGTTCGTCCTCGGCGACGACGGGGTCCTCGTCGACGTGAACCCCAGCGGCCGTCGGTTGATCGACGCCGCCGAACCCGTCGGCGACCACGTCTCGGACCTGCTCCCGGGCCTCCTCGACACGGCCGAGAACGGCGAACCGTACACCGACGCCGATGGGCGAACCCGGGCCGACGGTGGCCAGACCGCCGTCTACGACACCAGCCTCACGTCGATCACCGACCAGTTCGACCGGGACCGTGGGGCGGTCGTCGTCCTCCGGGACATCACGGCACGGAAGCGCCGCGAGGAGACCTTAGAGAGCCTCCAGACGGTCGCCCAGCGGTTCCTCCGGGCCGAGTCCGAGCAGGAGATATACGATATCGTCCTGGAGACGGCCGAGGAGGTGCTGGGCTACCCCTACTCGGGCGTGATGGCCTACGACGAAGCCAAGAACGTCCTCCGGCCGGCCGCGTTCACCGAGGCACTCGCCGACCGGTACCGCGGCGTCGACGCGGACCCGGTCGTCGAACCCAGCGACAGCGACGTCTGGACCGTCTTCGAGAGCGGCGACCCCCTCGTCGGCGAACCGCTCTCGCCCGCCTCCGGCGACGAGGTTCCGGTCGACCTCGGCGGGTCGTTGCTGTACCCCCTCGGGGACCACGGCGTCCTCGGAATCAGCACCGGGCCGGACGTCGAGGGGTTCAGCGACGCCGACAGGCGGTTCGTCGAAATTCTGGCCCACACGACCGAGAACGCCCTCGACCGCATCTCCAAGGAGCGTCAACTCCGGGAGAGCCGGGAACTACTCGACGAGCGAAACGACCAGATCGAGTTCTTCAACGGCGTCCTCCGGCACGACCTGCTCAACGGGATGTTGGTGATCCAGAACCACGCCGCCGAGATCAGACGGACCTCGGAGGACCCCGCGGCCGTCGACCACGCCGAGGTGATCGAGCGCTGGAGTGAGGATATCGCCGACCTCGCCGAGCAGGTCCGGTCGGTGTCGAACGTCGTCACTGAGGAGGCCGAACCGGAACTCGCGTCGATAGATGTCGCCGATCCGCTCACACAGAAGGTCCGGAAGATTCGGGAGACCCACGACTCGGTGTCGGTGACGCTCGACGTCGAGGACGATTTGCCGCTGGTGTGGGCCGACGACCTGTTCCCGTCGGTCGTCGAGAACCTGCTCGTCAACGCCGTCGAACACAACGACACCGACCGCCCCGAACTGTCGGTCACGGCCCGGACCAAGGGCGAGGACGTAGTGGTCCGAATCGCGGACAACGGCCCCGGTATCGACGACGAAATGAAGGCGGCCGTCTTCGAGCGCAACGTCACCGCCGACGACTCGGGTTCTATCGGGTTCGGCCTGTACTTCGTCTCGCTGATGGTCGACCGCTACGGCGGGACGATACGCTTCGAGGACAACGAGCCTCGGGGGACCGTTGCCGTTCTCGAACTCCCGGCAGTGCGAGACGGTGACTGACGGTTGGCCCCCGCCGCGGATACTCGTATCCGGGACCTTATGCCGTGGCGAACCTCCGGGGAGATATGGAACTCGTACCGGACACGAGCGTGGTCATCGACGGCCGCGTGTCCGAACAGATCGCCGAGGGTCGGTTCGCCGACGCGACCATCGTCGTCCCCGAGGCGGTTGTCGGCGAACTGGAATCCCAGGCGAACGACGGCCGCCCGCAGGCTGGGACGGCCTCGAGGAGCTACAGAAACTCGCCGGCCTCCACGACGCCGGCGACATCACCGTCGAGTACGTCGGCCGCCGACCGGACGCCGTCGAGAAGCGCGACGCCGGCGAGGGCGAGATAGACGCGCTCATCCGCGACTTGGCACAGGACCGGGAGGCGACGCTTCTGACCAGCGACGTCGTCCAGAGCGAGGTCGCACAGGCGAAGGGACTCGACGTCACCTACCTCGAACCCGTCACGCGTGACGTACAGCGACTGGAGATAGAGAACTTCTTCGACGAGTCGACGATGTCGGTCCACCTCAAGACCGGCGTCGAACCGATGGCCAAACGCGGACAGATCGGCGATATGCACTACCAGCGCATCCGGGACGACCCGGCCACCGCCGAGGAACTGGCGGAGTACGCCCACGAGATAGAGGAGGGCGCACGCGCCAGCCCCGACGGTTTCATCGAAATCGACGAACCCGGGATGAGTATCGTCCAGTTCCGCAACTACCGCATCGCCATCGCCCGGCCGCCGTTCGCGGACGGACTGGAGATTACGGCCGTCCGCCCCATCGTCAAGACCGACCTCGACGACTACGAGTACGCTGACGAACTTCGGGACCGACTCGGGGAGCGCCAGCGCGGCGTCCTCATCTCGGGGTCGCCCGGGGCCGGCAAGTCCACCTTCGCACAGGCCGTTGCGGAGTACCTCGCCGACAGCGACTACGCCGTCAAGACGATGGAGAAACCGCGGGACCTCGACGTGGGTGACAACATCACCCAGTACACCGCGCTGGGCGGGTCCATGGAGAAGACCGCCGACTCGCTGTTGATGGTCCGGCCGGACTACACCATCTACGACGAGGTGCGCAAGACCGACGACTTCGAGGTGTTCGCGGATATGCGACTGGCCGGCGTCGGGATGATCGGCGTCGTCCACGCCACGCGGGCCATCGACGCCCTCCAGCGGCTCGTCGGCCGTGTCGAACTCGGGATGATCCCCCAGATAGTCGACACCGTCGTCTACATCGAGGCCGGGGAAGTCGACACCGTCTACGACGTGACGACCGAGGTCAAGGTCCCCGAGGGCCTGATGGAGGAGGACCTCGCCCGCCCGGTCATCCTCATCCGTGACTTCGAGACCGGCCGTCCGAAGTACGAGATTTACACCTTCAACCGACAGGTCGTCACCGTCCCCCTCGACGACGCCGACGGTCAGGAGAGCGGCGTCGACCGTATCGCCCGTCAGGAAGTCGAACGCGAGATTCGCGCGGTCGCCGACGGCCACGTCGAGGTCGACCTGCAGGGTTCAAACCGCGCCATCGTCTGGGTCGAAGACCGGGACATCAGCCACGTCATCGGCAAGGGCGGCGGCCGCATCGCCGACATCGAGAACCGCCTCGGCATCGACATCGACGTCCGGACCTTCGAGGAGCGACCGGGCGGGATGGACGACACCGGTGCGTCCGGCGGTGGCGGCGGCGCGCCCGGCAAGACGGTCACGCCCGAGATTACGTCCCGCCACGTCCAGATTCCCGTCGACGAACACGTCGGCGAGACGGTCGAAGTGCAGGCCGACGGGGAGTACCTGTTCACCGCGACGGTGTCCCGCGGCGGCGAGATTCAGGTCTCCCGCGGCAGCGCTATCGCCGAGGAACTCGAACAGGCGATAGACCGCGGCAAGCAGATAACGATAGTGCCGGCGTAACGTTCCGACCCGAGCGGAGCGAGGGTCGGCTTTTTCCCCAAGTTTTTGCGACGAGTGGTTCCCGCAGCGAGGGTACCGAGCGAGGAAACCCGAGGAGGAAAAAGTGGTAGTGATAGACCGCGGCAAGCAGATAACGATAGTGCCGGCGTAACGTTCCGACCCGAGCGGAGCGAGGGTCGGCTTTTTCCCACCGATAGACTCGCTTCGCTCCTCTATCGAGCCCTCCCTCGCTTCGTCTTCTCGCGGGCGAAGCCCGCTCGAATGGTCTGAGGGACCGTCGGTCCCTCACTACTCGCGAGGACCAAGTTTTTGCGACGAGTGGTTCCCGCAGCGAGGGTACCGAGCGAGGAAACCCGAGGAGGAAAAAGTGGTAGTGATAGACCGCGGCAAGCACATAACCATCGTGCCTGCTTGATTCTCCGACCCGAGGTGTCGACCTGCCGGATCGATTTTCGGCGGTCGTGTGTGACTCACTCCCGTACTGTTATTATCTCTGAGAATCGCGGGCCAACCTACTAAACTACTAACTACTGAGGATAGAGGTAACGATGTACACAGGTGGCACGTGGCTGCGGTCAGTGCGTCGGGAGGCAGGGCAGACATGATCGTCGACGCCGACTCGCTGGAGCAGTTGAACCTCCGGACGCGCGACGGTGCGGAGCAGGCGGGCGCGGCGTTCGCGGACGCACTCGACGCGGAGACGCGGGTCGGGGCGACGAAGATCAAACTGGCGAGCGAACGCGACCTGATCGCGGAACTGGCCGCCGAGAGCGAGGAGTGTATCGAGTTCGCGCTCGACGGCGCGCTCTCGGGGACGGTCCTGCTGGCGTTCGACGACGAGGCACGGGCCGCTATCGCCGCTGAGGACAGCACGAAGGGACGAATCGCGGATGTCGCCGTCGAGTTGATCGGCGCGTTCGTCAGGGAGTGGGAGGACCACGTCGGCGGCGACCTCACGGTCGATACGCGACGTACGTCGAGGACGTCGCCGACCACGAATTCTCGCTGGACGCCGTCGAGGACGCCGCCGAGAGCGCGCCGCTGTTCCAGACCCGCATCCACGGCCAGGAGTTCCCCGGCCGGATCACGCTGTATCTCGCGCCCGACGCGTCCTCGCTTGAGACCCTGCTGTCGGTCGAAGCTGACCCGGCCGACAGCGCAAACGCCGCCTTCGGGATGGACGCCGACGCGGCAGTCTCGACCGACGGCGACGGCGCGGCGAGCGCCTTCGACACCGGCGACGACGCCACCGAGGCGTTCGGCGGCGGGAGCGACGACACCGCCGACGCGTTCGGGACGGACGCTGACGGTGAGGACGACGGCGACGACGCCGACAGCGGTGGCCTCTTTGACGACGGCGAGGAGGTCACGTCGCTCCCCCTGGAGAAGCTCTCGGTGTTCAGCGACCTCACCCGAGAGGGGACGAACACCGCGGCCGAGCGCATCACCCAGATGACTGGTATCGAGACGAACACCGAGATAGCGGGCGTCAACTTCACGCCCGTCGACGACATCTCCGGGCAACTGGCGGCCGACGACTACGTCGGGACGACCACCGAGTTCGAGGGGACGCCCAGTGGCCACCTCGTCATCCTCTTCGAGGCTGAGTCCGCCGCGGCCATCGCGGAGGCGATGATGCCGATGAAGCCCGAGGGGGAGGGGCTCACCGATATGCACGTCAGCGCACTGGAGGAACTGGGCAACATTATGACATCCGGGTTCATCGACGGGTGGGCCAACGTCCTCCAGACGGGCGTCGACCACACGCCCCCAGAGTTCACCGAGGATATGGAGATGTCGCTGGTCGAAATCGTCACCGAGCAACTGGGTCCGTTCCAGACCCACGCCTACACCATCGAGTCCCGCATCGAGACCGACGACATCGCCTTCGACTGTGAGATTCACGCCCTCCCGAACGAGGCCCAACTGAGCGAGGCACTGGACTCGCTGCTGGTCGAGCGCAGCGACCAGACCGAGGCCGACCCCGAGGACCTGTTTTGATAGTGTTTCTTGTAGGTCATTTCGGTATC
>NZ_WPCA01000180.1 GCF_009741825.1 Halapricum sp. CBA1109
TCCGCGAACTCCACTCATCTGCGTCTCCCGAATGGTCGGATTCAGTCCCCGGGGGCCGTTGCTCGCGGCGTCGGCGGAGCTATCGCCCGGCCCGGCGTCGGCGGCCGTGTTGGGCGTCCTCGGCGGGACGGCGCTCACGGCGGCGCCGCTCGCGGGCCGGTACGTCGGGCGGTAACCCGAGCGAGACAGCGGTCGCTCCCGGATATGGCGCGAAAGAAAGCGGTGGTGTCGAGCCTCAGAAGGTCTCGAGGTAGCGGTCGATCTCCCAGTCGGAGACGGAGACGAGGTAGTCTTTGAACTCCTCGTTTTTCGCTTCGACGAACTTCTCGCCGACGTGGGGACCGAGGGCGTCCAGCACGACCTCGTCGTCCTCGAGTTCCTCGACGGCCTCGCCGAGGTTGGTCGGCAGCGTGTCGATGCCGTACTCCTCGCGTTTGGCCTCGTCGAACTCGTAGATGTTCTCTCGGACCGGGTCCGGGCAGTCGAGTTCGCGCTCGACGCCGTCGAGACCGGCGTGGATGAGCGCTGCGAGGGCGAGATACGGGTTACACGACGGGTCGGGGAAGCGAGCCTCGATACGGCTGGCGGCCGGGACGCGCGCGGCGGGCTTGCGGATCAGCGCCGAGCGGTTCCGGTCGGACCAGGCGACGTAGACGGGCGCCTCGTAGCCGGGCACCAGGCGCTTGTAGCTGTTGACCGTCGGATTCGTGACCGCCGCGAGCGCGGGCGCGTGCTCCAGAATACCGGCGGTGAACTGCTTTGCCGTCTCGCTGAGGTTGAAGTCGTCGTCCTCGTCGTGGAACGCGTTCTCGCCGTCGTCGGTGAACAGCGAGATGTGCGTGTGCATCCCCCGAGCCGTTGATGCGCGGGATAGGCTTGGGCATGAACGTCGCGTGCAGGTCGTGCTCGGCCGCGATGGCGCGGACGACGGATCGGAAGGTAGCGACGTTGTCGGCCGTCGACAGGGCGTCGTCGTACTCGAAGTTGATCTCGTGCTGGCCGCGGGCGACCTCGTGGTGGGAGGCTTCGATGTCGAAGCCCATGTCCTCAAGCCCGTAGATGATGTCGCGGCGCACGTCCGAAGCGAGGTCCTTCGGCGCGAGGTCGAAGTAGCCGCCGGCGTCGCCGGTCTTGGTCGTCGCGCGGCCGTCCTCGTCTTCCTCGAACAGGAAAAACTCCGGTTCGGGCGCGGCGTTGACCTCGTAGCCCATCTCCTCGGCGCGGTCGAGCGCGTCCTTCAGGACGCCACGCGGGTCGCCGACGAACGGCTCGTCGGTCGAGGTGTCGTGGACGTCACAGATGAGTCGCGCGCTGTTGCCGCCGTCGATGTCGTCGCGGCTCCGCCACGGGAGGATGGCGAACGTGTCCGGGTCCGGAACCAGACGCATGTCCGACTCCTGGATCCGGACGAAACCGTCGATGGACGAGCCGTCGAAGTAGATGCCTTCGGTGAACGCCTTCTCGGCCTGGTCGGCCGGGACGGAGACGTTCTTCACTGTACCCAGAATGTCCGTAAACTGCAGGCGGAGGAAATCTACGTTTTTCTCCTCGATCTCGTCGAGGACCCCCTCTGCAGCATCCGAGAGTTCACTTGTCATTGGTATCGACACCTGAGAGATATACTGCCGCCATAAAAACCCTGCTGATTTGCGCAAATCTCTATTTCCGGACCGAGAGAAGTGGATATTCGTAAAATTCTAATGGGGCGGGAGCGTGGGGGGTTATAATGACGTACGAAAATCTGGACCGGAAGTTAGTGAATGCGCTTCTGGGTGACGGTCGCGCGAGCCTCAGAAGTCTGGCCGACGACCTCGACGTGTCGGTGACGACCATCTCGAACCACTCTCGACCCTCGAGGACGAGGGGATCATCGAGGGGTACACGCCGAAGGTCGACTACGACAAACTGGGCTACGACGTGACGGCCGTCCTCCAGTTGAAAGTCGAGGGGTCGGCGCTGCCGGACGTGACCGAGACGCTCCGGCAGGAGGAACGGATGGTCAGCGTCTACGAGGTGACCGGCGACTACGACATCATCGCCATCGGGAAGTTCCTCGACACCGACGATATGAACACCAAGATCAAGGAACTGCTGACCGACCCGGAGGTCCGGGAGTCCAACACCAGCGTCGTCCTCAACCCTGCAAAGGAGAACGAGCAGTTCAACCTCGACGTCGAGGAATAGGGGGAACCTTCATTGTCGTCGGTGTGTCAGCAGTAGTGTATGGGAAGCGCCGCGGTCGGGGGTGGCTCCCTCCAGAGCGGTGCCGTAACGGCCATCACCGACCAGTTGCCGCTGGTGGTCGGCGGCGTCCTGGCCGTCGCCGTCCTCGGGGTGCTCGGGTGGGTCGCCGTCGGTCGGTTACGGTCGACACCGGGCGGACGGTTCCGGTCGGTGCTGGCCGGCCACGACGAGATAGCCGTCCTCCTGCATCCGAACCCCGACCCGGACGCGATGGCCAGCGGGATGATCACGGCCGCTATCGCCGAGACAGAGGGGACGGACGCGACCATCCAGTTCCCGGGGACCATCGAGCGACAGGAGAACCGGGCCTTCGAGACGGTGCTCGGACTGGACTGTGACCGGATCGAGCTGCCGCCGACGTGGCCGCCGACGCCGTCGTCTTAGTCGACCACAACGAGGCCCGGGGCTTTCACGGGGCCGAACGCATCGACCCCGTCGCCGTCGTCGACCACCATCCCGGTGACGGCGACGGGAACGAGTTCACCGACATTCGACCCGACCACGGGGCCTGTGCGACGATATTCGCCGAGTACTGCGAGACGATGGGGCTCGAACCGGGCGAGGGCGACGTGCTCTCGACGCGCGTGGCGACGGGACTGTTGTACGGCATCCAATCGGACACCAAGCAGTTGACCAGCGGGTGCTCGAAAGCGGAGTTCGCCGCGGCCGCGTACCTCTACGACGGCATCGACGAGGAGTCGCTGGACCGCATCGCCAACCCGGAGGTCGACGCCGCGGTACTGGACGTCAAGGCCGAGGCGATCAGGAATCGCGAGGTCCGCAACGCCTACGCGGTCAGCGACGTGGGGACGGTCACGAGCGCCGACGCCGTCCCGCAGGCCGCCGAGGAACTGCTCCGACTGGAGGGTGTCAGCGCCGTCGTCGTCCTCGGGGAGCGCGACGGGACGATACACCTCTCCGGGCGGTCACGGGACGACCGGGTCCATATGGGGCGGGCGCTCCGGGCCGCCGTCGAGGACATCCCGATGGCCGAGGCCGGCGGCCACGCCCGGATGGGCGGCGGGCAACTGTCGGTCGACCACATGGAGGGTATCGGCCCTAGCGACGGCGTCAGCCGCGAGGAGTTCCACGACCGACTGTTCGACGCGATGACCGGCGAGTTGGAGTGACCGCGGGCTTTTGCGCCCGGCGGCCCAACCGCGGCTATGGCCACACACGACGGGACGTGGGCGTACCGCGACCGCTTTCACGAGTCGTTCGCCCGGACGTACTTCCGACCGTTCGGTCGCCTCGCGCTGTCGAGCATCGGCGTCGGCACCTACCTCGGCGACCCCACCGACGCGGCCGACGACGCCTATCGCGCGGCGATCACCGAGGCGCTCGAATCGGGTATCAACGTCCTCGACACGGCGATCAACTACCGCTGTCAGCGAAGCGAACGCGTCGTCGGTGAGGCACTCGACGACAGCGATATCGACCGCGACGCCGTCTTCGTGGCGACGAAGGGCGGGTTCCTCCCGTTCGACGGCGACCGCCCCGAGGACCCCGGACGGTACGTCCGCGAGCAGTTTCTTGACACGGGGTTGGTCGACCGGTCTACCCTCGCCCGCGGCCAGCACTGCATCGCGCCGGCGTTTCTCGACGCCCAACTCGACCGCTCGCTTGCGAACCTCGGCCTCGACAGCGTCGACTGCTACTACGTCCACAACCCCGAGACGCAACTGACCGAACGTCCGCGCGGGGAGGTGTACGACCAGCTAGAGGCGGCGTTCGAGATGTTGGAGCGACGGGCCGCGGCCGGCGACATCGGCGCGTACGGCGTCGCGACGTGGGAGGCGTTCCGGGTCGACCCCGGGACGGAGAGTTACCTCTCGCTGCCGGAGATAGTGCGGCGGGCCCGGTCGGCGGCCGCGGCCGTCGACAACGACACCAGCACTTCCGGGCGGTGCAGTTGCCGTTCAACGTCGAGATGGCCGACGCGTTCACTACGGCCGCCCACGAGGGACCGGAAGGTCCCCAGAGCGTCCTGCAGTTCGCTCACGAGGCCGAGATAAACGTGTTCACGAGCGCGAGTATCCATCAGGGTCGGCTTGCGAGTGGGATACCGGCCGCCGTCGCGGCGGAGCTAGAGGGTGAGACCGACGCCCAGAGAGCGATCAACTTCGCCCGGTCGGCCCCGGGCGTGACGTCGGCGCTGGTCGGGATGGGCTCGCCCGAGCACGTGAGCGAGAACGTCGCCGCGGGGACGTACGAACCGCTCGGAGCGGGGGCGTTCGACGCCGTCTTCGAGTGAGAGAGAGCGAGCACACAACGGGACCAACCCGCGTCGCGGTGGCCGGGAGCGAGTGGCGCGGCCCACGGCCGCGCCC
>NZ_WPCA01000098.1 GCF_009741825.1 Halapricum sp. CBA1109
TGGCTATCAAAACACCTCCGCTCGGGGTCGCGGCTCGTCGGGGTGTACCCGCTATCCCGACTGTGACTATCGCTGCCGCTCCCCCCGGCGGGGGCGACATCGGCCAGCCAAGACGAGCGCTAGTGACCGAACACCCGACCTGCCCCACGTCCACGTCGTCGACGGCGAGATGATCGACGCCCCACAGATCACGCAAGCGCGGACGATACTCGACCGCGCCCGTGCCGCCGGCGTCGACGCGGAGTGACTCGAAACGACACGTTCGACCATTACAGACACGCTCCCGCCGAAACCCACATCTTCATACCGGGGAATCCGTGATATTCTATCGAGATGGCAGATCCGGGGCAACGCAGTGACACGTCGAGACGGGGATTCTTGAAGGGGATCGGCGGTGCTGCCGCCGCGGCCGCGGCGGGCGTCTCGCTGACGCAACCGGCGGCGGCCGCCGGCGAGCAGGTCGCTCTGCAGTACTTCCACGAGGACTGGCAGACCATCACGAACGACCTCGACCGCGTCGGTTCCCTCGGGTTCGACGCGGTATGGATCCAGCAACCGGCCGAGTCCATCCTCGACTGGTCCGATCAGAGCGGCCGCAACGACCCGCCGCTGGGGTATCAGCCCGTCGATTACAGGAACTTCGACAGTTCGTTCGGCACCGAGTCAGAACTGGAGACGCTCATCGACACGGCTCACGGCAACGGCGTCGACGTCATCGTCGACACCGTGATGAACCATATGGCCAACGCCGACGCCAGTACGTTCCCGCAGTTCGATGACTCGAACTTCCACAACGAGGGCGGCATCGAGCAGTGGGCGTACCGTTTCAACCCGGACGACGACCGCTGTTTCGTTGGCGGCGAACCGAAAGACCCCGACCGCATCGAGTGTGACCCGGATATGATCGAGGACTCGACGCTGCTGGGGCTCCGTGACCTCGACCAAGACCAAGAGTACGTCCGCCAGCAACTCAAAAACTACGTCGACAAGATAGCCAGCCTCGGGGCCGACGGCTACCGCTTCGACGCCGCGAAACACATGGCCGAGTCGTTCTTCGCTGACTACGCCAACCAGTGGGCCGAGGCCAACGGGATGTTCCGGGTCGGCGAGGTGTACTCGGGCAACCGCGAGTACCTGCGGGGGTACGCCAACGCTGGCCCGGGGATGCACGTCTTCGACTTCTCGCTGTACTACACGATGCAGAACGTGTTCAGCGGCGGCGATATGAGCGACCTCGAAGGGGCGGGACTGATCGCGACGGACCCGGGCGTGTCGATGCCGTTCGTCGAGAACCACGACGTGGCGGCGCCGAGTCAGTACGAACTCGCCCACGCCTTCGTCCTCTCCAGTCCGGGGTATCCGATGCTGTACAACCTCTACCCCGACGAGATACTCGCGAACGACGCCATCGCCAACGCCGTCTGGGTCAAGAGGAACCTCGCCGGCGGCGCGGTGCGCTGGCGATACACGGACAACGACCTCGCGGTCTACGAACGCGAGGGCAACCTCCTCGCCGGACTGAACAACGGCGGTTCCGACCGGACGCTCACCGTCCAGACGTCCTGGACCGGACAGGAACTCGAAGACTACGCGGGCAACCGGCCGAACGTCACCACGGGCGGCGACGGGAGCGTCGAGATAACCGTCCCCGCCGGCGGTGGGTGTTCTACGCGCCGCCGGGACAGGGGACCCCGACCGACGGCGAGGAGTCGACGGTGCCACAGGTCACGCTCCGCGTCGAGGCCCCGACGGCCGACGGCGAGTCGGTGTACTTCACGGGCAACGTGAGCGAACTCGGCAACTGGAGCGCCGGTGTCGAAGGGACCTACACCGACGGTGGCTGGGAGGTCACCATCGACGACCCCGGGACCTTCGAGTGGAAGACCCGCCGCGCGCCCGCCGGCGACGACGGCGAGAGCTGGGACGACGACGAGGTGTGGGAGGATGGTGACAACCACACCGAGGCCGACCTCTCGCCGACCCATCAGGGCTGGGCAGACGGCTTCACCGGGAGCGGAGAGTCCCCGCCGACGGCGTCGTTCGAGGCCTCGCCGTCGGCCCCCGCGCCCGGTGAGGCGGTCACGTTCGACGCCTCGGGGTCGTCCGACCCCGACGGCGACATCCAGTCCTACGAGTGGGACTTCACGGGCGACGGGACGACCGACGCGACTGGCCGGCAGGTCACGCACACCTTCGACAGCGAGGGGAGTTACGACGTGACGCTGACCGTCGCGGACGGCAGCGGCGAGACGGCCGACGACACCGCGAGCACGACAGTCGAGGTGACAAGCGACGCCTCGGTCGTCGACCGCTACGACGCGAACGGCGACGGCTGTATCGACATCTCGGAACTCAACACCGGTATCGGGGACTACTTCGACGACGACGCCTCCATCGACGAGGTGAACGCGCTCATCGAGCAGTACTTCGCGTGTCTCTGACCCGCCGAGGGCGAACTGTTTTGTCGGTGTCCGTGCAAGCACCCGTACCGACCGACTGCGGCAGGGATCACCACGATGCACAGATCGAGAACCTACAATCACGCCACCGTTCAGGAGTACTGGGAGTACGTCTGGGACCGCGAGGACGTCTACGAACTCGACGACGACGCCGAGGACCCGCTGTACGTCCTCGGGATGTTCCCCTACACCTCGGGGAACCTCCACATGGGACACGTCCGGAACTACGCGATAACCGACGCCTACGCGCGGTTCAAGCGGATGCAGGGCGAGAACGTCCTCCACCCGATGGGGTGGGACGCCTTCGGCCTCCCGGCCGAGAACGCCGCCTACGACCGCCACACCGACCCCGCGTCGTGGACCGACGCCTGCATCGAGCGGATGCGCGAGGGGATGGCCGAGATGGGCTTTGGCTACGACTGGTCCCGGGAGATCAGGACCTGTGACCCCGAGTACTACCGCTGGAACCAGTACTTCTTCCGGGAGTTCCACGAGGCGGGACTGGTCGACTACGAGGGCGCGACCGTCAACTGGTGCCCCGACTGTGAGACGGTCTTGGCCGACGCGCAGGTCGAACCCGCCGAGGGGACAGCCGGCGAGGACGACGGCGAGGTGTGCTGGCGCTGTGGCACGCCCGTCACGACCCGGGACTTGGATCAGTGGTTCCTCCGGACGACCGAGTACGCCGACGAACTGCTGGACGGACTGGACGACTTAGAGGGGTGGCCCGACAGCGTCACCGAGATACAGCGCAACTGGATCGACCGACAGGAGGGCGCACGCGTCGGCTTCGACGTCGAGAGCTACGGCACCGTCGAGGTGTTCACGACCCGACTCGACACTATCTGCGGGGCGACGTATCTCGCCGTCGGCCCGGGCCACGACCTCGCGGCGACGCTCTCGGAGACCGACGACGCCGTCGCGGCGTATCTCGACGGCCTCGACGAGGCCGACCCGGAGACCCGCGGGGTCGAGACGGACCTGACCGCGACCAACCCGGCTACCGGCGAGGAGATTCCGGTGTACGTCGCGGCGTACGTCCTCGACGACGTGGGGACGGGCGCGGTGATGGGCGTCCCGGGACACAACGACCGCGACCACGAGTTCGCCACCGCGATGGACTGTCCCATCAGGAAGGTGGTCGAACCGCGCGGGGACGGCACCGTCGACGTCGACGTGACAGAAGGCCCGTACACGGGTGCCGGTCGCCTCGTCGACAGCGGCGAGTACTCGGGGCTCTCGACGGCCGAGGCCCAGTCGAAACTCCTCGCCGACCTCGACGGCGCGACCGAGGACACCCAGTACCGCCTGCGGGACTGGCTCATCTCCCGCCAGCGCTACTGGGGGACGCCCATCCCCATCGTCCACTGTGAGGAGTGTGGCCCCGTTCTCGTCCCCGAGGCGGACCTCCCGGTCGAGTTGCCGGAGTTCGTCCAGACCCGCGGCAACCCCCTGGAGGACGCCACCGAGTGGAAGTCGACGACCTGTCCGGAGTGTGGCGGCCCCGCCGAACGGGAGACGGACACGATGGATACCTTCGTCGACTCCTCGTGGTACTTCCTGCGATTCCTCTCGCCGGATATCGAGGACGCGCCGTTCGACGTCGAGACGGCCAACGAGACGCTGCCGGTCGACGTCTACGTCGGCGGGAAAGAACACGCCATCCTCCACCTGCTGTACATCCGCTTTTTCGCCCGCGCCCTGTCGGACGTGGGCCTGCTGGACCACCGCGAACCGGTCGAGCGCCTCATCAATCAGGGGACGGTGCTTCACGAGGGCGAGAAGATGTCCAAGACGAAGGGCAACGTCATCGCGCCCCACGAGTACGGCCCGGAGACGACGCGGCTGTTCGTGCTGAGCGCTGCCCACCCAAACCGGGACTTCGACTGGGCGGCGAAATCCGTCGGCGAGGCCTACGACCTCCAGCAGCGCATCTACGGGATGGTGTACGACTTCGTCGACGACCCCGCGACGACCGAGGAGGCGGGCGCGGCCGAGCGGTACGTCCACCGGGAACTCGACCGGACCGTCGCGGCGGCGACGGCGGACTACGACCGGTTCCGTACGCATCAGGCTATCGGCGAGGTCCGAGGACTCGCCCAACTGCTGGGCCGGTACCGGAGCGACGGCCCGGTCCACGAACCGACGTTCCGCCGCGGCCTCGAAGTGTTGCTCAAACTCGTCGCGCCCGTCGCCCCGTATCTTGCCGAGGAGTGCTGGAATATGCTCCGGGCCGGTGGACTGGTCGTCGAGGCCGACTGGCCGACGCCCGACAGCGACGTTTCGGCCTACGCCCGCGAGCGAACACTCGTCTCGACGGTCCAGGACGACGTCCGTGACATCGTCGAGACGGCCGGCATCGAGGACCCGTCGTCGGTGGAACTGGTCGTCGCGCCCGAGTGGAAGTACGCCGCGTACGAGGTGGCCCGCGCGGCCGACGACGAGGCGAACGTCGCCGAGGCAATTATGTCCGACGACGAGATAGCCGGCCACGAGGGAGCGGGCGAGTACGCCGCCGACTTACAATCCCGGAGTCAGGCCCTAGAGCCGCGGCTCGACCGGGCGACGGAGACGGCCGTCCTCGGCCGGGCGGCGTGGCTGCTGGCTGAGGAGTTCGACGTCGAGGTGTCCGTCGTCGACGCCGCGGACGCGACCCGGACCTCGCCTCGCGGGCGGCCCCGGGCCGGCCGGCCATCCACATCGACTGAGAGCCGGCACCCGGTGTCGGGGCGTTCCACAACACTTAGCACACGAACCGACGGAGTGTGTGGTATGATCCACAGCGACTGGGGCGAGTGGCTACCCCGCGCCGTCGAGGATGCGGACCCCGACGGCGTCGCCCTCTGGTATCTCGGCTGCAACGGCTTCTTCGTGAAAGCCGCCGACGGGACGACGGTCCTGATCGACCCCTACCTCGGGACGGGCGACCCGCCGCGGACCGTCCGGATGGTCCCGGTCCCGTTCGCGCCCGAGGACGTGGGGCCGGTCGACGCGGTGCTGGCGACCCACGAGCACACCGACCACGTCCACGGGCCGACGCAGGGCCCCATCATCGCCGACAGCGATGCGCCCTTCTACGCGCCAGACAACAGCGTCGCCGTCGCCCGCGAGGAGGGGTGGGCGAGCGAGTACGGCTTCGACGAGGACCGACTGACGACCGTCGCCGAGGGCGAGACGTTCACTGTGGGGAGTTTCACCGTCAACGTCGAACCGGCGAACGACCCCGACGCCACCCACCCCGTCTCGTACGTGATCGAACACGAGGCCGGGACGCTGTTCCACGGCGGCGACGCCCGGCCCGGCGAGTTCGAGACGGTCGGGGAGTCCTACGACGTCGACCTCGGGGTGCTCGCGTTCGGGAGCGCCGGGATGATCCCGGACAAACAGACCCGCGAGCCAAAGTACACCAAGTGGTACAACGACGAGAACCAGATCGTCGAGGCCGCCCGCGAGGCACGACTCGACCGCCTGTTGCCCACACACTGGGACATCTGGAAGGGGTTGAACGCCGACCCGTCGATCCTCCATCACCACGCCCGGAGCTTCGACTATCCGGGCCGGATCGAGATCGCGGAGATCGGCGACCGGATCGACCTGTAGACGGCGCTGGCGTTTTCCCGGTTGATAAACACTAGGTAACTTTAATACGGCTGCTACACCGAATTGCAGGCATGAGTGATTCACAGGCGTACGATCCGGTGACGGTGTCTTCCGATGGGGTGACCGTCGCCAAGCGGTTCGAGGAGGACGAGTTCCCCGTGCCGGCCATCGCCTTCCGGATCGAGTCGAGCCGTTCGGAGACGGTGTCGGTCCGTCTGGTCGACGTGGTGCCGGACGACGTCGCCGTGGAGGACCTCGGGTTCCACCCGGAGTACGGCAGCGAGTACTGGACCATCGACGACCAGCAGATCACCTTCGAGCGCGACATCGAGGCCGAGTCCGAATACACGACGGTCTACGGCATCCGTTCGACGGGGACCGACAACGTCGAGCAGTTCCTCACGCGGCCGACAATCGAGATGGTCGACCCGCCGCTGGAGGACGACGAGGGCGACGTCCTCGACGAGTCCAGCTCTGACGTAGTCAAAGACGTCATCGCGGGCGAGAGCGACAGCGTCCCCGGCCTCGACGACGACGAGGACGAGGAGATAGAGACGCTCAATCTCAAAGACCCCAACGACCCCAACAGCGAGGCCGGCGGGGCGGCCGACGCCGGCGGTGCCGAGGGCGACGGCGACGCCGCTCAGAACGGAACGGGCAGCGTCAACGTCACCCGAGCGATGGTCGCGGAGATTCAGCGCGGCGACGTCGACGACGAGGTGCTGTCGGCGCTCCAGCAGGTCCTCGGCGGTGGCGGGACGAGCGACGGAGCGACCGACGCCCGGATCCAGCACCTCCAAAACGAGATCAGCGATATCGCGGCCTACACCGAAGCGCTGGAGGAGTTCCTCGCCGAGAACGGTACCGGCGAGCAGGTCATCGAGGACTTCCGGAACCAGCTCAACTCTTTCCAGAGCGAACTCGACGACATCCAGTCGATGGCCGTAAAGAACCGGGAGGCGGTCGAGAGCGTCCAGTCGACGGTCGACGGCGTCGACGGCCGCATCGAGGACGTCGAGGGCACGGTCGGGTCGCTGGACGACGAGGTCGGGTCGCTGCGTGATTCGGTCTCTACCGTCGAGGACGAGGTCGGATCGCTCGACGAGACTGTCGGCGAGATAGAGGGCGAGGTTCAGTCTCTGGACGAGACGGTCGACTCCGTCGAGGGCCGGGTCGACAGCGTCGAACAGCAGGTCGGCGACGTAGAGGGCGTCGAGGAGAGCCTCCAGTCCCTCGAAGAGCAGATGGAGGATCTCCGCGCCGAGATGGACTCGGTGTCCAGTCAGGTCTCGGAGGTCGACGTCGAGTCCGAGATGGCGGAGATCGAATCCGAGATTGAGGAACTCAAGCAGTGGCGCGAACAGCTCTCGTCGGTCATCGGCGGCGGCGGGGACTGAGCGCCGAACCGCGTCCGTTTTATCCGTCGCTGTCGTTTCGATTCCTATGACCACGGTCAGGGTCGCCGTGCCGCGGAAGGGGCGACCACTGGAGGCGGTGCTCGAACGGATCGCCACGCGGACGGGCACGACCGCCCTCGCCGACGACATCACGTCGACGCTCCGCTTCGAGAAGGCAGTGACGAAAGACGACCAACAGGCCGAAAGCGGCGTCTACGAGCGTCTCGCGGAGTACAGCGACACGACCGACTCGACGGCTCCCGAGTACACGCTGTTGCGCGACGACCGCGACGGGATGCCCAGACGCGTCGTCTTCGACAGCGTGACCATCCCGACCGACGACGTCGACGTCCAACTCGTCGGCCGGGAGGAGCCGTTCCGGGCCCTGCGGACCCACGAGTTCGCCCTCGGGTTCGACAGCGCTGACCTCGTCTTGGAGGAGGTCGTCCAGTTGCGCGGGGACCCCCTGCGGAGCCTCGCCGAAGTCAACGAGCGCATCGACCCGATGGACACCGACGTTCGGGTCCACACCGGCCTCGGCGACACGGTCTATCACACCCTGCTCGCCACGCCGGCGGTCGCACCGACCGGCGACACGCCCATCGACCGGGAGTTCGTCACTGGCTACAGCGGGCCGCTGTGTATCTCCCCGCGCTACGAGCGACTGGTCGAGGCCGTCCTCGGGACCGACACGCTCGACGGCGTCTCTTTCGTCTACCCGGAGGAGGGCGTCACGGAGGAGGCCGCCGTCGCCGAGGCGGGACTGGGCGTCTACCTCACGGTCACCGGGTCGACCGCCCGCGAACACGGACTGGTCGTCGGCGAGTCGCTGTTCCCCAGCGAGACGGTCCTACTGGAGAACACCGCCGAGTCCGACGCCGCCGCCGACACCGTCGCGTCGCTGTTCGCCGAGGCCAGCGAGGAGACCGCGCTCCCGCCGTCCTGAGGGCGTTCTTGGGCCGTGGGAAATTCTCTCACGATTTAACTGACTGGCTGTCGAACCGTCAGCTATGGCTCCACACAGGCCCGCACACGAGGTCGAACTGTTCCGCGAGGACGACGCCTACGTCGTCTACGTCGACCTGCCGACGGCCTCGCGGCCGTCCGTGGAGGTCAGGACACACGGCCAGCGGCTCTCTATCACGGCGCGGACCGACGAGGGCCATCGGATCAGACGGCGTCTCGGCGTCCCGTATCCGGTCGGCGAGGACGTGACGGCCCGCTACGAGGACGGCGTCCTAGAGGTCACTGTCCCGATAGAGAACGGCGTCTCACGGCCCGGCGAGACGGTCTCGGTCGTCTGAGCACTGCCGCCGCGCGTCCTCAGCCCTCTTGGTACTCGACTTCTCTGGGGATGAACGCGATGTCGCCGGAGAATCCCTCGGACTCGTTCGTCCCGGCAGTCTCGTTCCCTCCGCTCCCGCCCTCCGTCACGGGCGTCCCGACGAAGGTCACGCAGTCGCCGTTCTCGATATCCGACGGCAGCGAATCCAGCGTGACGATACTCGCCGTTCCCGTCGTGTCGTCTATCTCCGGGAAGTCGCCGGTTATGTTCGATATCTCGCCGCGTATCTCGACGCCGTCCTCGTCTTGGTAGTCGCTCGGGTTGTCCGCTATCGTCCCTATCTCCGTCTCGCCCGGGCCACACGAGAGCAATCCACAGCCGGCGAGTCCGATTGCGGCCGCTGTGCCGCCGATACCACCCATCTTCTGCAGCATCTCCCGTCGTTGCATAACCATATTTCTCCGAGCCGGTACTGTAAAACTTTCCGGTCGAATGTGGTCGGAACTAGCCGAGAGGCGACCAGAACCCGTTTTGCCGAGCAGTCCCTACCGGCCGGCGATGACCGACCCCGACCTGTCCCGGCGAGCGCTGCTGAAGACGGCCGTCGCCGTCGGGGGCGCAAGCGCGCTGTCTGCCTGCCTCG
This sequence comes from Halapricum sp. CBA1109, assembly GCF_009741825.1. GTDB lineage: Archaea > Halobacteriota > Halobacteria > Halobacteriales > Haloarculaceae > Halapricum. The sequence goes on from NZ_WPCA01000098.1 coordinate 9,385, forward strand.
ACGCGCCCGGCACCGGCGGGCCCGTTCCCACGGGCGACCCCGCGAACAAGCCCGACAGCCAGCACGCCTGGCGGGAGTATATCCGCACCGACGACCACGGCAACTCCCTGCTGCCGCGCCACCAAGTGTTGCTGTACGCGACCCTCCCCGGGGACGGACCGCCGAGCGAGAGCGACCGCGAGACGCTCGAATCGGCGCTCTCCGTCCTCGACCGGGCCTACGAGTGGTCTGCCGAGGGCGTCGTCCACTCGGTGGCGTACTCGCCGTCGTACTTCGAGCGCTTCGAGGACGACCTGCCCGAAGCCATCGACCTCCCCGACCCGACGCCGCTGTCGTCGTTCGAGGAGCCGACCTTCGACACGCAGGACATACTGGTCCACCTCGCTAGCGACCGTGCGGCCGCCGTGCTGGAGGCCGAACAGGCCCTGCGGGGCCGACGGGACCGCGCCAACGGCGTCGAGGTGAGAGCCTCGCTGACGGACGTGGCGACCGTCGACTCCCGGCGGACGGGGTTCATCGGGGCCGGCCTCCCCGCTGAGAATCAGGACGCCGAGGGCATCCCCGAGGGCGACCACGTTCCCGAGGCCTCGCCGCTGTTTATGGGATTCAAAGCGGGCTTCGTCGGCAATCAGGCCAGCGAGGACGCCGTCACGTTCGACTCGGGGCCGTTCGCCGGCGGGACGACGAAGACGATGACCAACCTCCGCCAGCGACTGGACGACTGGTACGTCGAACAGGACGACAGCGAGCGCATCGCGGAGATGTTCAGCCCCGGCCACGCCGAGGACGGACTGGTCGAGGGCGTCGGCGAGAACCTCGGGTCCGACAGCCGAATCGACCAGTTCGTCGACGACATCGAGGACGACGCGAGGGAGTTCGGCCGCGTCGGCCACGCCCAGAAGGCGGCGCGGGGCAACCGCGACGACGAGGGCAACGTCAAACTCCTCCGGCGACACTTCGAGTCGACCGACGACATCGGCTCCGACCAGTCCGTCGCCAGCCTCCACTTTCCGACCCTCCAGACCGCCGTCAGCGACTTCGAGGATGTCTGGGAGGCGATGGCCGGCGAGGACCTGCCGGCGGTCACGCCGGCGGTTCGACAGCGAGTCAACAACGGCATTCTGGAGTACATCTTCGTCCGCCGGCGGGGGTACTTCCTCGTCCCGCCGCGTCGCCACCGGTCGCTGCCGACGCCCCGACCCGACGCCTGATAGTGTTTATTGTAGCTGTTTACCGGTGCGACCGCCCGAGTTCGTCCT
>NZ_WPCA01000125.1 GCF_009741825.1 Halapricum sp. CBA1109
TTTTCCCCACGTTTTTGCGACGAGTGGTTCCCGCAGCGAGGGCACCGAGCGAGGAAACCCGAGGAGAAAAAAGTGGTTGCGAAAGACCCCGACGGCCACGAGATTGAGGTCGTCCGGCGGTAGGCACGGACGCACGACCCGCACCCGTCGCGTCGGAGCTCCCGATTCTCTCGGAACCTCTGTTCCGTCGTGTGTCCCCGTGAACAACCGTACTGTGGTGGGTGCCGAGGAACAACAGCTGGTGTACCCGCGGCCGAAAAATATGTCAGCTTCTCAGCCAGTTATTCAACGGCTGGCGCGCTAAGACAAAGTTCCCGGTACCGAATTATCGGCCGAAAACGGCCGTTTCGAGCACCTTACTCCAAAAGCATTATAATAATCATTTCCCACGCCACAGACAGGGACACGCACGGGTCACTGTATGCCATCCCTGCTGTGAGATACAGCAACTGTACAACGAAGGGGGGACGGGCACCGTTCGTGTCCACGAGTCACATCTATGAAACGAAGAGAGTATTTGGGTGCACTCGCTGGGATCGGTGCGGCGAGCACAGTATCGGGTGTATCAGCGGCGGAGAACAGACAGCTACGGACAGCCACGGGCGACGACTCCCACCACCCCGGGCCGCCGCGGTTCACGACCGTCGGCGAGGGGTTCGAGGACGAGTTGTTCATCGACTTCAGCGGCGATGTCTTCGGGAAGGACCGGGACAACCTCGCGCCGCGCATCTCCGGGACGCCACAGAGCGACCCGTCGAACTACGCCGCGAGTGACTTCTCGTGGTCCATCGTCGACAAGCCGGCCGACAGTTCGGCGACGCTGATGTACGCGCCCCCGGACGGCGCGGCGGACGACCCCGTCCAGCAGTACGACCCGGGGACGCACAACGTCGTCGAGTTCATCCCGGACGTACCGGGGATGTACGAACTCGAACTCGACGCCCCGGACGGGACACACACGCAGACGATACGCGCGTTCCCGACAGCCAGCAGCGACTACTCCGGCGGCGGGCCGCCGCGAATCAGTATCGACGGCTACTACGATTCGGGTACCGACGAGTTCGTCCTCGAGTCGAACGCCCGACTGGCACCGGACAGCGGCCAGTCCTACGGCGACTTAGTCGTCGAATGGCTGGCGACGACCGGGACGCGCTCGCGTCCGCCGACATCGTCACCGAGGACGGGGGCTGGACGGCCCGCATCGCGAAGAGCGACCTCGGCGGCGAGACTAACCGCGTCCACGCCGCCCCGTGGGACGGCGAGATTCACGGGATGACCGATACGGTCGTGCTGGACCCCTCGGCGGAGGCCATCCGGTACCCCAACCGACCGCCGGAATGGATCCAAGAGGGCGTTATGTACGAGATATTCCCCCGCTCGTTCGAGGGGCCGCCGCCGGAGAGCGAGTGGCCGCTTGAGAACTCCAGAGCGACCTTTTCGAACATAGAACAGCGGCTGGACTACATCGAGAACCTCGGTGTCGACGTCATCTGGTTCACGCCGGTCGTCCCCGGGGAGAGTTCGAACTGGCGGCCACAGCAGTACAAGCGCCTCCTCGATCAGGGCGAGTCCCCGCCGTTGAGCTTCAAGTACTCCGGCGGCGGCCCGCACGGCTACGACGCGCTCACGTACTACCAGATAGCCGAGGACTTCGCCTCGGGCTACTCCATCGACGACTACTACGACGACCCCGCGACACGGCAGGACGCCCGCGAGGCCGCGATGGAGGAGTACAAGTCCTTCGTCGAGGCGGCCAACTCCCGCGGTATCAAGGTGTGTCTGGACTTCGTCATCAACCACTGCGGGCGCCACCACGACTTCTTCCAGGACACCATCGCACAGAAGGGATTCCGACCCAGCGGGTACAGCTACAGAACCGTCGAGCAGTGGGCCGACGGCAACGACAGCACGTCACGCTCGAAGTATTTCGACTGGTTCGACCGCCGGGACGGGCCGCGGGTCGCCGACGACGGGACCGTCATCGAGGAAGCGCCCGCCCCGACCGGCTTTGCGGGCCTGCGCGTGATGCCGAACCTCAACTACGCCAACGTCGGCCTGCGGGAGCACATCCTCGCCGCCGCCGACTTCTGGTCGGGCGAGGTCGGCGTCGACGCCTTCCGGTGTGACATCGCTTACGGCGTCGTCCACTCCTTCTGGAAGGAAGCCCGGGAGATATGCCGGTCGAACGACAGCGAGTTCATGTTGCTCGACGAGGTCATCCCCAACGACCCGAGTTTCGCCGAGAACGAGTTCGACATGCACTTCGACACGGCGGACTTCATGAACGCCGCCCACGCCGTGGCGGAGGGTAACGGCTCGCTACGGGGCGTCTTCGACGCGGTGAACAAGCGACCCACCGAGGGGTGGCCCGACCACACGCTCATTACCAACGCGACCGAGAACCACGACGAGTTCCGGGCGCTGGACCTCGCCCTCGACGCCGGCCGCTCGAACCCTGCGAAGGCCCAGCGCGCGGTGTGGGCGATGGGCGTCTGTCTGCCGGGCGTCCCGTTCGTCTACTACGGCCAGGAGCGCCAGATCAGCAAGTACGGCACCGAGCGGTTCGACTTCGACGGGACCGGCGAGGACCCGCGAACCAGCGACGGCGACGTGGGTCCCGGCAACCCCGCCCGGGCCTTCATGAACTGGGCGGAGTACGGCGACACCGTTCCGGCCGACCACCAGCAGTTCTACGAGGACCTCATCGACTACTACCACAGCGACCCGGTGCTCAAGCCCGACGCGGCGATGCAGACTATCGGTACCGCCAACCCCTTCCCGAACGGCGACGACGTCTTCGCCTTCCGGCGGGAGCACGAGGACGAGGCGCGCGTCGTCGTCGTCAACGCCGCCGACGGCGACGGCTACATCGACGTGCCCGGCGACACCGACACCGTCGACCGGATCTCCGGGACCGACCTCGCCACCGGTCCGGTGGACTCGACGGCACCCGACGCCCAGCGTGTCGGCCCCATCGACACTATCGCAGTCTTCGACGCGCCCGCGCCCGGGACGGGCACCGAACTCGCCGCCTTCGACGAACCGCCCCTCGACGACGAGGGGCCGGGCGGTTACACTTACCCCGAAGCGAACGCGTTCGCACCGAAGAGCCACGACATCGACGCCGTCGAACTGTACGAGACGGACGACCGCTACGCCTTCACGTTCCGCCTGAACGGTCCGTTGACGAACCCCTTCGGCGGCCCGAACGGCTTCTCCCTACAGAAGCTACAGGTGTACCTGCGGGACCCCTCGGCGACCGACGGCACCACCGAGGCCCCGCCGGGAATCAACGCCACACTGGAGAACCCCTACCAGTACCTCGTGGACGTCCACGGCTGGCGGGCCAAGGTCTACGACGCCTCCAGCGGAGTCACGTATAACGACAGTGCGAGCCAACCCGAGTACAACGAGGTCCTGACCGACGACGTCGTCGTGAAGACGTTCTACGATCAGGACGCGATCAGGTTCACGATTCCCAAGAGCGCGGTGCCGGACCTCTCGACGCTGGAAGTCGTGCCGGTCCTCGCTGGCCACGACGGCGGCGGCGAGGGTGTCTACGGCGTGCGTGACGTCCTCGACAGCGCCACCGACTACCAGTTCGGCGGTGGCGGCGACGCCAACGCACCCCGAATCGTCGACCTCGTCACACCGGGCGGGCAGTCCCAGTCGGACGTCCTCTCGTACACGGCCAGCGAGCGAGCGACGCTGCCGTACCTCTCGCTCACCGACGCCTCGCCACCGACGGCCGACTTCAGTGCCTCTACCACCACGCCCGATGTGGGCGAGGCCGTCACCTTCGACGCCGGGGCCTCCTCGGACCCGGACGGCGACATCCAGTCCTACCAGTGGGACTTCGGCGACGGGTCGACCGCGACTGGCGAGAGCGTCACCCACACGTTCGCCAGCACCGGCACCTACACGGTGACGCTGACCGTCTCGGACAGCACGTCCGCGACCGCCGACGCAACGGCCACCACGGACGTCACCGTCTCGCGGAGTTCTCTCGTCGACAGCTACGACGCCGACGACGACGGGACGCTTGAGATAGACGAGTTGAACACCGGTATCGACGACTACTTCGACGACGGCATCTCCATCGACGACTTGAACGACCTCGTCGACGCCTACTTCAGGGGGTTGTAACGATGCGGCGGCCACGCACCCTCTTGGTCCTCGTGCTCTCGCTCGCCGTGGTCGGCGGTCTGGCCGGCGTCTCGGTCGCCGACAGCGACGCGACGACTGGCGCGACGGTCTCCGGGACCGTCAGTTCCGGCGCGGCCGACGGCTCGCTTCCCGAGGACACCTCCGTCGTCCTGAAGCAGGGCGACACCGTCGTCGACAGCACCTACGTCGAATCCGACGGGCGCTTCGCCTTCCACGGCGTCGCCGACGGGACATACACACTCGTCGTGCGCGCGGACGACCACCGCACCGCGACCACCGCCTCGTTCGACGTCTCGGGCGGTGCCGACGTGACCGAACAGGACGTCACGCTCGACGGCGCGGTCCTGAACACCGACACCGGCGACTCCTGGACCGCGATCCAACCGGCGCTTGACGCCGCGGCGGCCGGCGAGACGATCACGGTCGGTCCGGGGACCTACGACGAAGCGCTGACGATAGCGACCGACGGCCTGACGCTGCGTTCGACCGACGGCGCGGCCGAGACGACGGTCACCGCATCCAGCGGCCCGGCAATCGAGATCAACGGCAACAACGGCGGCGCGACGGGCGTCGCCATCGACGGCTTCACGCTCGAAGGATCGGGAAGTTACGTCGTCAACACGTTCAACGTCGACGACGTCACGCTACGCAACAGCGTCGTCGACTCCGCGGCGGCCGGCGGGTCCGAGAACGGGATGTTCACCGACGGCGCAGCAGTCGTGGATAACGTCGAGTTCCGGGACGACGACGACACTGGTACCGGCCTTGATATCAACAGCCCGGGTACCGGGACAGAGATAATCGACAGCGAGTTTACCGGCTATCGAGTCGGGCTCTCAGTCGCAGGAGAGAGCGATGCTACCATCAGCGGTGTCGACATCAGGGGAATTGGTGTTCACGGGCTCATCATCCTGAACTCCAATGCTGGCAATCGAATCACTGTCGAGTCGACTGACATCGTCAGAACGGACGCCAACGAAGGGGACAAGGCGACGTTGCTGATACAGAACTCGGAGAACGTCCTGATCGACAGCAGTGAGATCAGCTACAACGGCGGGTCGAACACCTCCCGAAACGCGAACGTTGCAAACGTTCAGGTCTTCGACGGCAACACCTACGATGCCTCGACTATCACGTTCAGAGACAGCAACTTTCGCTACAACAATTTCGGTATCGAGACCACCGAGGACAGCGGGTCGTTCACCAACTCCGTTGTCGTCGACGGAAGCTACTTCAACGCTAACCAGTTCGGGGGCTCTGCCGGTAAAGTTACCGTCCAGAACAGCCTCGAAAACCGTCTGAACGCGGGTACTAGTGCTCTCCCCGATGTCACCGGCACCGTCTCCTCGGCCGCGGCCGACGCCTCCGTCGGTAGCGGCGTGCCGGTCCGGCTACAGCAGGGCGGGACGCTGATCGAGTCGGTCACGACCGACTCGGACGGAAACTACGAGTTCCGGAACGTCACCGACGGCAGTTACACGGTCCTCGCGGACGCGCCCGCACACCAGCAGGCGAGCGCGTCTGTGACCGTCTCCGGGAGTTCCGAGACGCAGGACCTCGCGCTCGACGGTGCGGTCGAGAACACTGATACCGGCGACTCCTGGATGGCGATCCAGCCGGCAGTCGACGCCGCCACCTCGGGGGAGACGATCACCGTCGCGCCCGGGACGTACGCGGAGTCGGTCGACTTCGCCAGTGTCAGCGGAGAGACCGACTTGACGCTCACCTCGACCGGTGCGGCGTCGGAGACGGTCATCGTCGGTCAGGGCTCGGTCCCGACGTTCAACGTCAACGCCGACAGCACGACCATCGACGGGTTCACGATTACCGGCTCCGGGCCGGGCCTGCTGGTCAACACCTTCGACACGACCCAGCACACGGTCCGGAACAACATCGTGCAGGCCAGCGGCGAACAGGTCGGCGTCAACATCGGCGAGACGGTCTCCGTGACCGACAACGAGATAACGAGCTCCTCTCTGGAGGCGACCGGGATCAAACTCTACGACGGGGGCGCTTCGGGGACGACCATCACCGGGAACGAGGTCACCGGCTTCGGCAACGCCACGACGGCGATCAACGTCAGCGACCTGACAATCGAGCGAAACCGGTTTGCGAACAACGGCGACGAGTCGGGTGAGGGCGCGATCAACGTCGACGTCGGCAGCGGCGTGACCATCGACGCCTCGACGATCACCGTCGCGCGGAACAACGTCGTCGACAACAACTTCGGCCTCTCGGTCGAGTCCGCGGGCACGGTGACCGGCGAAATCGACGCCGAGTTGAACTGGTGGGGCAGCGCCGACGGACCCAGCGCGTCCGGCGCGAACGGCGTGAGCGGGTCGGTCGACGTGGAACCGTGGCTCGAAGGTCCGGTCCCGGACGGCACCGCGACCCCGACACAGATCAGCGCGACCGTGGCGGTCCCGGACCCGCCGGGTGCCGGAGACACTGCGACCTACAGGACAGATCTCACGTACGATCAGGTCGGCGACGCGACCGTCGAGTACGTCTCGCTGGACTTCGGGACGGGGACGGTCGACCTCAGCGGTGTCGCGGCCGCTGACGTGACCGTGCAGGATCCGAGCGACACCGAGGTCACCGTCGATAGCGTCCAGACGGTCGACAGCGGCCAGACGTTGGTCGTCGCCCTCGGAACGGCCATCGACGACCCGGCGAGCGGCGAAACCTACACCGTCGTCGTCGAGGGCGTCACCAACGGCGACGCGGGAACCTACACCCTCACCACGGGGCTCCACGAGAGCGGCAGTGCAGTCGGCGGCGTCGCCGGGGACGCGGTAGCTAGCGGGAGCGGCGACTACGAACTCTCGGCGACCCCACCGGTCGTCACCGTGACCGGTGGGACCGTCGAACAGGGCGGCACCGTCACTGTCGACGTCAGTATCGACAACAGTCAGGCCGTGAAGCTGTCGGGCATCCCCGACGGCTGGAGCGTCTCCGACCGGACCGACAACGGCGCGTACACGGGGTCGACGACCCGCGCCGGCTGGGTCTGGGAGACGGGCGGATCCCACACCGCCTCGGTCACGCTGTCGGTCCCCGCAGACGCAGCGACGGGTGACGTCGACCTGACCGCGACGACCCAGGACAGCGCGGGCGTCACGGAGACGGACACGGCGACGGTCACCGTCGAGCGACCGCCGGACACCACCGCGCCGACGGCCGCCGTCGGCCCGGACGTGACCGTCCAACCGGGCAGTCGGTCGTCTTCGACGCCACTGGCTCGACCGACAACGTCGGCATCACGAGCTACGAGTGGGCGTTCGGCGACGGGTCGAGCGGGAGCGGCGCACAGCCGTCCCACACCTACAGCGAACCCGGCAGCTACACCGTCACGCTGACAGTCAGCGACGCCGCGGGCAACACCGCTACCGCGACGCGGACCGTCACCGTCGACGGCTCGGCACCGGCCGCGATCATCGGGACCGACCGGACGGTGACCGCCGGCGAGACGGTGTCGTTCGACGCCAGCGACTCCGACGACGATACCGGCGTGGCGAGCTACCAGTGGTCGTTCGGCGACGGCGGGGCCGGGTTCGGTGCGACGCCTTCCCACACCTACGACAGCGCCGGCACGTACACGGCGACGGTGACGGTCGGAGACGCCGCCGGCAACACCGACACCGCCTCGCTGACCGTCACCGTCGAGGCGCCACCGGACACCACGGCACCGACCGCGGACGCCGGGTCCGACCGGTCGACCGTCGTCAACGAGGACATCCAATTCGACGCTACCAGCTCGACTGACAACGAAGGCATCGTCAGCTACGAGTG
>NZ_WPCA01000093.1 GCF_009741825.1 Halapricum sp. CBA1109
GGTCGGCTATCTTCCCGAGGGCGCGGGCGGCGCGGGCGCGGACCCGTGGGTCGCCGTCTTCGAGTGCCCCGGCGAGCGGTTCGAGGGCGTCGTTCTCGCCGTACTGGCCGAGGCCGCTCGCGGCCGCCATCCGGAGTTCCGGCACGTCCGACGAGAGGGCCTTCCGGAAGGCCTTCGCCCGGACCCAGTCCGCGCCGTCGTCGAAGTCGACACCGGCCATACTGGCGATCAGTTTGTCGATGGCGTCGTCGCCGAGTTCCTCCAGTGAGTCGACGGCGGCCGCGGTGACCGCGTCGTCGTCGTCCTGTTCGGCCGCCCGGACCAGCGCCGAGACGATGTCCGCCCGGTCGTCGTGGTCGGGGAAGTTCCCGAGCAACCCCGCCGCACGCTGTCGTATATCCGCGTTGTCGCTGCTCCGGAGGACGTCGATGATGTCCTGTACGTCGCCGTCGCGTTCGAGTTGGTACAGAGACATTATGGCTTGCGGTAGATCCGGTGTTGCTTGTCGACCGGTTCGAACTCGCCGCGCATCTCCGCAGGGATGGTTTCGGTCATCCCGATCATGAGGTAGCCGTCCTCCCGGAGGGACCCGACGATGGTCTCGAATATCGGGACCTTGTAGGAGGCGTCGATGTAGATGAGCAGGTTCCGACACAGCACGAGGTCCTTCTCGTGTTTGGGCTCTCCGCGGATCAGGTCGTGCTGTTCGAAGGTGACCATCTCCTTTACGTTCTCCCGGACGGTGAACGTCGACCCGTCCTGTTCGATGTAGGGGGAAAGCGACGACAGCGGTTCGAGTTCCTCGGCGATGTCGGTCGTCTGTGAGGTCTCGTAGACGCCCTCACGCGCCCGCCGGAGGACGTCGCGGTTGATGTCGGTCCCGAGGATGGAGAGCCTGCTGGCGTCTATCTCGGGGTCGTCGAGCGCGAGCATCGCGATGGAGTAGGGTTCACGGCCGTCGGCGGCCGGCGCACTCCAGACCTCGACGCGGCGGTTCTCGGCGGTCAACTCCCGCAGGACCGACCGGAGATGCTCCCACGCCTCGGGGTTGCGGAAGAAGCTCGTGACGTTGATAGACAGCGAGTCCAACAACGCCTCGCGCTCGTCGGCGTCGCGTTCGAGCAACCGGCGGTAGGCCCGGTAGCTGTCGGTGTCGGTCCGGCGCATCCGGGCGGTGATCCGCCGGTCCATGTAGGCGTCGTTGTAGAAGCCCGACTCGAAGTCCATCTCCTCGCCGATGAACTCAAGCAGGTAGTCGAAGCCGCGCTCGGAGCCCGAGCGTCGGGTCATCGGCCCACCCCGTGCGTCGTGTCGTCGTCGCTGTGCATATTACAGGGTCACCACGTCGAGGATGTGGACGATGTTGCCGTCCCCGAGCACCGCCGTCCCGGAGAGGCCGGGCGTGCCGCTGAGGATGCCCTCGAGCGGTTTGACGACGACCTCCTCCTGGCTGTTGACCGCGTCGCAGTGGAGGGCGACCTTCCGTTCGGACTCCCGGACGCGGACGAGCATCCCGTCGCCGTTCGCGTGGGCGCCGGGCACCTCGAAGGCGTCGTCGAGGTGGATGATCGGGTAAATCTCGTCGTTGTGCTTGATGACTTCGTCGCCGTTTATCGTCCGGGACTCGGTGGCGCTGGTAATCTCGTCGACGTTCTTGATCGGGATGCCGTACTGCTCCTCGCCGACCTGAACGAACAGCACCTTGACGATGGCCATCGTCACCGGGAGGCGCAGCGAGACGGTCGTCCCCTCGCCCGGTGTGGACTCGACGTTGACCGAACCGTCGAGTTTCGTCACCGTCTCGTGGACGACGTCCATCCCGACGCCGCGGCCGCTGGTGTCGGTGACCTCCTCGGCCGTCGAGAACCCGGGGTGGAAGACCAGATCGTATATCTCCGAGTCGGACATCCGCTCTAAGTCGTCGGCCGACCGGACTCCCTTCTCTAAGGCCTGTGACTTGATCCCCTCGACGTCGAGGCCGGCCCCGTCGTCGTGGACTTGGATGATCACGTGGTCGCGCTCGCGGGAGGCCGACAGTTCGATGGTCCCCTCGCGGGGCTTGCCGGCGGCCTCGCGCTCCTCGGGCGGTTCGATGCCGTGATCGACCGAGTTCCGGAGGATGTGCATCAGCGGGTCGGATATCTCGGTGAGGATGGTCCGGTCGAGTTCGATGTCCTCGCCCTCGATGTTGAACTCGACCTCCTTGTCGAGGTCGCGGGCGAGGTCACGGACCAGTCGCGGGAACTTCCCGACGACCTTCCGAAGGGGGATCAGCCGCATGTCCATGACGGTGTTCTGGAGGTTGGCGGTGATCTTGTCGAGTTCGTTGAGCGTCTCGCCCGCCGAGTCCAGTTCCTCCTGTTCGACCGCCCGGCGGAGCTTGATCCTGCTGGTGACCAACTGCTCGACGAGTCCGTGGAGGTCGTCCAGTTGGTCGACGTCGACTCGGACGGTCTTTATTTCGTCGACGGAGGTGCCGCCGCTGGAGGCGGCCGCGTCGGTATCGACGCCCTCCCCGGCCGCATCGTCCGGTCCGCTCACGGCGTCGGTGACCTCCGTGATCGACGCCGATTCGACCTTCCCGGTCGCGCTCATCACGGCCTCGACTGCCGACGCTTGTGCGCCCGTGACGAACGCCGCGAAGGTGTCCTCGTACTCACCGTCCTCGACGGCGTCACGCTCGGGGTCGGTCGCGAGGATGTCCAGTTCCGCCTCGATCGACTCCAGCGCGAGCATCCCGTCGACGCCGGGCATGTCGCTGTCGCCGACCGACACCTCGACGTGGTATATCGGTCCCTCGGCGTCGGGTACGTCGACGCCCTCGACCAACTCGGAAGCGTCGGCATCGGCGCCGTCTGTATCATCGGCCCCATCGGTGCCGCCGTCGTCGGTCGTCGGCACGTCGTCGCCCTCCATAACGCCGCGGATTTCGGCGACCATCGCGTCGGTGTCCATCGTCGCCTCGCCGCTGTCCTCTATCTCCTTGACGATGGCCTCGATGTCGTCGACGCCGGCGAAGATCAGGTCCATAACCTCCGGAGTGACGGCCATCTCGCCTTGGCGCATCTCGTCGAGCAGGTCCTCGACGGCGTGGGCGAGGGCGGCGGCGTCGTCGAACCCCATCGCCCCGAAGTTCCCCTTCAGGGTGTGTGCCGTCCGGAAGATGGCGTCCATCGCGCCCTCGTTTTCGGGGTCCGATTCGAGTTCGAGCAGGGAGTTGTTCAGCTCCGTGATCGCTTCCTCGCTCTCACGGATGAACGCGTCCAGATACTGGTCGTCCATGTCAGTGTGCCTCCTGTGAAATCATGCTGAGAATCGCGTCCGGGATGGTGTCGATGGGTTCGACGCTGTCGACACAGCCAGTCTCGATGGCCCGTTGGGGCATACCAAAGACGGCGGAACTGGCCTCGTCTTGGGCGATGGTCGCCCCGCCGCGCTCTTTGATCCGCCGGATTCCCTCGGCACCGTCCTCACCCATCCCGGTGAGGATCACGCCGACGAGCGGGTCGTCTATCGCTGCTGCGGCCGTCTCCATCGTCACGTCGACGGCCGGTCGGACGCTGTTGACTGGCGGGTCGTCCGTCAGGCTGACCCGGAGCGTCCCGTGGGTGTAGTTCGTGACCTCCAAGTGGTTGCTGCCGGCGGCGACCAGCGCTTGCCCGTCGCTGATGCGCGCGCCGTCACGCGCCTCGACGACTTCGTACTCGCTGCGGTCGTCCAGCCGTTGGGCGAACCGTCCGGTGAACCCGTCCGGCATGTGCTGGACGATCAGTATCCGGAGGTTCGCGTCGGCCGGGAGCGTCGACATAACCTGTTCGACGACTGTCGGGCCGCCGGTGGAGGACCCGATGATCAGCGTCGGGCGGTCGACGTACCGTCCCGCGGGGGCCGGCGTAACGCCGCCCTCCGGCGTCGTTGTCACCGACGGCGAGGTCGGGACCTCCTTGCCGGGTGTCGCCTCGGCGACGGAGAGGACGATGTCCACGAGTTGGTCTTTCAGCCGTGACATCTCCATCGACACCTCGCCGCCGGGCTTGGTGAAGAAGTCGACGGCCCCCTTCTCGAGGGCCCGGAAGGTCACGTCGGCGTCCTCGTCGGTGTGGGCGCTCAACATCAACACGGGCGTCGGGTTCTCGGCCATAATCCGCTCGACGGCCTCGATGCCGTCCATCTCGGGCATCTCGACGTCCATCGTCACCACGTCGGGGCTGTACTCTCTGACGGCCTCGACCGCTTCCCGGCCGTTTTTCGCCAGTGCCACGACGTCGATACCCCCCTCCGAGAGGATGTCCGAGATGACACTCCGCATGAAGTGTGAGTCGTCCGCGACGACGGCCCGTGTCTGTGATGGGTGTGCCATAATCTCTGATCCCGCACCGTGGCCGACCGCGACCGGTCGGCGTCGCTGGTTCGTGGTACCCACAGCGATACAATAAATACACCGCCCCAGTAATCATTCCTGATAGCACAGGAGACACACTTATCATCCTGTGTGGGGTGGATTCAGGCACCCACACCGCCGGAGTCGACCCCAATATGTCAACTGTTACAGACCAGGTGCTGGAGTTCCAGCTCGGCGAGGAGACGTACTGTGTCAGCATCGACTACGTGACCGAGATCGTCGACGTCGGGGAGTTGACCACGGTGCCGAACTCGGCCCCGCACGTCGAGGGCGTGATGGACCTCCGCGGTCGGACGACGTCGATCGTCAACCCGAAAGTCGTCTTCGACATCGACACGGAGGGCGCCGAACAGCGGATCATCGTCTTCGACCCCGAGATAGCAGCCGAGGACGGCGCGGTCGGCTGGCTCGTCGACGAGGTGTATCAAGTGAGTCAGGTCGAACCAGAAAACGTCGACACCTCGGCCGCGAGCGACGACACGAAGTCGATCCGCGGCATCGTCAAACGAGACGACGGCTTCGTCATCTGGGTCAACCCGGCGGCGATCCGGACGAACTGACCCCTCTGTTCAACAAGATTTTTTTACTCAGCCCGCAGAGGTAGTGCTAATCACCGTCGCGGGCGGGGATCGTCTACAATGATTGAGTTGACAAAGACGGGGATCGACGGACTCGATTCGATTCTCAACGGCGGTATCGTAAAGAACTCGACGACGCTGGTGAGCGGCAACCCCGGCGCCGGCAAGAGTATCCTCGGTCTGCAGTACATCTACAACGGCGTCGATATGTTCGACGAGAAGGGCATCTACCTCTCCTTCGAGGAGAACGCACAGGACCTCCGGGAGGCGGCCGAGTCCATCGGGCTGGACAAGTGGCCCGAGTACGTCGAGAACGGCGACATCCTCGTCTACGACAAGAAAGAACTCCTGCGGGAGAACGACTTCTCTTCCTCGCTCGACCTCCTGCTCGACGACTTCGAGGACAGCGAGTACGAGCGCCTCGTGTTGGACTCGCTTGCGATGTTCAACCTCTTTTTCGACGACGAGAAAGAGCGCCGCACGTACCTCCTGAAGTTCGCCGACATCCTCAAACAGAACGGCCTGACGACGCTGATGACCAACGAGCAGGGCGGCGTGATGCCCAAGACCGACATCGGACTGGAGAACTACCTGACCGACGGGAACATCTACCTCCTCCAGACGCCGACGGAGTCCGGCGTCAACCGATACGTCTGGGTGGCGAAGATGCGCAAACAGAACATCGAGACCGACATCTTCCCGATGGAGATATCCTGGGGCGGGATCACCGTCCACGAGAACGCCAGCGATTTCTCGATGATGAACGACAGCGAGTCGCCGATCAAGTGACGGCGATTCGGCACCTCCGACGCAGTATCACTTCTGAAACCGCCCGTGCTACGATTCCGCGAACCGCCGTGTAAGCGGTAGGTTTAAACAATATCGAAATCAAATTGTGATAATATGGCCTCAGTCGGTCTTCTCCGAACACTTGGAAACAAGTACAGTGCGGAGATTCTCGACGCGACTGACGAACCACAGTCAGCGCAGGATCTCAGCGAGGAGCTCGATATCCCCATCGCGACTTGCTACCGACGGATCGACGAACTCACTGACCACGGTCTACTCGAACTCCACGACAGTATCCTCTCGGACGACCGGCGGCGAATCAAGGTGTACCGTCGCAACGTCGAGTCGGTGACCGTCGAGTTCGACGAATCGATGTCCATCGACGTCGAGGAGCGCTCGGAGGTCACGAACAAACTCGACGAGGCGTGGCGCACGCTGTCGGAAGGATAGCGTCGATTATCACGGCCGATATTTTCGAAGGTATATTTATGCTTCGGTGGGGTGTAGCCCCGCTTACTGACGATGATCGAACTAGTCTACGCTGTTTTGACCCTGATGTTCATCGTGGCCGGGCTCACGATGGTCGGGATGGCGATGCGCGCGTACGTGCAGACGTCTCGAAACGCGATGCTCCATCTGTCGCTCGGATTCTCGCTCGCCGTCGCGGGCGCGGCCGCGACGATGATCAGTGCCTTCCTGACGGACTTCGCCGCCGACGGCGCCACGACCCAGTCGCTGTTGCTCGTCAACAGCGGTCTCACGACATTCGGTTACCTCTTCGTGATGTACAGTCTGGTCAACTACGACGCCTGATCACGGACTGTTTTCGATACTCGTAATTCGAATCTCTCCGATACAGGTCGACTTCACGACCGATGATTGCTCCACTTTGAGGCCCGTCTTTGCGGGTCAACTCCCCTGAAGAGGCTGTCGACTACGGTCGGGATATCGTCTGGTCGCCCCCTCCAAGCAATGTCCTATTTACATTTCCGGGGAGGTGGCTGCAATGTAGGTCTCAAACCCTCTAGCGTATCTTTTCATCTATAATATCTGGATCGATGGCCAGATATGGGCTTTTCACGGATGATAATCGGTGGACTAGCCTTATGTCCGATAGTCCAGAAGTGAGTAGTAGAGCCTGCATAGCAGGCGTGAACCACCAATGTTCGACAATTCAGACTCAGATCGACGCCGATGGGACCGCGGTCAGGTCGGCATCGGGGACGCTCATCGTGTTCATCGCGATGGTGCTCGTCGCGGCAATTGCAGCGGGCGTGCTGATCAACACGGCTGGGTTCCTCCAGTCGAAATCCGAGGCCGCCGGCCAACAGTCCGGCGACCAAGTGACCAACCGGCTGGAAGTCGCCTCCGCTACGGGTGCGGTCGACCAAGGCGATAGCCAAGTGACGGACGTGGACGTGACGGTCAAACAAGCTCCGGGTGCTGAGAACGTGGACCTGCGGAACGTGACTGTCTCGTGGGTCGAATCCGGCGGGACGTTCAAACTCGTCTCTGATGAGGTCGACTCCTCAGCGACGTCGGCCGACGGTCGCTTCGCCGTCACAGCGTTCAAGGACGCGGACGATTCGGCACCGGTGCTCAACGACCCGGACGACCGCTTCACGATGGTCTTCGACCTCGCGGACCCGGACTCGGCTAGTACCAGCAGTACGGAAGACGACGTAAGCTGGGAAACCGGGAACCTTGACAGCCAATACGACTACCTGTTCAGTTCCCACCTCGGCGAGGGACAGGTCGTGACGCTGAAGCTGACGACCCAGTCGGGCGCGACGAACAACGTCCGTCTGGTGGTCCCGCAGTCGCTGTCGGGCACTTCCGCGGTCAACCTCTAAATCGCTGCAGTCTTCCTTTCGTTTTCGTGTCGACTTGACCGGATAGCTGCCGCTCTCTTCTGACGTTTCAATCTCTAATATTTCCATCTCAGATCCGCTATAGTTGTTTTCACAGGTGATAACTGACGGGACAATGTTAATATGGATAGTACGGAAGAGTGTAGTAGAGCCTGTGTAGCAGGCGTGAAACATCAATGTTCGACAATTCAGACTCAGATCGACGCCGATGGGACCGCGGGCAGGTCGGCATCGGGACGCTCATCGTGTTCATCGCGATGGTGCTCGTCGCGGCGATTGCAGCGGGCGTGCTGATCAACACGGCTGGGTTCCTCCAGTCGAAATCCGAGGCCGCCGGCCAACAGTCCGGTGATCAGGTCACGAACCGGCTGGAAGTCGCCTCTGCGACCGGATCGGTCGATCAGGGCACCAGCCAAGTGACGGACGTGGACGTGACGGTCAAGCAGGCGCCGGGTGCTGACAACGTGGATCTGCGGAACGTCACCGTCTCGTGGGTCGAATCCGGCGGGACGTACAAACTCGTCTCGGACGTAGTCGATCACACGGCGACATCGGCCGACGGTCGGTTCGCCGTCACGGCGTTCAAGGACGCGGACGATTCGGCACCGGTGCTCAACGACCCGGACGACCGCTTCACGATGGTCTTCGACCTTGACGCTGACCCGGGAACTGGCCAGCTAAGCGACAGTAGCACCGACGTCAGCCAAGGCGGCGATGTCGACTGGGAGGAGAGCAACCTTGAGAACAACTACGACTTCCTGTTCAGCGATCACCTCGGTGAGGGACAGGTCGTGACGCTGAAGCTGACGACCCAGTCGGGCGCGACGAACAACGTCCGTCTGGTTGTCCCGCAGTCGCTGTCGGGCACTTCCGCGGTCAACCTCTAAACTGCGCGTCACTTTCTTCTCGGGTACCACGTTGGATAGCGGCAGCTCCTGCTCTCCCTCCTGGGGATTCCCTCCCTGTTTTCACTAGTAATACTCCCCGTTATTGGCCCGGATAGCCGTTCTCACGGGTGATAACTAGCGGGGTAGGGTTAATATGGAGGCTCCGAAAGTGAGTGGTAGAGCCTGCGAAGCAGGCGTGAACAACCAATGTTTGACAATTCAGATTCAGATCGACGCCGATGGGACCGCGGGCAGGTCGGCATCGGGACGCTCATCGTGTTCATCGCGATGGTGCTCGTCGCGGCGATTGCAGCGGGCGTGCTGATCAACACGGCCGGGTTCCTCCAGTCGAAATCCGAAGCGGCTGGCCAGCAGTCCGGCGACCAAGTGACCAACCGGCTAGAAGTCGCCTCCGCGACCGGTGCAGTCGACCAGAGCAGCGGTCAGGTGACCGACGTGGACCTGACGGTCAAGCAGGCGCCGGGTGCCGAGAACGTGGACTTGCGGAACGTGACCGTCTCGTGGGTCGAGTCCGGCGGGACGTTCAACCTCGTCTACGACGAAGTCGCGACGACTGCGACCTCGGCCGACGGCCGGTTCAACATCGAGGCGTTCAAAGATTCCGACGGTTCGTCCCCGGTGCTCAACGACCCGGACGATCGACTGACGATGATCTTCGACCTCGACGACGGCACGGGCTCGGGCTCGACCGACGTGGCGTGGACGCAGGACACCGGCGAATACCTGTTCAGCGACCACCTCGGTGAGGGTGAAGTCGTGACGCTGAAGCTGACGACCCAGTCGGGCGCGACGAACAACGTCCGTCTGGTTGTCCCGCAGTCGCTGTCGGGTACCTCCGCGGTCAACCTCTAAACTGCCGCAGTTTTCCTTTCGTTTTTGACGCCAACCAGTGGCGACACCGCCGACGGAATTATGGTGGCTCGTAACGCACGTGAGAGTATGGCAGGAGGGCAGGACGAGCCCGCCGATCGTGACGACGGCCGCGTCCTCGCACCGGAGGAGCTAGACCTCTCGGACGACGAGCACGTCGCCGAACTCGAGGAGGGCCGATACGTCGTCTCCCCGAACGACCCTATCGACGAGTCCCCGGCGGCGGGCGTCGCGTCCCGGTCCGACAGCGCAGACAGCGCCGATACCGGCGCGGCTCCCGACGCACAATCGACCGAGGAGGGAACGTCACGTGACCCCGAGGCGCTGTCCGAAGCGGAGCGCCGGCCGGCGGAGTCTCAGTCCACACAATCCCCGGAAATGACTGAGGGGCAGGTCCACGACTGGATCGAGTCCGAACTCGACGGGGTGAACTCCCGGTACGGGTTCGACGTCACTGCGAAGTTCGACGGGTCGGTCAGGCAGCGACAGATGATGTCGAACGACGTCGTCACGACCTTCGAGAGCCTGATCCTCTGGTGCGCACAGAACATCGACCGCGAGACGCCGGTCGAGGAGATTCTCGGTATCCTCCTGATGGAGTCGAACGTCCCGATACGCTACCCGCCCGAGAGCCTCAAGCGGGCCGTCCAGAACAACGGCCTCGGACCCGAGGACACCATCGCGGACCTGATGGACGCCGTCGAGGACGACGGACTGAAGTTCTGAGCGAGCGACGGGCCAGTCGTGGAGTTCCCTGACCCGGCGACGACTGCGCAACTGACCGCGACGGCGACAGTCGCGGTCGTTCTCACCGGCACACTGCTGACCGGGCCACTGCTCGGTGTCGTCCCCCTTGGCGACCCGCCGGCGGAGTCCGACATCGGCGACGGCACCGCGACCGTCGAGTCGGCGTCGCTGTCCGGGTCCGTGACGCTGTCGGACGGTCGGTTCGGGACCGGTGTCAGGTACGTCAGGATGCCAGCGGCGACCGTCGACGTGGCGTCGACGACCGGGCGCTCGCGGCTGGTCTACCGACTCGTCGTCCCGGAACTGGACGTCGAGGAGAGCGTGACGAAATCGCTAGACAGTCCCGGACAGTACCGGCTGTCGATGCGTGACGTGGCGGTGTCGCCCGACGCCAGCAATGAGTCCTTCGAGGGGCGCGTCACCGTGACCGTCCAGAGCTTCGCGGGCGAACAGACGGTGTACGACCGGAACGTCACCGTGGAGGAACAGCGATGAACGGCGGCGACGCGGCGCGCCGCCGTCTCGCCTCGGTCCGTCGGGTTCTCTTCGGTGACCGATTGGGCTTTGGGCTCTTTCTCGGGACGCTGTGTTTCGTCGCACTGACGTGGCGGGTCGGCTTCTTCATCACCGACAGCTACGCCGTGGCGAACACGCTGGTCAACGTCGCCGACGGGCACCTCTATCTCTCCCGAATCGAGTACTCCCTGACGCTCGGTTCCTCACAGCCGGGGTTACATCTCGTCGACGGCCGCGTGTACGGCCGCAACTACGGGCAGGTCTATCTCGCGCTGCCGGTGTCGAGCAA
>NZ_WPCA01000261.1 GCF_009741825.1 Halapricum sp. CBA1109
GACCGCCCAGTCGGGACGGTCGATACCGAAATGACCTACAATAAACACTTATCCAGTTCGTCGCCCCGGCCGTCGGTGCGGTCGCCGTCCTCGTCGGCTTCGGTCTCGAACGTCTCGATGACTTTCAGCGGGACGTCCCGGAGCGCGCCGCCGACTTCGGACTTGGCGATGCGCTGGGCGTGTTCGGTGTTCTCGGCGTTGAAGATGTCCATCTCCAACACGAGGCCGACGAGAGCGGTGTCGGCGGCGATGAACGCGGAGTCGAACGGTTCCCCACAGGCCGGGCACCCGGTCGCACCCACTTCGACCTCGACGTACTCCAGTCCCTGATCGTTCAGTCGCTTCCCGGCTTCGCTGACGGCCACACCGATAGCGTCGTCGATGTCTTCGACGTCGTGGACCAACCACGCGGCTTCCATCGCAACGAGATAGTTCATATCCACCACTCCGGCGGCGAGCCTCTTGGTGTTTTATAATCGCCGACGACGCCGACCGGCGCTCACCCGTCCCCGATACACTGCGCACGACACCGAGAGTATCGCCATAACTTATGCGAATCCGGGCAGTGGGAGACGCACCTGATTGCCGTCACAGCGGCCTGAGACGCCTCATTTGTGGCCGCCAACAACTACAGTTTAATCGCAAGACTGCAGCCGGACAAACCCTCACGAACGATGCGACACACGCTCCCGCCGGCGACAAGACTTATACGTGGTGAGGCGACCTTCTCCACCGAGGCGTTTCGAACCAATGCCATCCCGTCCATACACCGCAACGGTGTTCGCACTGTACCAGCTCAGCGTCGTCCTCGGTATCGTCCTGCTACCCGTCGCGCTCGCGGCGCGTCGGGCCGGCGTCCCGCTGCCGCTACACCGCATCATCGACCGACTGCACGCGGCCTACGAGCACGCGAGCGAGGAGTGAGGAGGGGACTCAGTTCGCGGGCACGGTAGAGACAGCCCGCCGAAAGCGTATTCTACGCGTCCGTGAATCGGTAGCAGATGCATCGACTGCGACGGGCGACGGTCGTAGTCACCGCCAGTCGCCTCCCGCGAACGAGCCCCCAACGAGTGGATTTATGTCAGGGCGACCAGTAGCCGAGGAGTATGTACGAGAGACCCGACGCTGCCCCCGACCATCTGGCCGTCCACGGCGGGCGCGTCCTCGACTCGCCGACCGAACCGCAACTGGGGTCGATACCGAGCGGCGACAACGACTCCGAGGCCGTCGCCGAGACGGGGACGACGACCATCGGCATCGCCGCGACGGACGGCGTCGTCGTGGCGACGGACAAACGCGCCAGCCTCGGCGG
>NZ_WPCA01000144.1 GCF_009741825.1 Halapricum sp. CBA1109
ACGGCCCGGGCATCCCCGAGGCAGTCGCCGAGACGCTGTTCGAACAGGGCGAACTCGGCCCCGAAAGCTCCGGCACCGGCATCGGGCTCTACATCGTCTCGACGCTGGTCGAGCGCTACGACGGGTCCGTCCACGTCGAGGATGGAATCGACGGCGGCGCGGCGTTCGTCGTCTCGCTCCGGTTGGCCGAGTCGGCCCCGTCCGCGGCGGCGGCGACCCGCTTCTCGACCACTGATTTTAGGCCGCGGGCGATACACCGTGCGGTATGGAGACGACACTGGTGACGGTCGGCGCCGGGGCGGTCGGGTTCCTCGCCGGCGTCGTCGTGACACTGTTGTGGACGCGGGTCCGGTCTGACGACGCCCGCCAGTCCGCTCGCGCCCACGAGGCCGCACAGGAGCGGAGCGCGCCGGTCGAACTGGGCGAGACCTACGAGTTCGGGGTCACCGAGTTCACCGACCACCACTCCGGCGAGCGCATCGCGTCGGGAAAGTCCAGGGGTTCGTCGTCTTCACCGAGGACGTGCCCGGGTCCGTCTCGGAAGGCGACGTAATCCGCGCCCGCGTCCACTCGTTCAACGACGGGCGGACCTCCGCGGACGCCACTTTCGAGGGGCGGGCCTAGGTCCGCGGACAGAGCGGGTCCGCCGCTAAGGGGTCGCCCGTCGTCGCAAACGCCCGCGAGCGCGACCCCCCACAGACGTCCCGATACGGACAGCTACCGCACGGGTCGGCGAACCCGTCGGGGTCGCGCAACCGCTCGAACAGCGGGTCCGACCGGTAGATGTCGACCAGCGACTGCTCGGGGACGCGGCCGCTGGACAGCGGCAGGAACCCGGAGGGGTACACCTCCCCGCGGTGGCTGACGAAGACGAACCCCGACCCGGCGCGGGTCGATCCGACTGTCACGTCGCTGCCGGCCTCCTGCCGGGCGACCCGGCGGTACTGGGGCGCTTCGACGGTGATGACCCGGTAGGGGGCTTCCTGTCCGCGGTGGAACAGCCACGCCAGCGCCTCGTCGGCCGCCGCCGGGGACAGCGCCGTCAGGTCCTCGCCGCGGCCGACGGGAACGAGGAAGAACACCTCCCACATCGTCGCGCCGAGGTCGGCGACCCGGTCGGCGATGGCCGGGAGGTACTGGGCCGTCCGGGCCGTGACGGTCGTGTTTATCTGGATACCGAGACCGAACTCCTCGGCCCACTCGGCGGCCCGCGTGACGCTCTCGTAGCTCCCGGCCTCACCCCGGAAGCCATCGTGGGTCTCGGGGTCCGGGCCGTCCAGCGACAGCGCCATCCGGTGGACGCCGATGTCGGCGAACCGCGAGACGACTTCCGGCGTGAGGTTCTCCGTCGGGGCCGGGGTCACGGCCGTCGGTAACCCCGAATCGACGGCGTAGGACAGTATCTCGAAGATGTCCGGGCGCTGGAGCGGGTCCCCGCCCGAGACGACGAACACCGGCGGTGGGTGGCCGAACGAGGCCACCTGATCGACGAGGTCCTTCGCGTCCGCCGTGGACAACTCGCCCGGGTCGCGTTCGGTCTGTGCTTCGGCCCGGCAGTGGTCACACGTCAGGTCACAGGCCTGCGTGCTCTCCCACGTGACGACCAGCGGACTCCGGTCGAACGAGCGCGGGTCCGGCGACCCCCCGGGGTGGCCACCGTCCGTCGAATCGCTGCCGTCGTGGTGCATACCCGTTTTTTGCCCCCGGCGCCCCTCACAGACACCCCCACAGTTCGGGACAATAAAGTATAGGCGTCGCCCGCCGGGAGTACCGAACGATGGAGGCTATCGACTACCGTATCGTCCGCGAGGAACTGGCCATCGCGGCGTCGAACGTCGCTTTCGGGCTCCTGTGGCCGTCGTCGTCGGCCTCGCCACGGAGTTGTGGTGGCTCGTCGTCCCCACCGCGGCCGTCGTCGGCGTCGTCAGCGCCGCGAACGACCGCGGCCGGGGCGGCGCCCGAGCCACATACGCGGTGGTCGCCGTCGGCGTCGTCGGCGTCGGCGGCCTGCTGGCGCTGGGCCAGTTGTCGTTGTCGACGCTCCCGCTTTTCCTCGTCGGCGCGGGCCTCGGTTTCGGTGCCAATCGGGCGCTGTTCGGCTTCGTCCGACCGGTCCCGCAGGTCCGACGTAACCGGGAACTGGAGTAGGGGCCGCAGGAAGTTTATGGTCGTCCCTCCCCGAACTGGGGACGTGAGCACCCGCACCAGTGCCCTCGACGACGTCGTGTTCGGCGTCGACATCCAGAGCGGCGACGTCCGTGGCGACTCCCCCTCCTACGCGCTGGCGATTTTCGACGGCGAGTCCGTCGAGCGAGACGTGGTCTCGGGCCGGAAGCTCCGTCGGTTGATCGACGACCGCGAACCGGCAATCGTGGCGACCGACAATATGTACGAACTGGCCAGCGACAAGGACGCGCTGGTCCACTTTCTGGGGCAACTGCCGGCCGCCACGAAACTCGTCCAGGTGACCGGCGACGAACAGCCCGAACCGCTCTCGCGGGTCGCCAAACGCCACGGCGTCCCCTACGAGAAGCAACCGATGGCCGAGGCCGAGCCGCCGCGCGACTCGCGGCCGCAAACGTCGGCTTCGAGGTGTCGGCCTTCACCGATACCACCGAGGTCAAGGTCGCCCGGGGCCGCTCGACCGGCGGCGGCGGTGGCTGGTCCGAGGACCGCTACACGCGCCGCATCCACGGCGCGGTCAAGACCACCGCCCGCGAGGTCGAGTCCGAACTCGACGACGCCGCCTCGACTACGAGAAAGACGTCACCGAGAAGTACGGCGCTACGCCAACGCCGTCTTCGAGGTCGAGGCCCGCCCCCAGGACATCCCCGTCTCGACCCACCGCAGCGGCGACACCCGCATCGAGATCGAACGCCAGCGCCGGGACGGTATCGAGTTCCGGCCGCTGGCCAAGCGCTTAGACCACGTCGTCGTCGGCGTCGACCCCGGAACGACCACCGCCGTCGCCGTCGTCGGACTGGACGGCGAGGTACTCGACCTGTACTCGACGCGGACCGACGACGCCGCCGCCGTCACCGAGTGGATCGTCGAGCGCGGCCGGCCGGTCGTCGTCGCCGCCGACGTGACACCGATGCCGAACACTGTCGAGAAACTCCGCCGGAGCTTCGACGCCGCGGGCTGGGTCCCCGAGTCGGATCTCCCCGTCGACGAGAAACAACACCGGACACGCGAGCATCCCTACGACAACGACCACCAGCGGGACGCGCTGGCGGCCGCGCTGTACGCCTTCGACGACCACGAGGACCAGATCGACCGCATCGCGGAGAAGGTCCCGCCGCGCGAGGAGGTCGGTCCCGTCGTCGCGGACGTTATCGCCGGCGAGCACTCCGTCGAGAGCGCGCTCGCGGCCCGGAGCGACGACGAGGGCGACGAGGGCGACGATGCCGAAGAACACGACCCGCGGGAGCTGACACCCGAGGAACAGAAGATCAAGCGGCTGGAGGCCCGCGTCGAGCGCTTGCAGGACCACTCGGCGGACCTCAAAGAGACCATCGCCCGCAAGGACGATCAACTCGAGGAGTACGAGGAGAAGCTCGAAGCCGCCCGCAGCGAGGAGCGGACCGAGGCCCGCAAGCGCCGCGAGGTCACCAGACTGGAGCGGGAGAACGACCGCCTCGAACGGGAACTGTCCGAGGAACGCGACCGCGTCGAGGAGTTAGAGGGCAAGCTCGAACGGCTCAAGGCCCTCTGGAAACTCGACCACTCGAACTTCGCCGACGTATCGGAGAAACAGGAGGGGCTGGTCCCGGTGAAGGTCGTCGAGAAGTTCACGACCGGGGCCATCGAGGACGCCGACGAGCGGTTCGGCCTCGCGGCCGACGACATCGTGCTGTTCCGTGACGCAAGCGGCGCGGGCCGTTCGACCGCCGAACTGCTGGCGGACATCGGCCCCCGGGTCGTCCTGCGGAACGGCGGCCTCAGCGACGCCGCCGACGAGGTGTTGTTCGAGCTCGGGTCCCGGTAGCCGACGCCGAATCGGTCACCGTCCAGGAGGTCGACGAACTGGCCGTCGCCCGCGAGGAGGAGATAGCGGCCGCTATCGAGGAGTGGGAAGGGTGGGTCGAACAGCGACGCGAACAGCGCAACAAGGAGATGGTCGACCGGGTGATCAGCGAGCACCGCGCCTCCGACCGCGGCGAGTCGGTCTGACCCGACGGCCGTGAGGCGGTCTAGGCGAGGCCGAACGACGCGAGGACGTTCTTCACGAGGCCGGCGGCGACGAGGCCGACGCCGGCGAGCATAATCGCGAGTCCGGCGGCCAACAGTAGGTTCTGCCACGCGACGATAGCGAGACCGGCGACGGTGACGACGATACCGACGATACCGAGCGTCCCGAGTTTGTCGAGCATATCAGAGTCGGCGCGCCCGAGCGGTCTAAACCCACCGAATCAGTGTTCGAAGTCGGTGTCGATGTCGGTGGCCGTCGCGCCCAGTTCCAGCAGCGCGTCCTGATAGCGCATCGCCTGCATCCGCGACCCCTCGACGTCGAGCGTGCCGGTCATGACCGCCTCGACGACGTCTGTCTCACCGCGGATGAGCCGCTTCCACTCGGTGTAGCCGCCCCGGAGCGCGAAGCCGTGTGCGACGTCGGTCGGGTCGGCGAGTCGGTCGGTGTCGAGACACTCGCCGTCACGCAGGGCGAGATACAGCGTGATGGGCTCGCCGTCGTAGCTGTCGTCGGGTTGGATCTCGAAGACGAAGTCGCCGTCGAACTCGACGCCCCACCCTTCGGCCGCCGCCGCGAACGCCTCGCTGTCGTTGAGTCGGCGACCCAGTTCGTCGATCCAGTCGCCGGCCTCCGCCGGAAGCGTGATCGCCATTATCCTACCCTGTGTGGTCCGGCGGCTAAGGTGTTTTGTGTCGCTGCCGACGTGAATTTGCAAACCTTAAACCTCTGCGCGGTCGAACGGCCGACTATGAGCGACAACGAGGGACGAAAGAACCTCCGGATGCCCGACGACGACGAGGTGTTCGCCGTTGTCACGAATATGCTCGGCGCGAACCGCGTGCAGGTACGGTGTATGGACGGCGTCGAACGGACTGCCCGCATCCCGGGCAAGATGCAGAAACGCATCTGGATCCGCGAGGACGACGTCGTCCTCGTCGAACCGTGGGACTGGCAGGACGAGAAGGCCGACATCACCTGGCGCTACGAGAAACAGGACGCAGACCAGTTGCGCGAGGAAGGCCACATCACCGACTGACTTCCGGCGCGCGGTCGTCGGCGCTCTCGGACGCTCGCCCGCCGTCGATCAGTCCGCGAAGCCACGGCCCGTCGCCGGTCCCTCGCGGCGGGCCTCGGCCACGATGTCGACCATCTCCTCCCCGGTCGGGCAGTCCTGCGGTCGGGCGCCGCTGTACAGTTGCTCGACGGTCGGCGCCTCGCCGCGGGTGTCGACCCGTGCGACCGCCGGCATCTGTGGCACCCACTCGGTGACGCCCTCGAACTGTTCGAACTCCGGGTCGGCCAACAGCGGAAACGAGAGGTCGTACCGACGGTGCCAGACGTTCGCCCGGTCGGCAGTGTCGGGCAGGACGGCCGCGACGGTCACACCGTCGAATTCCTCGGCGTGCGCCGCAAGCGACCGGGCGCGCTTGCGAGACAGCGCGCAGTGGTGATGTCGAAGAAACAACAGGAGTGCGATACCGCTCGGGCTAGACAGGTCGGCCGCGGTGTACGTCTCCGGGTCCCCACCCGCGGTCGGCACGCGAAACGCGAGGCGCTGTCCGACGCCGTGTGCAGAGTCGTTCATATGATCCCCCACCGGCATAGTTCAGTGTCCGCCCAAAGAGTATTTCGAGTTCTTTCGCGCGGAGAAAACACCGACGCTACGGCTCGTACCGACTGCGACGACTTCCCGTATCCGTTCGGCCGTCACCGACCCGACGCCGTCGGCCTCGGTCAGTTCGTCCTCGCCTGCGGTGACGACGGCCTCGACGCTGCCGAACGTCGACAACAGCGACTGGGCGGTGACGGGACCGACCTCCGCGATGGAGGCGACGACGTACTCCTGTTGTTCTGCCAGCGTCTTGGCGGATTTCTCGCCGTGGGCGCTGACGACCCGGTCGTTGTCGGTCTGCTCGCGGTCGGCCAGTACGGCCAGCATCTCGGTGGTCTCGTCCTCGTCGGTCGTCCGGAGGACGCTCGCGCCGAAGTCGACCGCCAGCGAGGTCAGCGCCCCGCGGACGGCGTTGGGGTGGACGTTGCGCTCGCCGTAGAGGTCCGTCCCTTCTATTATCACGACCGGACGGTCGTAGTAGCGGGTCGCGTCTTTGACCTGCTCGAAGATGGAGCGGTCACCGCCGGTCAGGGTGTCCATGAAGTCGCTGACGGTCTTTCGCTCGACGACCACCCGGTCCGAGCAGACGTAGTCACCGACGGCCAGCGTCTCCAGCCGCGTCTCGACGCCGTCCCGCGTCGAGAGGTCCCGCGCGATGGTCGAATCCAGTTCCCGCTGGTCGACGACTATCTCCACTGCTCCCTCCTCGCCGGCCGCCGTCGCCACCTCGCCGTCCGGGCCGTCCGCCGCCCCGTCCTCGGCCGAGTCGCCGGCGAAGGCGTCGAGGCCGGTTTGGCCGTCGCTGTCGGCCGC
>NZ_WPCA01000120.1 GCF_009741825.1 Halapricum sp. CBA1109
ATCCGTCCCGACGACGGCCACCGGTCACCGGGGCTATCCGGGCCGCCTGTCGTAGCGCCGGCGGCCACGGGGTCGGTCGCCGCCGAGCGATCAGCGCGAGGCCCCAGACGCCGAGACAGGCGAGGGCCGCCGCGGTGTTCGGACGCCCGCGCCGAGTAGGTCCACGGCGACGACGACGCAGGCCGCCGCGACGCCCATCAGTCCCGCCGTCGCCGTCCGGTCGAGCGCGTCCGGGAGGCGGCGCTGGCGGCGTGCCCGGCCTCCGAGGACTGCCGTCGCCGGGAGGACGGCCACGCCCGACAGCACCGCGGCTGGGACACCCACCGACGGGCTGGCCAGCGCGGTTGCGACGAGCATATCAGCGACCGCAAGCGCGGGCAGGGCGGCCGCGACACCGACGCCGACGGCCGGCGACAGCGTCCGGTACCACTCCTTCCAGGCCTCCTCGGCGGCCAGTACGACGCCGACGACGAGGAGGCCGAGCGCAATCGCGGCCGTCAGTATCGCCGGCAGACCGACCGTCACCGCGCCGGGGTTGACGGGGACGAAACCGAGGGCAAACGCCACCACCGCGCCGACGACCAGCGCTACCACGAAGAACAGTACGGCGAACCGCTCGCGCGGTCCGAGCGCTGCTTTCACTCGCCGCCGCAGCCGTCCCGAGAGCGTCCGGCCGCCGCCCGACTGCCCGCCTTGCTGTCGCGTTCGTCGTTGGCTCACGCCTCGGGGTGGTCCCGGGATGGTACTTGAATCTCCGGACGGACGTTGAAGTAGGGGGACGACACACTCCGGGCCACGATGCTGCGAGGACTGCCGACACTGGTTCCGGGAGGACGCTGATGGGGGCGCACACGGCCGTCGCCGACGTGACGCGGGCGCTGCGGGCGGCGACGGCGCGGCGGGTCACCGACGCCGTCGACTCGCTCACGGACGCGGCCGTCGCGGCCGTCTCGCCCGCGGCGGTGGCGGCCGACGACCCGGTCCGTCTCGGGCTCTGGCTGTACGGCATCGACGAGCACGCCACACGTGGGAACGACGACCGGACGCGCATCGACGAGACCCGCTACCGCGAGCCACCGGTCGGGCTGTCCCTGCAGTACCTCCTGACGGCCTACCCCGGCGGCGGCACGCCGACGACGCGGTCGCTGGACCAACAGCGCGTCCTCGGGGCCGGGATACAGGCCCTCGACGCGGCGGGGACCCTCGACGGTGGTCGACTACCGGCGGACGACCCCGCGCCACAGATCACGCTGGCGTCGCGGTCGCCGGAGACGCTCTCGCGACTCTGGCGAACGGTGCCCGACGTGTCCAGACAGCCCTCGGTGGCCTACCGGGTCGGGCCGGTGTTGATCGACTCGCCCGTCGAGTCCGTGATACCGCCGGTCGACGAGCGAGCGACCGACCTCACGAACACGGAGTGACCGGAGCCGACCGGGAATCCACGCCCAGTGACACGACGCCGGCACGCTCTCGGCCCCGACGGCCGCGCAGTCTGTCGGTTCAACCCCTGTGACAAACCCTACCATATAAGTGCCTCGTCCGTGCATCCCGACCGCCGGTAGCAAAAAGCATATCTCCGGCCGTACCACAGTGTCACACATCGTCTCGCTACTATGAACGAAGTTCAACTAGAGGTCGCGAAAGCGTACCCGAACGACTCGGGCCGCGGTATCGCGCGCCTCGACCCCGACACGCTGTTGCATCTCAAGCTCTCCCCCGGTGATATCATCGAGATAGAGGGCGGAGACACGACTGCGGCGAAGGTCTGGCGGGCCGACCGGCAGGACTGGAACACCGACACGGTCCGCATCGACGGCTTCACGCGCCAGAACGCCGATGTGGGCATCGGCGAACGCGTCACCATCCGGAAGGCCGAGGCCGAGAAGGCCGAGAAACTGGTGCTCGCCCCGCCAGAGGAGGCCAGCGTCCAGTTCGGCTCCGACGCCGCCGGGATGGTCAAACGACAGATCCTCAAGCGCCCGGTCGTCGAACGCGACATCGTCCCCGTGATGTCCTCGACGAACCATCCGTTCATGCGCTCGCCGGGACAGGCCATCCCGCTGATCGCCGTCGAGACCGAACCCGACGGCGTCGCGCTGATCACCGAGGACACCGATGTTGAACTCCGGGAAGAGCCGATTTCCGGCTTCGAGAAGACCGGCGGCGGCATCACCTACGAGGACATCGGCGGCCTGCAAAACGAGATCCAGCGGGTCCGGGAGATGGTCGAACTCCCGATGAAACACCCTCAGATATTCAAGAAATTGGGGATAGAGCCACCGCAAGGTGTACTCCTGCACGGCCCGCCCGGGACCGGGAAGACCTTGCTCGCCAAGGCTGTCGCGAACGAAACCTCTGCCAGTTTCTTCTCTATCGCCGGCCCGGAGATCATCTCGAAGTACTACGGGGAGTCCGAACAGCAACTCAGGGAGATATTCGAGGACGCCAGCGAAGAGGCGCCCTCCATCATCTTCATCGACGAACTGGACTCCATCGCGCCCAAGCGCGAGGACGTCACCGGCGAGGTCGAGCGCCGGGTCGTCGCCCAACTGCTGACGATGATGGACGGCCTCGAATCCCGGGGGCAGGTCATCGTCATCGCGGCGACCAACCGCGTCGACTCGGTCGACCCCGCACTCAGGCGGCCCGGCCGCTTCGACCGCGAGATAGAGATCGGCGTCCCCGACGAAGTTGGTCGCGAGGAGATTCTCCAGATCCACACCCGCGGGATGCCCCTCTCCGACGACGTGGCGCTCTCACGACTCGCCGCCGAGACCCACGGCTTCGTCGGCGCGGACATCGAGAGCCTCACCAAGGAGGCGGCGATGAAGGCGCTGCGGCGGTACCTCCCGGAGATCGATCTGGACGAGGAGGACATACCGCCCAGTCTGATCGACCGGATGATCATCAAGCGCGAGGACTTCCGCGGCGCCCTCAACGAGGTGAGTCCATCGGCGATGCGGGAAGTCCTCGTGGAGTTGCCGAAGATATCGTGGGACGACGTCGGCGGCCTCACCGACGCCAAGGACAAGGTCAAAGAGTCCGTCGAGTGGCCGATGAACTCCCCGGAGAAGTTCACCCGGATGGGGATCGAACCGCCGGCGGGCGTCCTGCTGTACGGCCCGCCCGGGACCGGGAAGACGCTGATGGCAAAGGCCGTCGCCAACGAGACCGACGCCAACTTCATCAGCGTCCGCGGCCCGCAGTTGCTGTCGAAGTGGGTCGGCGAGTCCGAGAAGGCCATCCGCGAGACGTTCCGGAAGGCCCGACAAGTCTCCCCGACGATCATCTTCTTCGACGAACTCGACTCGCTGGCGCCCGGCCGGGGCGGCGAGACGGGGTCGAACGTCTCCGAACGGGTCGTCAACCAACTGCTGACGGAGATGGACGGCTTAGAGGAGATGGAGAACGTAATGGTCATCGGCGCGACCAACCGGCCGGATATGATCGACCCCGCGCTGATCCGCTCGGGCCGGTTCGACCGACTGGTGTACGTCGGCGAACCCGACACCGAGGGCCGCGAACAGATCCTCAAGATCCACACCGACGACACGCCGCTGTCGCCGGACGTGAGCCTGCGTGAACTCGCCGAGGTCAGCGAGGGCTACGTCGGGTCGGATATGGAGTCCATCGCCCGCGAGGCCGCTATCGAGGCCCTGCGGGAGGACGACGACGCCGACGCGGTCGGGATGAAACACTTCCGGGCCGCGATGGAGAACGTCCGCCCGACCATCGACGAGGACATCCGGGAGTACTTCGAGCAGATGGAAGACGAGTTCAAAGGCGGCGGCCCGGACCGCGACCAGCGACGCGGTAGCGGCCGCATCGGCTTCCAGTAACTGCCCCGTCGCCCGTTCTTCGCCGCGGTGCTTGCTATCTCGTATATAAACCTTTGCCCCACAGTTCGGGGGCTGTAACCCCGCGTCCCGTTATAGGATAGTCGCCGTCGAACACCGAGGTAGAGTCACCGATGT
This sequence comes from Halapricum sp. CBA1109, assembly GCF_009741825.1. Classification (GTDB taxonomy): domain Archaea; phylum Halobacteriota; class Halobacteria; order Halobacteriales; family Haloarculaceae; genus Halapricum. The sequence continues at coordinate 3,975 of NZ_WPCA01000120.1, forward strand.
TACGAGATGCCCTCCGACGAACGATCGGATTCGTCACCGACCACAACGTCCTGACGTTGGTAGTGATGCTCGTGTTGACGGGCGTCGTCGCCGGCGGCGGGATCCCACAGGTAGATCAGGCCAGTCAGGCCGGTGCCGACGCCGACGCCTTCGACAACGAGCGCATTCAAAAGGCCGAGTACGTTCAGAACAACTACGGCGACCGGGACGACGGTCCGAACAGGACGCTCAGACAGGTGTACGTCCGCAACGAGAGCGGCGACGTTCTCACTCGGGACTCGCTGATCGCGGGACTTGCGTACCAGCAATCGTTGCTGGACAACAAGTCCGTCCGGGCCAGCCTCCACGATCCGGGGATCACCGGACTCTCGAACCTCGTCGCCACGCGCGTCGCCGGTGATCCGAACGCGACCGTCGACGAACAGGTCGCCGCACTCGACAACGCGAGCGACGCGGAGGTCGACCGCGCTATCGCCGAGACCGTGCAGCAAGATCCACGAGCACAGCGGTTCCTCCCGACGGATCACGACCACAACGCCACCACCTCGACCGACCGGCGGATGCTGGTTCCGATCGCTTTCGACGCCGACAGCGACGACCGCAACCGCACGGAAGCGGCGCTGTACGAGGTGGCCCAGGATGCCGGCGGCGCGAACGTCTTCACGCTCACTGGCCCGGCCGCCGACGAGTATCGCAGCCACTTCTTCACCCAGATGGTCCAGCTAGTCGTCCCGGTAGCGCTCGCGTTGATCCTGTTCGTCCTCGCGTTCTCCTACCGTGACCTCGTCGACATCGTCGTCGGTATGACTGGCGTCGTGCTGTCGGTCCTGTGGATGTTCGGCCTGCTCGGTTGGTTCGGCGTCGGCGCCGGCGTCATCACCATCATCCCGGTCGTGTTGGTGACCGGCCTGTCGATCGACTTCGGCTTCCACGTCTTCAACCGCTATCGGGAGGAGCGTGGCGCCGAAGAAGACATTCGCGAACCGATGGGGCGGGGCGTCCGTCTGGTCGCGACGGCGCTGATCCTCGTGACCGTCACGGCCGCCATCGGGTTCCTCTCGAACCTCGCTAACCCTCTGCCCGTGATCCAGGACCTCGGTATCACCATCACTCTCGGCGTCGTCTCGGCGCTGGTGCTTTTCGTCACCGTCGTCCCGGCGCTGAAGATCAGTATCGACGGCCTGCTCGAACGCGTAGGACTCGACCGCCGGAAACAGGCCCTCGGTCGCGGGCGGTTCCTCGAACCGGTCCTCGAAAGCAGCGTCACGCTGGCCCGCCGGGCCGCTCCGGTCGTCGTCGTCCTCGCCCTTCTGGTCGGTCTCGCCGGCGGGGCCGCCTGGACCGGCCTCGAACAGGAGAGCTTCCAAGGCGGCGACCAGGAGATAGCGGAGTGGAAACAGGAACTCCCAGGACCGCTCGGGTGGGAGACCAACCCCTACGCCGAGCAGTCTTCCCACGTCGACGAGACCTACCAACCGGCCAGCACGGACGACGCGCGCCAGACCCGGATCCTGATAGAGAACGACGTCACCGCGGACGACACCCTAGAGGACATCCGTGCCGGCGTCGACCAGACCGACGAGGAAGGGCTTCTGCTGGACCGATCCAGCGGGCAGGTCGTCCAGTCGCCGACGACCGTGATGCAACGGACCGCCGCGCGCAACGAGACGTTCGCGGCCGTTCTCGCCGCCGAGGACACCGACGACAACGGTGTCCCCGACCGGAACCTCGACCGTGTCTACGACGCGTTCTACGCCGCCGACGCGGAGAACGCCAGTACCGTCATCGAACGGACGGACGGCGAGTACCGATCGGTGCTGGTCACGATGTCGCTTACCGCCGACTGGGCAGAGACCGACAGTACGGTCGCGACGCTCGAAGACACGTCGTCGACGATGGCCGGTGACGGGCGGTCGGCGACGGTCGTCGGGTCGCTGGCGGTCAACGCGTCCGTCCTCGACGAACTGACCGACAGCATCCTCCTGACGATGCTCGTCGCGTTGGTCGCTATCGTCCTCACACTGTCGGCCGTGTTCAGACTGATGCACGGCAGCGCGACGCTCGGGGCGGTCGTCGCGGTTCCGATCGGTATCGTCGTCGGCCTCGTCATCGCCGGGATGTACCTCTTGGACATCCCGCTGACGCTGTTGACGGCCCTGCTGATGAGCCTCGTCATCGGGCTCGGTGTCGACTACAACATCCACGTCGGCGACCGCTTCGCCGACGAACTCCACGCAGGCAAGGACACCTACGCGGCACTGTCGGCGGCCGTCACCGGGACCGGCGGCGCGCTACTCGGCAGCACGCTCACCTCCGCCGGCGCGTTCCTGACCATCGCTCTCGTCCCGAGCACCCAACTCCAGAGCTTCGCCGCGCTGGTCGTGATCGCACTGCTCGCCTCCTTCGCGGTGAGCGTGCTGGTCCTCCCCAGCGGCCTCGTCCTCTGGAAGCGCTTCAGCCCCGCCGACCTCGCGACGCCGACTCCCGGAGAGGACGCCCTCCCGCAGGACTGACTGCGCTGCTCGCTTTCCCGACGGTTTAGCTGAATGCAGGCGCTAAGCCCCCTCCCTCAAGGAGCACCGCAGTCCGCGTCAGCGGACAAGGAGCGCAGTAGGGAGGGGATACAGCGCCGTCATCGTTTTCCGTACACTGTTGTGTTACTGGCCCACAGGCCCACGCAAACCGAAAATATCTTATGCATAATCCATATGATATGCAGACAATGAAACGGAAGACAATCACCATCCGTGAAGATCAAGAGGAGTGGATTCAGGACAACCACTTGAATCTCTCCTCATTCGTCCAAGAGAAACTAGATGAGCTTATCGAACAGCGTGAATCATAACCGATGCACTACGCCTACAGGTTCCGGCTCAAGCCAACCGCCAAACAGCGTGAGCTGTTGGACTACCACCGAGACACTTGTAGGCAACTCTACAACCACGCACTCAACGAGTTTGAACAAATCCCCGAATCAGCAGGCACACTCAATCAACGAGTGCGACAAGTGCGCGACCAACTCACCGATCTCAAAGACTGGTGGGACGAGCTGAATGACCTGTACTCAACGGTGGCACAAGCCGCAGTCATGCGGATTGAAGACAGTATCAAAGCACTCTCTGAACTGAAAGAGAGGGGGTACGACGTTGGCAGTCTCAACTGGAAAGCACCCAGCGACTTCCGCAGTTTCACTTACGTCCAGTCTGGCTTCGAGTTCGACAAGAAGAACGGTCAGACTGTACTCTCGTTGTCGAAACTCGTGGATATTCCGATTGAGTGCCACCGACAAATCCCAGATGAGGAGACCGTCAAAGAAGTCACGCTCAAGAAAGAACCAACTGGGGAGTGGTACGCCTCCTTCGCCGTTGACGACAAAGAGGAACCGCCCAAACCGTCGCTGGAGGAGATTGACGCCGACGAAATGGTCGGGATCGACGTGGGCATTCTGAAGTATGCCCACGACACTGACGGCACGGCGGTTGTATCTCTTGATCTCGCGGTAGAACGCGACAGACTCGAACGGGAGCAGCGCAACCTCTCACGCAAGGAGCATAGGTCGAACAACTGGGAAAAACAGCGGCAGACAGTTGCTGAGTGCCACCAGCAAATTAAGCGCAAGCGGCGTGACTTCTTGCACAAACTCTCGAACTACTACGCTCAGGAGTACGAACTGGTCGCGGTCGAAGGCCTCGACGTGAAAGACATGCTGGAATCGCCGGGAAACAGCCGCAACACGGCATCGGCGGTGTGGAACACCTTCACCGAGATGCTCGAATACAAGTGCGAGCGGGAAGGCACGTACTTCGTGGAAGTTGAGCCCGAAGGCACCACCAAAGAGTGCGCCAACTGTGGCGTCGAAACCGACAAACCGCTGTGGGTGCGTGAGCACTCCTGTCCTGCCTGTGGCTTCGAGGCCGACAGAGACGCAAACGCAGCGTGGAACATTCTTCTTCGCGGTCTGTCAGAACTAGGAGTGGGTCACTCCGAAGATACGCCTGTGGAGACTGCGTTCCCTACGGGAACTGCGGTTGTTCCTGCAAAGCGCGTCTTGGAAGCAGGAAGCCCCTGCCTCAAGGAGCCGCCGAAGGCGGCGAGTAGGCAGGGGTAGTTCACGGGCGGCCCGGACAGTGTCACTCGACGGCTCTTCTCGCGGACCGATTCGAAGCGCCTGCCCAGCACAGGGCGCGTCTGCAGTTCGATGTGTCCTCGTCCTCCCTCGATTTATGCGGTACGAACTGGCCAGTCGGAAGAAGAGTTATACCTTGTTCGGTTGACTATTCTCTATGCACCATCGGCGCAACCTCTACGTCGCCGCCTTCGTCGGGGCGTCGTTGTCGTACATCTTCAACGTCCTCGCGTTCACGGGTACGTTCGACATCTTTCGTTGGGTCGTGTTCGCCGTTCTCTTTCTCGGATTCACGTACGGATTCGAGCGTTTCTTCGGTTGGCAAACCGACTCGGCGTGACTGCCGTTCCTACGGTCTGTCTCCGATACGATTCGTTCGGCCACCCACTGCCGATATGGCCCCGAGTCGACCCTCATAGACCGCCCGCGGTGCGGTGGCCGGGGTCGCCCGCCCGGGGGCGACCCCCGGGGAAGGGCAGGCCTGCGGTCGCAGTGCGGTCACGGAGCCACCAGCGCGAGTTACTCGACCGAGCGATAGCGAGGGAGAGCCTTTT
>NZ_WPCA01000103.1 GCF_009741825.1 Halapricum sp. CBA1109
AAAACTTCCTGCGACCTCGCTACCGCTCGGTCGCAGTACTCGACAGAATGTCACGACAGCGACCGCCTCAGCCTTCGCTCGCTCTCCGCTACGCTTCTCGCTCGGCCACGAACAACTGCCAGTCGCCCTCTTCGTCCAGCGAACTCCCGACGACTCGCTCCTCGCGTATTTCGAAGCCGGCCGTCCGAAACTGCTCGCGCGTCGCCTCGGGGCCGACGATGTGCCACTGCATCTCCGTGCCGCTGTCCAGCCAGTCCGGATTACTCCCGCGCCACTCGTTGGTGCCCTCGATGACAATGGCTCGACCGCCCGGCCGGAGGACTCTCGCGAACTCGTCGAGGACCTGTTGGTGGTCGCCCTCGGGGACGTGGATCAACGAGTAGTAGGCGGTCACGGCGTCGAAGGCGTCGTCAGCGAACGGGAGTCGTGTCACGTCCGCTTGTGTCAGCGTCGCGTCCGGGACGTTCTCGGCGGCCAACGCCAGTTGCCCCCGCGAGATGTCGGCTCCGACGCCGGTGACCGCCGACTCGATCCGCTCCAGCACTGGGACGCCCTGTCCACAGCCGGCGTCGAGGACGCGAGCGTCCGACGGGAGTGTCGCAAGCAGCGCCGCCAGCGCGTCGATACCGTCGCCCACCGCCTCGCGCTGTGCCGCGTAGGCGTCGGCGAGTTCGTCGTAGCCATCCCGGACGACATCCTTGTCGACCATCGACGGTTATTCGTCGGGCCATCTATTCAAACACTGGGACGGTGTGCTGGTGAGACACAGGGACGGTAGCGAAAAAGTGGTTCGTTAAGTTCCTCGGCCCGAAGGTTCGGGTATGGTCGACCGAATCCTGCGGGTCAACGCCTACACGACATTCGATCTGCTCGACGCGGTCGTCGAGGGCCACGGTTTCGAGGAGGAAGCGCTCGCGGTCCTGAACGTCACCGCGCCGCGAAAAGAGCCCGACCACGTCGAGTTACAGCTAGAACTGGACAACACACAGCTCTCGGAAGTCCCCGCCCACGCCGAACGGGTGACGCTGTCGGCAGGTCAGGCCCGCGAGCTGGCGGCGGAACTGGACAAGTACGCCGAAAAGGTCGAGAACGCGCAAGCGGACGGTTAAGAGAGGTCGATGTCGGCCGAGGAGTCGGCGCGGTCGAAGGTGACCTCGAGGACCCCGTTGTTGTAGGTGGCGTTGGCGGAGTGCTCGTCGACGCGTGAGGGGAGGGAGACGCGCTCGTCGAACTCGCGTCGGTTGCTCCGGGCGTTGATCGTGAGGTGCTCGCCGTCGCATTTGAGGTCGATTGCCTCCTTGTCGACGCCGGGCAGGTCCGCGACGACCCGGACGGTCTCGTCTTCCGCGTAGACGTCGAGGTGGATGGTCGACCCGCCGCCGTCGCCCATCGCCTCGCGGGCGGTCACGTCGCCGTCGATCATCTCGTTCATCATCCGCTCCAACTCCTGGAAGAACTCGTCGAAGGGGTCGTCGCGGTCGTCACGATTCATACGCGACCGTTGGCCCGTCACCCGCAAAAGCCTTCGGACCGTCCCAATTACCGCTGTCGGGGAAAGACCGAAATACATTTACTCGCGTCAGTAGCAAATTCGAACGGAGAGAAACACTCATGAGTGCAAACGACACCGTCCGTATCGGTATCAACGGCTTCGGCCGTATCGGCCGTTGTGCCTTCCGATCCGCGCTGAACAACGACGACGTCGAGATCGTCGGCATCAACGACGTTATGGACTTCGAGCAGATGGAGTACCTCGCCAAGTACGACAGCAACCTCGGCAACCTGCCCCAGGAGGTCTCCCTCGATGGGGACACGCTGTCGGTCGGCGACAACGACATCTCCGTCTACAACATCCAGAGTCCCGAGGAACTGCCGTGGGACGACCTCGACGTCGACGTCGCCATCGAGTCGACCGGCATCTTCCGGACCAAGGACAAGGCCTCGGCCCACCTCGAGGCCGGTGCGGACAAGACCCTCATCTCGGCCCCGCCGAAGGGTGACAAGCCGGTCCCGCAGTTCGTCTACGGCGTCAACCACGACGACTACGACGGCGAGGACATCGTCTCCGGCGCCTCCTGTACGACAAACAGCGTCTCGCTGCCGATGTACGTCCTGCTGGAGGAGTTCGGTGTCAACAGCGCCGAGATGACGACCATCCACGCCTACACGGGTTCCCAGGCCATCGTCGACGGCCCGATGGGCAAGACCCGCCGCGGCCGCGCGGCCGCCGAGAACATCGTCCCGACGACGACCGGTGCCTCGACGGCGACGACGGACATCCTGCCCGAACTGGACGGCAAGTTCGAGGCGATGGCGGTCCGCGTCCCGACCCCGACCGGGTCCATCACCGAAGTCGTCGTCGACCTGCAGGGTAACCCCGGCGTCGACGAGATCAACGCCGCCTTCGAGGAGTACGCCAACGGCGAACTCGAGGGCTCGATGGGCGCGACCGACGACGAGATCGTCTCGCGGGACATCGTCGGCTGGGAGTACGGTTCCTGCGTCGACCTCGGTCAGACGAGCACGACCGAGGGCGGCGACCTCGCGAAGGTCTTCGCCTGGTACGACAACGAGATGGGCTACACGAGCCAGATGATGCGGCTCGCCGAGCACATCGCCTGACGCGCGGACACACCACACCGTTTTTTAGCCGCTCCACACCCACCCACACATATGGCCGAATACAACACGCTCGACGACCTCGAACCCGACCAACGCGTTCTCGTCCGGCTGGACCTGAACTCCCCCGTCGAGGACGGCGAGGTACAGGACAACAACCGATTCGACCGCTACAGCGAGACGGTGCGACACCTCGCCGACGAGGACCACCGCGTCGTCTGTATGGCCCACCAGGGCCGGCCGGGCCGCGACGACTTCGTCTCGCTGGAACAGCACGCCGAGATCCTCGAAGCCCACGTCGGGGTCCCGGTGCAATTCGTCCCCGACACCTACGGCGAGGCGGCCATCGAGGCAATCGAGGCCCTCGAATCCGGGGAGATCCTCCTGCTTGAGAACACCCGGATGACCGACGACGAACTCCCGGAGAAAGACCCCGAGGAACACGCCGAGAGCGACTTCGTCCAGACGCTGGCGCCGTACTTCGACGCCTACGTCAACGACGCCTACTCGGCGGCCCACCGCGCCCACGCCTCGACGGTCGGCTTCCCGCTGGTCCTCCCGGCCTACGCCGGCCTCGTCATGGACAAGGAGTACGAGTACAACACCAGCGTCGCCGAACGCGAGTTCGAGGGGCAGGTGACGATGCTCGTCGGCGGCAACAAGTCAAGAGACGTCATCGGCGTCGCCAACAACCTCGGCGAGAAGGTCGACACCTTCCTCATCGGCGGCCTCCCGGGCCAGTTGTTCCGCCGCGCGCAGGACTACCCCGTCGGCTACGACACCGAGGACATGGACCTGCTGGACGACCAGTGGGAGGAGACCAAGGACATCCTCTACGACCTGCTGGAGAACCGCGGCGACGAGTTCGACCTCCCGATTGATTTCGCCTACCCCGACGAGAACGGTGACCGCGCCGAAATCGCCCTCGAAGACGTCGAGGAGCCGATGGAACTGATGGACATCGGCCACGACACCATCGACGCCTACAAGCCCGTCATCGAGGCGTCCGAGGCCGTCTTCGTGAAAGGCGCCGTTGGCGTCTTCGAGATGGACGAGTTCGCCGACGGCACCGTCGAACTGCTCGAAGCCATCGCCGACACCGACTGCTTCTCGGTCGTCGGTGGCGGCGACACCGCCCGCTCCATCGAGAAGGGCGACATGGAGGAGTCTGACTTCGACCACGTCTCCATCGCCGGCGGCGCCTACCTCAACGCCCTCACGGGCGCGGAACTGGTCGCCGTCGAAGTGCTGAAAGCGAACGCCTAACCACGGTCCGCCGGGTCGCACCGTTTTTTGTCACTGCTGTGTGTAGCCGCCGGTATGCACGTCGGCATCGTCTCCGACACCCACGACAACGGCGACATCGTCGAACAGGCGGTCGAAACCTTCGAGGCAGAGGGCGTCAGCGCCGTGATTCACTGCGGGGACTTCGTGGCACCGTTCTCGGCGACGCCGTTCGACGGCGGCTTCGAGTTCCACGCCGTCCGGGGCAACAACGACGGCGAGTGGGCCCTCCAGAACGTCGTCGGCGAGTTCGGCACCTACCTCGGGGAGATGGGCGAGTTGACGCTCGGCGGGGCCGAGTTCGCCGTCTACCACGGGACGAGCGAACCAATCGTCGAGGCCCTACTCGACTGTGGCCACTACGATTACGTCTGCCGGGGCCACACCCACGAACGCGTCCACGAACGGCGCGACGGGACGGTCCACATCAACCCCGGGGGCATCGCCATCCCCGAGGCCCCGGAGGCCCCGGCGGCCGTCATCCTCGACACCGACAGCGGGGACGTGACGTTTCAGGACTTGGGCTGAGTGGAGGCGCCGAGAAGCAGATACACGACCGGAACCCCGAGAACGGTCCCGACGGCGAGGCCGACGGCCGTCGTCCCGACGTCCGGCGGGACCACCAGCGTCGACACGAACAGGCTGGCGACCGTCGCCAACCCGAGCGCGCGGGCGAACCGCTCACGCGTGAGGGCGGTGTCGTCCGCGTCCCGTAACGCTCCCGCCGGAGCCAGTACCAGACGGCCGCCGGCGTGAGGAAGACGGCGACTATCGTCCACCCCCACGGATCGACACCGCGTTCACGCGCGTCGGCGTAGGTCGCGTACCCGACGCCTACCGCCGCCGTGAGGGGGACTGCCGACAGGAGGATGGCGACCGCAACTATCGGAATCGGCATTTGAACCGCGTTTGTTCGGTGCGAAAATAAACGTTGTGCGTCGGGGACAACGCCTAACCCCCTGCCGGCCCCAGCGGGAGGTATGGACGAGGACCTCCGTGCGCCGGCCGAGACGGCCATCCAGCAGTGTATGGGCCTGCAGGCCGGCGAGTCCTGCTGTATCGTGACCGACGACGAACGCCGCCCAATCGGAGAGGCGCTGTACGAGGTGGCCGGCGAGACGGCCGCGGACGTGACCATCGTCCAGTACCCGCCGGGCGACCAACACGGCGAGGAACCGCCGGCGACGGTCGCCGCCGCGATGGGTGAGACGGACGTGTTGCTCGCGCCGACGACCAAGAGCCTCAGCCACACCCGCGCGCGGTCGGCAGCGACCGAGAGCGGCGCGCGCGCGGCGACCCTGCCCGGCATCACGCCGGAGGTGTTCCGCACCGGACTGGACGCCGACTACGAGTCCATCCGCGAGCACTGCGGGGCCGTCCTCGACGCCGTCGGCGACGCCGAGGAGATACGCGTCACCTCACCGGGCGGGACGGACGTGACCGTCCGGCCCGGCGACCGCGAGTGGAACGAGGACACCGGCATCGTCCACGAGCCGGGCGCGTTCTCGAACCTCCCGGCCGGCGAGGTGTTCGTCAGCCCCGAGAGCGCCGACGGCCGCGTCGTCATCAACGGGACGATGCGACCCCACGGCCTCCTCGATAAGGGCCAACAGGTCGCCTTCGACGTCGCGGACGGGCAGGTAACGCACATCGAGGACGACGCTATCGCCACGCAAGTCGCCGAGGCCGCCGAGAAGGTAGACGACGACGGCGAGGCCTACGGCGACGCCGCGTACAACCTCGCCGAACTCGGTATCGGAACCAACGTCGCCGTCGAACGACTGGTCGGATCCGTCCTGCTGGACGAGAAGGCCGCCGGGACAGTCCACCTCGCTATCGGCGACGACGCCTCCATCGGCGGTGACACCGAAGCGCCCCTCCACCTCGACGGCATCATCCGCGACCCGACGGTGTACGCCGACGGCGACGAGATAGCCCTGCCGACGCGGTAACCCGGTCGAACTCGGTCAGGGACGCGGGGTCAGTCGGCCCGGGCGGGTTCGTCGTCCGCGACGAGTCGGTCGTACGCGGAGGCGAAGTCAGTGTCTGCTTCCGCAGACTCCGCCCACGCGGTGAGGCCGCGTTCCTCGTCCGTGCCGGCGACGGTGTTGTCTAAGAAGATGGCGACGAGACCGCCGACGGCCATCCCCGTCGACCCGATGACAAAGACCGTGTTGGCGACCACGTCGGTGCCCAGAACCGGGCCGAGGAAGGCGGTGTTCGCAAGCCCCTCCTGGAAGGCGCTCGCGCTCCCGACGTTGCTCATATACTCCGGGATAGCCATCCCCGAGAAGAGGGCGATACCGAGGATGAAGATGTTCCGCGAGGAGTCCAGATCGACGTACTTGAGATTCGAGAGCCCGACGGCGACTATCTGGCCGAACATAGCGATGTAGAGGCCGCCGACGATAGGACTCGGGATGGTGGCGACGAGTTGCCCGAAGTAGCCGACGAACCCGACGACCAGCATAAGCGCGGCACCGACCTGGACGACGTACCGCGAGGCGACACCGGTGAGACCGATAGCGCCGACGTTCTCGGAGTAGGAGGTCGACCCGTTCGTGCCCATCAGCCCGGAGAACACGTTCATCAGCCCCTCCATCCCGATACCGTGGGTCATCCGCTTGCCGCTCGGCGCGCCCATCCCCGAGAGGCGAGCGACGGCGTGGTAATCGCCGATAGACTCGATGATCGAGGCGGCGACGCCGGCGAGCATCCCGATGACGAACGCCGGAGTAACGGTCGGCATCCCCCACTGGAGCGGGTAGATGGGGTACACCGGGTCCGCCCCGGCGACGCTCGCGAGGTCGACGTAACCGGGCGCGCCCGGCGAGAAGACCCCGGCGACCGAGAGGGCCGCGGCGACGACCCACGCGATGACGATACCTAACAGAACCGGGAAGAGCTTGAAGAGCGTCGACCGACCGTCGAGATACTGTGAGAACGCGACGATGACGACCAGCGTGAACCCGCTGAGCCACCAGTTCTGATTGGCCGCAGTGATGTCGGGCGAGTTGAACAGCGAGAGACCGATGAGAGCGATGACCGGCGCGATGACGACCGGCGAGAGGTACTGCCGTAGTTTCCCGACCAGACCGAGATAGCCGATAGCGACTTCGACCAGCGCGGCCACGACGATGGCCCCCTGCAACTGCAACAGCGCGGCCCGCCAAGCGGCGACACCCTGTGGCGGGTTCACTGTCACGACACCAATGATCGCAAGCGCCGGTGCGAGCATCGAGAACGGAGCCCCCTGAACGATCGGATACCGGTTGCCCACGGTCGTCTGTGCCAGCGTCGCGATACCGGAGACGACGAAGAAGGTCCCGACGAACCGCGGCACGATCTCCTCGGGCATCCCCAGCGCCCCCGCGAGGATGAGGGGGACGGCGATGTTCGCCCCGACCATCGTGAGATAGTGCTGGACACCCAACAGGAGCGACTTCTTCAGCGGTGGTCTGTCCTCGATACCGTATCTGACGAACGAGCCGGCGTCGTCGCTGTCACCCATATCGCGCGTCGCTACAAACTACGGTTGTAAAAACCACACCATCTCGTGGGCGTGGTGTTCAGAGAAGGATGAGTAGTGAGGCGGTTCGTTTTCTGAGTGCTCTATGCCCGAAAACGACCGCCTCGGTGGATATTCCGGCAGGATTGAATTAGTTGTGGAAGAGAAACAGCACCGAAGCTGTTGATGAAGCGTAGTATGCAGCTACATCTGAGCGGAGTATCGCTTTCGAATGTTGTTTGGTTTCTTGGGGTATTTGGTGTCGATTGGGGCATAGAATCAGCGTATCTGAACACGATGCGACAGCGCTTCCCTACGTATAAGTAACGTCGTCGCTACTAGTGGACATCGATGGATCTCAGACGGAGACGATACCTCACAACGTTCGGAGCGACCGCCGGCGCACTCACGCTCGCGGGATGTAGCGGCGACGGCGACGACGGCGAAAACGACGACGAGGACGAGGGGTCCGGGGACGACGACAGTACGACCGAGGCGGCGGCCGATACGGAACCACAGTACGACACGGGCGCGAACACGGAGTTGCTGCTCTCGCTCGACGCGTTCCCCGACGGCTGGGTCCGCGACGACTCGCTAAACGAGAACTTCGATGCGGTGTTCAGAAACGAGGACGGGTCGATAGTCGTCCTGACGACGGCGGAGATATTCGACACCGTCGCGGGCGCAGAGACCGGATGGAGACCGCACGGGCGGGCGTGAACGACCCCAACGACTACCCCATTGGTGACGAGGCATTCTGGGCGACCAGAAACGACGAGATCGCCTGCACGCTGTTTCGCCACTCCAACGCCGTCGGGCAGGCGTGTGCCGCCCGCGAGTCCGGATCGGAGGTCGTCCCCGATCAGGCCCGGTCACAGGACTACGCGCAGACGATGTACGAGCAGTGGACTGACATCTGAACGTCGGGTTGATGCAAGAAGTGGGCCGGCGCGACTGTCGAACTCCGGGAGACTCGCTTTGCTCGTCTCCCGTGCTCGAATTCGCTTGGCGACACGACTTCCCGCACTCGGAGCGCCTCGCTGTCGCTCGGCGTTCGTTGAGTGCGGGAGAAGTGGGCCGGCGCGAATTCGAATCGCGGTTACGGCCACCCGAAGGCCGAAGGATACCAAGCTACCCCACCGGCCCGCGTCTAATCCAAGACAGTTCGACCCTTTAACCGTTGCGAAAACCCCCACGGCGTGGGACGGTCCCACGCCCAGAGGACGATACGCCCACGGCCAACTGACAGTCAGTACGTCGTGTAGCCGTCGGTATCCAGCCAGTTGTGCGCGACCGAGATGGCGTGGTCGGCGTGGACCGCAACCGGCCCGAGCGAGAGCCGTCTCCCGGCCCGGTCGTCCAGAAGCGTCGCCTCCGCCTCGGTGAACGGCCGGTGGTCCGAGAGGACGAACACCGGGTCCTCGGGAACCGGCGACTCGGCGGCGGGGTCGCCGTCCTCGCGGAGGACGACCAGCGACCCGTCGAGACGGTCGAGCGTCGTCTCGAGGTCCATCCGGTAGAGTTCGATGCCGGGCGAGGGCGTAGCCGGTTGGTGGCCGATGGCGTCCTCGCGGGCCTCCAAGGCCGAGCGGAGCAGGGCGGCGATGGCGCGCTCGTCGGGATGGAGGTTCCGGACCGTCGCGCCGTCGACGCTGACGGTCACGTCGCCGAGGACGAGGTGGACGTGAGTGTCCTCGCGGATGCCGTGGCTGGCGAGCAGACCGGCGTTGAGCGTGCGGGCGAGCAGGTCCATCCGCCCGGCCTCGCTGGCGAGGGCGTCGAGCGGAAAGTCGGGCGTCGCTGGCGCGTCGTGGGCGACGACGACGAACTGGCGCATACGCAGGAGAGCGTCCGCGGCGGGCTTGGCGCTGTCGGTCCCGACCGCAACCGAAAAGCGTGGCCTCGCCGAGAGGACGGGTATGAGACTGTGGGTGCGTCTCGCCCTCGCCGCCGCGCTCGTGGCGCTGCTCTGTGGGTCGTTCGTCCACTACGATATCGCCGAGGACCGGACCGACCCCTACCCCGAGACCGAGGGCCTCGTCGCGGACTACGACGCCCACGTCGGCGAGCGGACGCTGCTGTTCGGCACCGTCCGGTCGGTCACCGACGGGACGCTCGTGATCGACGTCGACTCCGACGCCGGGACCCTCACGATGACCGTCCCGAACGCGGACGCCGACGTCCGTCCCGGCGGCGTCGTCCAAGTGTACGGGACGTTAGAGCCCGACCGGACGATACGGCCCGAGCGGACGGTCGTCGTCAACGGCGACGGCGGGGCGGCGCTGTACAAGTACGCCGTCTCGGCGGTCGGCGCGCTCCTCGTGGTCGGCCTGTTCGGCAGGCACTGGACGCTCGACACCGAGGCGTGGGCGCTGGAGGTGCGTGAGGATGGCTGACCTGCTGAGTACGATCTGTGTCGCGTACGTCCTGCTGACGGTGGCGTCGTGGCGAATCGAGTGGCTCACCGACCGGTGGGTCGTCCTCGGTCTCGCGGGGACGGCAATCCCCGACCTCGTGAAAGTCGGCATCCTGCTCGACGAGCGGACGGTCGAGAGCGCGCTGGGCGTCCCGTTCACGTACGCCCCGCTGGGGACGCTCGGCGGCGTCGTGCTCGTGTCGGCGCTGCTCACGCTGGCGTTCGCGCGGCGGCACTGGCGACGGGTCTTCCCGCTGGTGCTGTCGGGCGGGGCCGTCGGCGTCGCC
>NZ_WPCA01000039.1 GCF_009741825.1 Halapricum sp. CBA1109
CGGAGCCTCGGGGCCGCAAGCGAGGTGTTCGTCGGCCTGCTCGACACGCGACGGACCGGGGCGGGGCCTGGCCTGCCGCTCGGCCCGACCAGCCGATGGCTCCGCCCCGGCGCCGGCGGCGGCCACTGGGCGCTCGCCCGCGAGATGCTGACCGACCCGGACGCCTTCGGTCGCCCCGACCGCGAGGCGTCGTTCTACCCGGCGCTGGCGATGCGACGCCTCCGGAAACAGCTCCCGAGAGACGCCCAGCTCGTCCTGTTCTCGCCGCTGTGTGACGACACCGCCGTCGCCATCGCCCGCCGCCTCCACGCCTACGGCCACGCGACGACGGTCGTCAGCCCCGAGACGACGGGGACGGAGTCGCCGGGCCGGACGGCCGCCCACATCGAGCGGCGGTTGCGCCTCTCGCGGCTCCGGGAGGCCGACATCAGAGTCATCGACTACTGGGAGCCCGAGGAACCGCTTCGCCGCGCGACCGAGCGAGCGACTCGGCGGTGGTCGCGGTGAACGTCGACCGCGAGGCCTCCCGCATCGGCCTCGGGCTGACGGCCGCCGCGTCGCTGCTCGCGGCGCTCGTCGCGGCCCCGGGAAGCGTCGGCCTCTCGCTGGTCGGCGTCCCCTCGCCGTCGGCGGCGTCTACCGGCTCTCCCGACGGCTGCTCGGCGTCGGCGTCGCGGCGCTGTTCGTCGGCGTCGTCCTCGCGGGCGTGAGCGGTCTCGCGCCCGGCCCGGTCGTGTTGGCGATGCTCGGCGTCGTCCTGACGTGGGACCTCGGCGAGCACGCCATCGGCAGCGCCGAACAGCTCCGGGAGTCGGCCGACAGCGAGCGGGTCGAAGTGATCCACGCCGCCGCCAGCGGGCTCGTCGCTTCCTTTTTCGGCCTCGGCGGCTACATCGTCTTCCTGCTGTCGGCCGGCGGCCAACCGGAGGTAGCGCTCGGCCTGTTGCTGCTCGGGGCCGTCGTCGCCCTCACCGCGCTCCGGTGATCAGACCGTCGGGACGGCGACGCTGTCGAGGACGTCCGCGACGATGCTGGACTTCTTGACGTCCTCGACGCGGGCGTCCGGCGTCAACACGAGGCGGTGAGCCATCCCCGGCTGTGCCACCCGCTTGACGTCGTCGGGCGTGACGAACTCCCGACCGACGATTGTCGCCCGGGCGCGGGCCATCTCGAACAGCCGCTGGGTCCCGCGCGGGGAGACCCCCACCTCGACGTGGCGGTGGTCACGCGTCGCCCGACAGAGCCGGGCGATGTACTGGAGGACATCCTCCTCGACGGTGACCGTCTCGGGCGTCTCCCGGAGGGCGGCGACCGAGTCCGGGTCGAGGATGGTGTCGACGCTCGGGCTCTGGTCGGTCCGGGCGGCCCGCCGCCGCAGCAGTTCGAACTCCCCGTCCTCCTCGGGGTAGCCCATCGCCGTCTTGACGGCGAAGCGGTCGACCTGGGCCTCGGGGAGTTCGAAGGTCCCCTCCATATCGACGGGGTTCTGCGTGGCGATGACGAAGAAGGGCGTCGGCAACTCGTGGGTGTCGCCGTCGACAGTCACTTGTTCTTCCTCCATCGCTTCCAGCAGCGCCGACTGGGTCTTCGGCGGCGCGCGGTTTATCTCGTCGGCCAGCACGACGTTGGCGAATATCGGCCCCGCGCTGAACTCGAAGGTCCGGTCCTTCTCGTTGAAGACGTGCGTGCCGGTCACGTCGGAGGGCAGGAGGTCGGGCGTGAACTGGATGCGCGAAAAGGACAGACCCAGCGCGTCGGCGAAGCTCCGGGCCGTCAGCGTCTTGCCCGTCCCGGGGACATCCTCCAGCAGGACGTGGCCCCGTCCCACCACACCCAACAGCACCGTCTCGAGGAACTCGCGGTCGGTGATAATCGCACCTTCGAGTTCGCTCAGCAGGGACTCACAGGTATCACTCGCTTCTGAAACGTCCATACGCGGTTCTTTCAGTCCGGTGACTTATGGGTGTCGAGTTGCCCTGAGAGTGCCACGCAGGGTGAGCCCGGACCGAAACCACTAAATTCGTCTCGGGGGTAGCGAGGGGTGAGCCGAGGTAGCCTAGCCTGGCCAAGGCGGTTGCTTCGAGAGCAACTGTCCTCACGGACTCAGGAGTTCAAATCTCCTCCTCGGCGCTTCTCTCGATTCCGACCGGTAGAAGCGGTCTCGCCGCCCTCACGTCAGGAAAAACAGCAGCACCGAGACGGCGAGCATCACGGCGACGAAGGCGCCGGCCAGCGGCGCGCCCAGCGAGACGACGGCGTTGGCCGTCGAGGCCATCGTCTCGGTGCGGTCGTTGCCGAAGACGGTGACCTCGGCCTGTTCGGTAGCCATCCCGGCGCTGACGGGTTCGCGGTCGGCCAGCGCCCGGTCGGTGCAGTCCTCGATCAGCGCCAGCAGGTCCTCGGCGGGGACGGCCTGGCCGACCTGATTCTCGGCCTCGACGGTGTTGACGATGTGGGTATCGGAGGTCAACACCTCCGCGAGGTCGACGACCCCGTCCTCAAGCGTCGCGACGATACGGTCGCGCAGGCCCGGTTCCATATTGTTGCCGTCGACGAGGACGTAGGCCGTCGTGTGGCCCGCGACGTCGAAGACGGCCACGCGGACGCCGAGCGGACCGATGCCCTCCCGTGGCTCCCACGGCGTCTCGTCGTGGGCGACGCCCAGCGAGAGGGGGCCACGGTCGACCTCTAAGAGGCGGTCGCGGAGTCGCTCCGTACCGTCGAGGACGTCGAACGAGCGCCTGTCGCCGGGGACGACGTGGCCCAGATCCGGGCCGGAGAGGCCGTCGTTGCAGTTGTGGGCGTCCGCGAGCAGGACCTCCTCGACATCTTCACAGCGGGCGTGGGCGCGGGCCGAGAGGCCGACGGCGTAGGCCACGTCGTCGGCGCACCCGGGCGAGAACGTCAGCGTCGAGAGCAGCCCCTCGCCGGCGAGGTGGCCGGTGAGCGTCGCCTCGCCGACAGAGACGCGGCGGCCGGGCGTGGCCGTCTCGTCGTAGTCGATGGTCCCGTGAGCGCGGTCGGCGGCGTCGATGATCGTCTCGACCTCCCGCTCGGTGACGAGGTTGAAGTCGTGGCCGGCGGTGGCGTGGGGGGCGAACGCGAGGCCCTCGGCGGAATCGGCCACTCGCTGCGGGAGGTTCCCGCCGCCGATCTCGCCCATCGGACCGGGGTGGATCATCGGGAGGACGAACCGCGCCTTCTCGGTTCCGTCCGACCGGCGGGCCGAGAACACCGTCACGGGGACGACGGCGTCCTCGCCGATGCCTTCGAAGAAGTCCTCCAGTTCGCGGCCGCCCTCGGCGATGTGGCTGATGAACCCTTGGAGGAAGTCAAGCACCGAGACGCCGAGGCTCCGCTGCCACGGCTGGTCGATGACGAACAGGAACAGCCACACCGCGCCGGCGTACAGCAGACAGAGGATGGTGAGCAACAGGAAGTCGACGGGCGGGAGCGTGACCGAGAGCGCCGCCTCGTTGGGCCGGGAGAAGAGGCGCTCGAACAACGGCCCGCCGACCTGGACGTACCGCAGCGTCCCGGAGTAGACAAACAGCAACAGCGCGGCGGCGACCGTCTGGACCGACGCGGGGACGGCCGCGACCAGCAAGCGGTGCCGGGAGATGGCCATCACGATAAGTAGGCGGAAGGCGAAGATGGCGGCCAGCGCGACCAACAGCGTGTTGAAGACGAACGGCTGTCCCAGCGGCGTGAGGACCGCGATGACGGCCGCGCCGGTGAGCATCGCGATGACCAGCAACTCACAGGCGAGCGCCAACAGCGACGCGCGGTTGTGGGTGAGTTGCCCGCCCAGCGCCCGGTCGAAGGAAGCGGTCAGGAGGCTGGCGGCGACGGTCGGGAGGCCGACGAAGAACACGCCCTGCCACGCGTCGTCGAGGACGAACGCCGAGTCGAAGGCGGCGACCCCGCTGAGGGCGGCGACGACGAGCGCGAACGTCAGCGTCGCGTACCACCGCGGGGCCGTGAAGATGTACCGCGACAGCGACGCGAGGTTGCCCTGGGTGGCTGTCATCGGCTAGAGGACCACGCCCGCAGCGAATAAATGTTGGCTGTTCACGAGTGAACCACGTCGTGTGACGCTGTGACGTGGCGTTGGCGCGACCGGCTGAGATAATGCTGAAAGACAGTCTAAATTCATACTAATAGGGTGTAGTGACCAATAATATAGAGATATACTAGTTATACGCCCACTGGTAATCGGATATTTCTAATATATGGGCAATCTACTTATCGGAGAGTCAGGTCTCTGTTGGCACAGTGGTCGAACACGACACGGACGAGGACGACACGTTGCGACGAACCGTGCTGAAAGCGATGGGCGCCGTCGGCGGTGCGGGGGCGCTGGCCGGTTGTAGCTCCGGGGACGGGGCGACATCTGTCGGGGGCGGGACGACCGACGCCGGGACGACGACCGCGACCGGAAGCGGTGGGGACGGTCCGGACGCGAACCTCGGGGAGGGCGTGACGACGGTCGCAGGGTTGCACAGCGCGATGGCCGACGACGAGTTGACCGCCGAGGAACTCACCCAGTATTACCTCGACCGGATCGACGCCTACGACGGGGAGTTGAACGCCTACCTCCACGTCAACGAGGGCGCGCTGGACCGGGCGAGCGAACTCGATCAGACGCTCGAGGAGTCGGGACCAGTCGGGCCGCTACACGGTATCCCGCTGGTGTTGAAAGACAACTTCGACACCGGCGACATGCCGACGACCGGCGGCTCCGAGACCCTCGAAGGGGTCGTCCCGCCCGACGACGCCACGACCGTCCAGCGACTCCGGGACGCCGGCGCGATAATCCTCGGGAAGGCGAATATGCACGAGTTCGCCTACGGCTGGTCGACGTACAGTTCGATGGGCGGCCAGACCCCGACGCCGTACGACCTCTCGCACGTCTCCGGCGGATCAAGCGGTGGAAGCGCCGCCGCCGTCGCGGCGAACCTCGCGGCGTTGGGCACCGGGTCCGACACCTGTGGCTCGGTCCGGGTCCCGCCGGCGTTCACCAACAGCGTCGGCGTACGGGGGACGCTCGGGCTGATCAGCCGCGACGGGATTATGCCGATGTCCGAGCGGCAGGACATCGGCGGACCGATAACCCGGACGGTGGCCGACGCGGCGCGGATGCTTGACGTGATGGTGGGCTATGACTCTGCCGACCCCTCGACGGCCCGAGCCGTCGGCAACGTCCCGGTCGGGGAGGACCCGCCGGTCACGACCGCACTCGGCGACGGCGACGGCGGGAGTTATACCGACGCGCTCGACGAGGACGCGCTCGAAGACGCCGGTATCGGGATCATCCGGGAGTACATCCAGACGGAGGGCGAGCGCCAGTCCGTGGCGACGGTCGTGGAGACGGCCATCGGCGATATGGAGGAGTCGGGCGCGCGCATCGTCGACCCCGTCGAGGTGCCGCCCGACGACAACTCGCTCACCGTCACCGAGTTCCACCGCGAACTAGACGACTACCTCTCGACGCTTGACGACCCGGACGCCCCGGAGGACCTCGAAGCAATCGTCGACCAACCGGACGAGGTTCACCCGGCCGTGATGCCGATTCTCCAGACGTCAGTGGAGGTCGCTGTCGAGGATATGGACGAGAACGTCGAGTACCTCCAGGCGCTGGCGGCGCGGGACTACTACCGGACGATGGACGACACCGACACCGAACCGGGGAACAGACAGCAGATACTGGCGGTGATGGCCGAGAACGACCTCGACGCGCTGTTGTACCCGACCGCGTCGGCACCGCCGGCCGAGATTCCCGACGCCGAGGGCGAGTATCCGAGCCAACCGGGCGACAGCGTCAACTGCACGCTGAGCGCCGGGACGGGGCTGCCCGCGGTCACGGTCCCCGGCGGCTTCACCGACGAGGGCCTGCCGGTCGGCATCGAACTCATCGGGCGACCGTTCGAGGAGGAGACGCTGCTCGGCCTCGCCTACGCCTACGAGCAGGCGACCGGCCACCGGAGAGCGCCCGAGGGCTTCGGCGAGGTCTGAGCGCCGTCACTCACAGATGTCGAGGAAGTTCTCGAAGACCTCGTCGCCGCGTTCGGTGTGGGCGACTTCGGGGTGCCACTGGACGCCGTAGAGGTCCCGGTCGGTGTCGGACATCGCCTCGACGCCGCAAACGTCGCTGGTTGCTGTGCGGTCGAAGCCCTCCGGCACTTCCTTGACCTCGTCGGCGTGGCTGGCCCAGACTCGCGTCTCGGGGGCGAGCGAGCCGACGAGTGGATCCTCGTCCTCGGTGATTCGGACGGTCACGTCGCGTAGCCGCCGTACTCGCCGCCGCCGACGCGGCCGCCGAGTTCGTCCGCGATGATCTGCATCCCGAGACAGATGCCGAAGACGGGGATGTCCAGCTCCAGATAGTCGGGACAGTTGCCGATGCGGTCGATGTCGGGGCCGCCCGAGAGGACGATGCCGTCGGCGTCGATGGCCGCCGGCGCGGTGTCGTTGTCGATCAGTTCCACGTCCACGCCCATATCCCGCAGCGCACGCTGTTCGAGGTGCGTGAACTGGCCGTGGTTGTCGACGACGTCGATCCGAGTCATTGCCGGAGTGTACACCACAGGCGTACAAATACCCGTGGAAACGCTATCGGTCGCCCCACGGCCCGACGCCGAACGCCTTCCCCGCGACCCACCCGAGCAGGAACGGCGTGAGGATGGCCAGACAGATCAGCCCGACCCAGCGCAGCGGCGGCGGTTGGCTCACCAGAAAGAGCAGGTAGAGCGTCCCCACCACCGGGAGGGCGCGGCGGAAACGGGAGTTGTTCGGGACCGACATACCGCTCCGTAGCGGGGCGGACGGCAAAACGGCGACGGTATCACTCCCGGTCGAAGCGCTCGGCCGCCGACTCGAAGGACAACTCCGCCAGTTCCTCGCCCTTCCGTGATTCGGCCTCGGCGATGGCCTCGGCGTCGGGACTGGCGTCGTCGTCGACTCTCGCCCAGGAGTTGTGGACCTTGGCGTGACACCACCGACAGAGCGAGACCGTTATCTCGTGGGCGGGGTCGCCCTCGCCCGCGGCCGAGTCCTCGGCGTACGAGAGGTGGTGTTCCTCCAAGAGGGGACGGCGGTCGTCGTGGGCGGTCCGGCGTTCGGCGAGGCCACAGCGACGACACTCGGTGCCGTCGGTCGTCGCCCGGAAGTGCGGACAGTCGGCCCACTCCCACTCGCCGGCGGGGTCGGTCTGGACACCGCTTGGGTCGTGGTCGTCGCCGTCGGCCGGGGCAGCCACGGGACAGCGGAACTCCTCGGCGCTGCGGGCGTCGGCGAAGGTGGGGTCGTGGTGGCCCTGCTCGCGCGCCCACCGGCACTTGCCCTCGTCGGTGAGGTGGTCACACCGCCGGACGTGGTCGTAGGGGTCGTCGACGCCGACGGAGGACCCGCCCGGTGCCTTCTCCATACGCGGCCGTTCGGGTCGCGCCGGTTTCAACCTAGGCGTCGAGGGTCGCCTCGCGGTCCTCGATCTAGGAGTCGGCCGCGAACTTCCGGTCGGTCCGCTCGCGGGCGGCCTCACGCTCGGGGTCCGTCCAGTCGCCCGCGTCGCCGTCGGTCCAATCCGCGAGGGCGTCGGCGAGCGCCGCGACCGCCTGCTCGCGCGTGCAGTCGACGTACTCGGAGACGGCGCCGACCCGTTCTTCGAACGTCTCGGCGTCGACGGGCGCGTCGTCGAACACCGAGATGTGAGTCGCCGTCGCCAGCGAGAACGAGAGCGATCCGTGCTGGACGACGGCTTCGCGGGTGCGGTACTGGGCGTTGCCGGCCAGTTTCCGGCCGTCGGGACCGACCACGTCGTGAGCGGGGTGCATCGCCCGGAGGTAACAGGCCGGGTCGAAGATAGCCGGGCGCGGCTCCGCGGCGAACCCGGCGTCGATGTCCAACCGGTCTAACGCGTCGAACAGCGGTTCACACAGCAACCGGTAGCTCTCGGTGAGGTCGCCGGGGACCGCCGACGCCGGGAGGACGAGAGAGTAGGCGATGTCACCGGCCCCGTCGTGGTAGATTGTCCCGCCGCCGGTCGGCCGCCGAGTCACGTCGATACCGTGACGATCACAGTAGGAGCGGTCCAGTACATCGACCGGCTGGCTGTACCCGAGCGAGACTGTCGCGGGGTCCCAGCGGTAGACGCGGGCGGTCGCGGGGCCGCCCTCGCTGGCGGTCAGGGCGGCCACCTCGTCGAGGGCCATCTGCACCGGGCCGGGACGGGCCGCCTCGTCGATGACCCGCCACTCGCGGTCGGTGATCGTCATACCAGAGAATAGGTAGCACGGGCCAAATCGGTTTGGGCGGGGGTACAGTGATGAGGGTCGGCGGCGAACACCGGGTGTGACATTCGAGACGACCGTCGCCATCCGGTACGCCGACCTCGACACGTACGGCCACGTCAACAACGCCG
Organism: Halapricum sp. CBA1109; assembly: GCF_009741825.1. Taxonomy (GTDB): domain Archaea; phylum Halobacteriota; class Halobacteria; order Halobacteriales; family Haloarculaceae; genus Halapricum. Next base: position 8,420 of record NZ_WPCA01000039.1, read on the forward strand.
TCTACGGGACGCTGATCGAGGAGGCACGTATCGACTACCTCGAGGCGGCTATCCCCGAGGCCATCGAACAGATCACGGGGTCGGAATCGTCGGTCGGCATCGTCCTCGCGAATCTGGAACTGGACTTCGAGCGACCGCTGGAACCGACCGACGACGTGACCGTCGTCGTCGAAGTGCCGTCGCTGGGTGACTCCTCCATCCCCTTCGAGTACGAGATACGGGACGATCACGGACTGGTCGCCACCGGCGAGACGACGGTGGTCGTCATCGACCGCGAGGCCGGTACCGCCCGCGGGATACCCGAACAGTGGCGAGACGGGATTGATTCCTTCGAAGGTCGATAGGCGGGCGTATTTGTCGCTCCAGTCTTCGACGGCTCGGTGTATGTAACGACGAGCGTCCCTCGAACGCATCGGCGCGGCGGGCGCGGCCGGCCTCACCGTCGGCCTCGCCGGGTGTGGGAGCGACGACGGCACGCCCGACGAAGGTGACGGGACAGAGGACGGAGCGGACGGAGACAGGACGACCGACTCCGGTATGGACGGCGGGTCGGGCGTCGCACAGACCGTCGCCGTCGGCGACGGCGGCCTCAACTTCTCGCCGGAGTCGTTCACGGTTAGCGTCGGCGACACCGTCGAGTGGTCGTGGGCGGCCGGCGGCCACAACGTCGTCCCCGACGAGATACCCGACGGAAGCGACTGGAGCGGTTCGGAGGCGCGCCGAGCGAAACCTGAGACGAAGGCGCGACCCATAGCCACACCTTCGAGACAGCGGGCGAGTACAGCTACTACTGCAACCCCCACCAAGGACAGGGAATGACGGGGTCGTTTACCGTCGAAGAGAGCTGAGGCCACTGTTTCTCCGAGAGAGCACACCTCGTTGCGATACTGTTGGCAGACATTCTATATATCGAAATATAGTATATATCGCCACACGTCGGGCTTTTCCTGTTCAAGCGAGAACGCACAGCTATGGTCGAAAACGTCGCGCCGGTGATGGCGGAACTCGAGGCCGGGGACTTTCACCTCCTCTCCGGCGTCGAGCAGGGGATGCGCTTCTCGGAGTGGGTACAGCGGGAGAAACTGCCGGAGTACTCCCGTCTCACCGTCGAGGACGTCGACTACCGTATCGACCGATGTGCCGACAGGGGCCTGCTGGAGCGCAAGACCATCCAGTACGAGGGGTACACGCTGACCTTCGAGGGGTACGACGCGCTGGCGTTGCGGACGTCTCCGAACGGGAGACCATCGACGGCGTCGGGTCGCCGTTGGGCGTGGGCAAGGAGAGCGACGTGTACGAGGCGCGGTCGTACCGACCGCTGGCGCTGAAGTTCCACCGCGAGGGGTACACCAACTTCCGCGAGGTGATGAAAGAGCGGGAGTACACCGCCGACCGAGACCACGTCTCGTGGCAGTACACCGCCCGGAAGGCCGCCGAGCGGGAGTACGACGCCCTCGAAACGTTGTATCCGGACGTGTCGGTGCCACAGCCGGTCGACCACAACCGCCACGCCATCGTGATGGAGCGGATGGAGGGGGCGGAGCTCTCACACGCGGAACTCGACCCCGAACAGGCCGTCGGCGTACTGGATCTGATCCTACGGACGGCACAGGACGCCTACCACGAGGGGTACGTCCACGCCGACCTCAGCGAGTACAACGTCTTCGTCGACACCGACGGCGTCACCGTCTTCGACTGGCCCCAAGCCGTCCCCACCGACCACGAGAACGCCCCCGAACTACTCGAACGCGACGTCGAAAACATCGTGAACTACTTCGGTCGGAAGTACCCCCAGCAGTTCCCCGAGGACCCGGCCGTCGACGCCATCAGCGCAGCGATGCGCGAGGACGCGTTCGAGTCCGTCCGGGAATTTCTATCTTGAGGTTCGTTCCGGCCGTTTTTTCGGCGTCTTCGCTGGGTGAGTCACAAAGACGAGAGATGCCGTGCCCGCCAAAATAAATTATATGATGCTATATCAAATTCGTGGCGGCCGCTGCGAGACGAATAGGCAGACCGACCGAGAGAATCGTTCTACGTCGAGAAACAGTCAGTTCTCGGCTTCGAGCGTCGTCTTGAGGTTCTGGAGCGTCGAGCGCAACTGGCGTTCGTTGTACTTCCGGACGAGCGGTTCGACCGCCGCTTTGCCGACTGGGACCGGAACCTCGTAGGTCGCCAGATAGCCGACCCGCGTCCCGCCGTCGGCGGCCTCGAACGTCCACTCTATCGTGCCAGAGAGGTCACCGCTCATCTCGAAGACGATGCGCTCGTCCGGGTCGTACGTCGTCGCCGCCACCTCGCCGGTCAGCGAGACACCGACCATCGAGTAGGTGTACGTGGCGCGCTTGCCGCCGTTGTCCAACTGGCCGACGGTCGAGACGTCGGTGAGACTCGGCGTGATGACGGCTTGGTTCTCCGGTTCGTCCATAAACGCGAACACGTCCGCGACCGGCCGGTCGACGTGGATGGTGCCGCTGACATCGAGCATACTGGTTCTACGGTTGCCGGGAGTAAGAGTGTGGTCACCAGTGCCACGAGCTTACAGCGAGATGTCGGCGATAGTCACGTCCAGTCGGCCGTCGCGGAACTCGTAGGAGCGGTCGATGTCGAGGGGTAACAGGTCGGGCCGGACCGTCAGCGCCACCAGTCGGTCCGCGGCGCTGTCGGCGACGGCGGCACAGAACTCACGGTAGAGGGGTCGCAGGTCGCCGTGGTCGGTCCGGATGTCGAACGGGAGGTCGGTGACGACTACGTCAGCGGCCGGGACGTGGGAACGGGCGTCGGCGGTGAGCCACTCGACCGACGCGTCCGCGACGGCGGCGTTCTCCCGGGCAGCGCGGACACACGAGCGGTCGCTGTCGGCCCCGACGACCATCGGTTCGGCGTCGCTCGACTCGTGACCGGCCCGGTACTCGACGAGCGCGCCGTCAGGGACGAACGGCAGCGACTGGAAGGCGAAGGTTTCCCGAGCGGCGTTTGGCGACCGACCGCTGGCGGCGAGAGCGGCCTCAATGGGGACAGTCCCGACGCCGCAGAACGGATCGACGACTGTCGTCGTCGCGTCGGCGTCGGCGATATCGAGCATCGCCGCCGCGATGGTCGGCTTGACCGGGGCGGGGTGGTCCCGGACGCGGTAGGGCCGACGGTGGAGCGAGACGGGACCGGTCGTGTCGATAGCGAGCGTGAACCGGTCGTGGCGGACGACGGCCCGGAAGACCACGTCCGGGTCGTCGAGGTCGACCGGCAGTCGGTCGCCCGTGGCCCTGCGGTGGCTGTCGAGAATCGCCTGCCCGACGACGTCGGAGACGTCGGGACTGCCGAACTCGTGGGTCCCAATTCGGGTGCTCTCGACGGCGATAGACTGCCCCGAGTCGACGTAGTCGGCGACCGGGACTGACTCGGTCGCGTCGCCGATGGCGTCGAGCGTCGTCGCCGACTGGTCGACTAATGACACGAGCACGCGGTTCAGCGTCCGGGCGCGAGCGTTCAGCGTGACGATGTCCTCGGTATCACCCTCGAAGGCAATCCATCCCGGGTGGTGGACGTGCGGGGAGGCTCCGACGAGGCGGTCGGTCTCGGCGGCGGCGATGGATTCGAGGCCGCGGGTCGTCGTTGCGAGGAGGTCCACAGTGGCGATTCGGCGGCGAGGGGCTTGTGTCGTGTGGTCCGCGGAGAGTCAAGACAGCAATAGTTTTCCGACTCGGTACGGAGGTAAACGTAATGGCAGGAATCGAACTCACCACGAGTCAGAAGACAATTCTGCAGGAACTGGTCAACAGCTACCGCGAGAGCGACAGCGCCGTCAAGGGCGAGCGCATCGCCGAGGAGATAGACCGCTCGGCCGGGACGATCCGAAACCAGATGCAGAGCCTCAAGGCCCTCCAGCTAGTCGAGGGCGTACCCGGTCCGAAAGGCGGGTACAAGCCGACAGCGAAGGCCTACGACGCCCTCCAGATTCAGGACATCGACCACGCCGCCGAGGTCGGCCTGCGCCACAACGGCGAGTACGTCGAGGACGCGAACGTCACCGAGATCAACCTCACGAGCGTCCACCACCCCGAGAAGTGCCGCGCCGAGATATACCTCCGCGGGTCGATGGCGGCGTTCGAACCGGGCGATACGATCACGGCCGGCCCGACGCCGTCCTCGCGGTTGCAGATCATCGGCACCATCGACGGCAAAGACGAGACGAGCAACGTCCTCGTCCTCGTCATCGACGATATGCGCGCGCCGGTCGAGGACGACGAGTTCTGATCGCCCGGAGTGCGTAGGTATTTACCGCCGCCGGGAGTAGACAGAGTTATGTCACGATTCAAACGTGCGGTCAGTCGAGCGAAGTACGCGGCAGTCGGCGGTAGTTTCGGTGCGCTGATCGGCGGTCTCGTCAGTCGAAACGCCGCGAGCAGCGGGGCCGCAATCGGTGCTCTGATCGGTGCGACTATCGGCGAACAGCGCGTGAACGTCGACGAGTTCGTCGGGAAGGTCAAAGACCGGAACGGCGACGAACAGGCCGAGTAGCGGGCGCGTCTTTAACTTCGATGGCGGCCTACCCGGGAACGATGGGGACCTTCGACATCCCGTCCCGACCCGAGCGAGAGTACCCCCACAGCGGCGGCGTCACCTACACCGGCGAGACGGTGTTCGCGCTGACGCCCGCGGCGTCGCTGTCCGACCGGGAAGTGACGAACCTGATAGAGAGCGTACTCGCCGACAGCGACTACACCTACGGCGACTGGTTCGACCTCCCGATGCCGCTGTATCTGGTCCACGACGAGCGGACCGGCGACGTCTTCCGCGTCGCCGTCAGGGACGGCACCGTCGAGTTGCACGTCCTCCCTGAAACTGGCTCCGACGGGTTAGCAGGAATCTACGACCGCCTCGTCGAGGCCGGCGACACCGACTGGGACGTCGAGTGTCGGACCGACGGCTAGTCCAGCAGCGCCTCGACTTCCTCGCGGTTGACCGTGGTCAGCGGGCCGGGGATGGTCCGGGCGAGCGCGGCCGTCCCGACGCCGTACGACAGCGCCTCGTCCGGTGGCGCGCCCTCGGCCAGTCGCTGGAGGTACCCCCCGATGAAGGCCTCGTGCTGGCCGGCGGGGTCGACCACGTCCGTCTCGATGCTGTCTTGCTCGTGGATCACCCCGTCGTGGTAGGCGATGGCACCGTGCTCGCTCCGGGTGATCACGACCATATCGATGTCGCGTTCGGCCGCGAGCGTGTGGGCCAGCTCCCGGGGCTGGCCCGACCGGTCGAGGACGGTGCGCAACTGGTCCTCGTTCGCGAACAGCACGTCCGTCGCGTCAAGCAGCGTCGTCACCTTGGGTTTGGCCGCCTCGGGCGACCACATCGACGGCTGGTAGTCCAGATCGAAGACGGCGAGGCCGGTCTCGCCACCGCCGCCGGCGCGCATCACGGCCTGTGCGGTCTGCATCGCGGTGTCCGACAGGGCAAGCGTCGAGCCGGCGACGAACACCATCCGGGCGTTCTGGACGCGGTCCATCGTCAGGTCGCCGGGCGTCATCGACGCCGCAGCCGTCTCGACTCGGTCGGGGATGGTCATCGACTCGCGGGGTTCGCTGGCCGACTCGTGGAACAACAGTCCCTGCCGGCCAGACTCGACCCAGTTCACGTCGGTCGTGATCCCGTGTTCGTGGAGTTCGGAGACGACGCGCCGGCCCAGCGCCGTATCGGGAAGCTGTGACATCCAGACGCTGTCGGCTCCCAGACGGCTCGCGGCCACCGCGACGGCGCACTCGGTCCCCGCCGTCCGCATCCGCACGTCCGTCGCTGTCTCCAGTCGCTCGCTCCCAACGGGCGAGAGCCGCAACGACGCGTCCCCGACCGTGACCAGATCACTCATATCCGCCCCATCGGTAGCGGGGGGCTTAGTTGTACGGCAGAGTTACGCCGCGAGAAAGAGCCCTATCCGTGACCGGGATAGTCCCGCTCGAACCGGTCGGCTATCTCGTCGCCGTCTATCTCGACGACGACCGGCCGCCCGTGCGGGCAAGCGTAGGGGTTGTCACAGTCGTCGAGCGCCGACAGAAGCGAGAGTATCGACCCGTCGGTCAGGTCGGTGTTCGCCGTCACCGACGGGTAACAGGCCAGGTCCGCGAGCAACTCCTCGACCGCCGCCTCGACCGTCCCAGCGGCCGCGTCCGCGCCCGCCGTGAACGACGACAGCACGTCCCGGATCAACTCCGGGCCGCCCGCCTCGGCCAAAAGCGCCGGCACAGTCCGGACCGCTATCGTCCGGTCGTCGACTCGTTCTGCCCGGAATCCGATGCGGGACAGCGCCGCCGTCACCGTCTCGAACAGTTCGGCCTCCCGCGCAGTGACCTCGACGGAGACTGGCTGTGCGAGCGCCTGTGTCTGGGTGTCGCCGGCGAAGCGCTCTCTGAGGCGTTCGTAGTTGATCCGCTCGTCGGCGGCGTGCTGGTCGATCAACAACAGGCCGTCGGGTCCCTCCGCGACGACGTACGTCTCCGCGAGTTGCCCCAGCACCCGCATCGACGGCAGCGTCTCGAAGGACCGCTCGGTCGGGTCATCGTCGCCGAACCGCCGCTGGTCGGTCGCCGTGATCGAGGTGCTATCAGAATTGTTTCTCTCGTGGGAATCTGATTCTACCGTCCCGTCGACCGACGGAGTTCCGGGAGTCGTCGGACCCGGGCCGGTCGACTCGATTTCGGAGTCGTCCGAGGCGGTATCGTTCTGTTCGGTGTCGCCGTCGCGATCTGTCCGGCGCGTCCCCGCCGCGGGCCGCGACCGACCGCCGGTCGTCGAGTGGCCGGTCGATGTCGTTGTCGTCGTGTCGGACTCGGCCGTCCTGTCCGCGCCTCTTCTTTCGATACCTTCGTGAGAATTATCTGATTTCGAGGGTTCAGCTGTCGAGTCGTCGCGCTCGTCTCCGGTGTCCGCCGAGCGCTGTGGCGATATCTCTGTCTGGTCGACGGCCGACCGGCCGCGGGGGGCCGACGACCGGAGCAGTCCCTCCCGGAGCAGCGCCGACTCGACGGCCGCGGTGACCTGCCGGGCGACGCCGGCCTCGTCAGCGAACCGGACTTCGAGCTTTCGGGGGTGGACGTTGACGTCTACCTCGCCGGCCGGGAGGGAGACGAACAGTACCGCGAAGGGGTGGCGGTCGGCGGCGAGTTGCCCGCCGTAGGCCTCCTCGACAGCGTCCCGGACGGCGTTGGCGGTGACGTACCGGCCGTTGACGTACGTCGAGCAGTACTCTCGGCCGGCGCGGTTGGTCTCGGGGTGGCTGACCAGCCCCGAGATGTCGTCGAGGGGGCCATCGGGGAGGTCCGACTCTCGAATCTGGATCATCGACTCGGCGACCTCACGGCCGTAGACGGCCATCACCGTCTCCCGGAGGTCCCCCCGACCCGGCGTGGCGAACGTCTCGCGGCCGTCGTGTTCCAGTTCGACCGCCACGTCGGGGTTCGCCAGCGCGTAGGCCGTGACGACGGTGTTGACGTGGGCGAACTCCGTCCCGACCTGTTTGAGGTACTTCCGGCGCGCGGGGACGTTGTAGAAGAGGTCAGCCACCTCGATGGTCGTCCCCTCCGGGCACCCCGCCGGTCGGAGCGACTCGACGTCGCCGCCCTCGACGGTGAGTTCGGTCCCCTGATCGCCCCCGCGGGGACGCGAGGTGATGGTCAACCGCGAGACGGCCCCGATAGCGTGGAGGGCCTCCCCGCGGAAGCCGAGGGTGCCGACTCCTCCCTCCAAGTCGTCGATGTCGCGTATCTTGCTGGTGGTGTGTTGCTCGACGGCACGCTGGAGGGCCGACTCGGACATCCCGATACCGTCGTCGCTGACGGTGATACCATCTTTCCCGCCGGCCTCGACGGCGACACGGACGCGGCTCGCGTCGGCGTCCAAGCTGTTCTCTACGAGTTCCTTGACGACCGACGCGGGCCGTTCGACGACCTCGCCGGCCGCGATGCGCTCGACGGTCGTCGGGTCGAGTTGCTGTATCTCTTGGCCCATCAGTTACTCGCGGTTGGAGCGGTGTGACCTTGAGTCTGGGGTGTCCGCCCGTCCCGCCGACCGAACGGCGACGCCGAGGGCAAGACCAAAGCCCGAGGGGGTACCAGCCTCGCGTACATGACCGAGACGGAGGAGCCGTCGCCGCTTGCCACGTTCCGGCAGTTCTTCGCGCTCGAACGCGACGTGTTGGTGCTGTCGCTGTCGATGTTCGCGTTCAGCCTCGCCTTCCAGATGACCAGCCGGTTCCTCCCGGACTACGTCGTCGCCCTCGGCGGGTCGGCCTTCCTCGTCGGTGTCTTCGGCACCGTCGGGAACGTCATCTCTGCCTTCTATCCCTATCCCGGGGGCGCGCTCTCGGACCGCATCGGTTCGCGGTACTCGCTGACGCTGTTCGGCGCGCTCTCGACGGCCGGCTTCCTCGTGTGGCTGCTCGCCCCGAACCTCGGGACGATAGGCGTCGCCGGAGTGGCGATTCCGCCGTGGACGTGGATATTCGTCGGCCTCCTGCTCGCACAGGCCTGGAAATCCTTCGGCCTCGGAGCGACGTTCGCCGTCGTCAAACAGGCGACCGACCCGTCGCAACTCGCCGCGGGGTTCGCCGCCACCGAGACGTTCCGCCGGACGGCGTTCCTGATCGGTCCCGTCCTCGCGGGTGCCCTGATCAGCCTCCATCCCGATTTCACCGTCGGCTTCCAGTACGTCCTCGCCGTCGGCGTCGCCGCCGGTCTCCTCGGTACCGTCGTCCAGCACATCCTCTACGACGCCAGCGATGACAGCATCGGCGATTCCTTCGAAGGTGTCGAACAGATACGGCGGGACCTCCGGGAGATGCCGGAGGCGCTGAAGCCGTTGCTTGTCGGCGATACCCTCGTCCGGTTCGCCAACGGGATGGTGTACGTCTACTTCGTCATCGTCGTGACACGGTTGTTCGCGGTGGGACTGGACACGGCCGTCGCGCTGCCGGCAGTAGGGACGATAGCCGTCGACCTCTCGCCGCAGGCCTTCTTCGGCTACCTGCTGGGCGTCGAGATGGCCGTCGCGCTGCTGTTGATGATCCCCGCCGCGAAGGTGGCCGAGCGGGTCGGTCTCAAACCCGTGGTGGCGCTTGGCTTCGCGGTGTACGCCGTCTTCCCCGTGCTGTTGATCAGCGCGCCCGAGACACCGCTTGCGATGGTCGTTCTCTTCGCGTTCTCGGGGCTTCGCTTCGCCGGCCTGCCCTCCCACAAGGCGCTGATCGTCGGCCCCGCCGAACGGGACGCGGGCGGGCGCGTCACGGGCACCTACTACCTGCTGCGGAACACTATCGTCATCCCCTCGGCGCTTCTCGGCGGCGTGCTGTGGGCCGGCATCCCGTCGTGGCTCCCGGGCAGTGGTCTCTACGCTGGGAGCCCGGCGCTGTCGTTCGGCGTCGCGTCGGCCGTCGGTATCGTCGGGACGGCCTACTTCCTGCTGTTCGGCGAGGAGTTCGCGGCCTACGCTTGATACTGTTTCGTGTCGCTGTGTCCCGGTTCGAACGCCCGAAGTCGTCCTGCGGAGTGACACGACGCAGGACTCGGGAGGCAAACAGCGTGTGCCTCCCGGCGGACGGTCGATACCGAAATGACCGACAGGAGACAGTATGACCGGTCGGGATATTCATAGTGGTCGGTGACGATAGGCGAGACGATGACGCTGGAGGCCTACCCCGAGGACATCGAGATAAAGAAGACGAACTTCAAGACCGACCAGCAGGAGGACGCCGCCGAGACCATCGCCGACGCGTGGCCCGAAGACGTCGAGACCATCGCCGAAGAGGGCCAACACGTCGAGATGTTCTACCGGCAGGTGCTCGACCAGTTCCTCGGCCCCGCGGCGGTAGAGATGACCTTCAGCGAGATAGAGAGCGAACACGGTAGTGTCGAGCAGTGGGCCGACGACGATGGAAACGGTGACAGCGGCGACGAGGCGGACGTGGACGTTCCGGATGTCGAGGACATCGAACCCGGAGCGGGCGACGACACCGACGGAGCGAGTGAGAGCGAGAGCGTCGACGTCGACCCGGACGCCATCGACGCGGACGCCCTCGACGCGGCCGCGGACGCGGGCGTCGACGCGGAGCGGCGGGCGTGGTTCCGGGCGGGCTTCCGTGAGGGTATCGAGTTCGCGGCCGAACACCCGGAGCTGTTCGGCGAGGAGTGAGCGCTCGCTGGGACACCTATTTGAGTCCGAGAGCGTTACAGTATGGTGTGTCAGACGAGTACACGCGCGAGGATATCCCCCTGTACGAACAACGGTCGGTCCGGGACGACCAGTACCGCGCCGCGGAGAGCGAGGGACAGCCGTATCTGGCCATCGAGCGCTACGAGGACGGCTACACCATAACCTACGACCTCCTGCCGGCCGGCGTCGAACTGGCCCCGCCGGCCCACTCGGAGTTGGGAGAGCGAGTGACCCACGCCGTCGAGGAGATCGTCGGCGACGACAGCCGGGCGACCGCGGAGATAAGCCAGTCGATCAGCGCCTCGCTGGGCAGCATCGGCGTGTTCGACCGCGAGCGCTCGGCGCGGGACGTGGCCGTCGTCGTCGGCCGCCTCGTCCTCGACGAGGACAACTGGACCGACGCCCCCGACCCGGAACCGCCCGGTGACTCCCTCCGGAAGAACTGATTTCTTTAAGTGATTCTGGTCGCAATGGCCGATAGTGAGCTTTCCTACAGCATCCCGAACCGCCCAGCGTCGGCGTCGTCGGTGGCCCGCGAGTGGGCCGCTCCTCGTTTCTTTAAGTAGTTCTGGTCGCAAAGGCTGATAGTGAGCCTTCTTACGGAGACACTTCCCGGGTAGCGTCAGCGTCGTCGGCAGTGGTCCATCGGGGACCGTGCGTCGTTTCTTTAAGTGGTTCTGGTCGCAAAGGCTGATAGTGAGCCTTCTCGGGGGAGCAGACCGGCGAGTCGCTACTCCAGACTGTCCTGCCACTCGTCGACTTTCGCCATCAGTTCGACCGGCGATAGCTCCGCCACGTCGGTGTCGGCCAGCGCCGCCAGTACGTCCTCGGCACCCTCGCCGTATCGGTCGGTGAGTCGCTGCTCGGCCTGTTCGAGCGCGCGGGCGCCGTCGCCGCTCGCCGGCCCGGTACCGTTGGTCGCGTTTCCGTCGTCGGTGAACTGGCCCGAGGAGAGGTCGAAGACGGCCTGTGTCGTTCCGCTGTCGCTGCCGCGCACGTCGATTGCCTCGTCGTTGCGAAGGCGGTCCAACACGTCCCGCGAGCGGTCGACGACGGGGTCCGGGACGCCCGCGAGGTCGGCGACGTGGACGCCGTACGAGCGGTCCGCCGGCCCCTCCCGAACCGTCCGGAGGAACGCCACGTCGCGCCCGTCGGCGGCGTCGGGGTCGCCGTCCACAGGGCGGGACTCCGTCCCGCTGGCAGACGACGAGCGTGGCTCGTCGTCGACCGCGACGTGGACGTTCTCGACGGGGGCCAACCGCTCGCCCAGTCCCGTCAGTTCGTGGTAGTGGGTGGCGAACAGCGTCTTCGCACCGACCTCGTTGACGAGGTACTCCGTGGCGGCCCACGCGATGGAGATGCCGTCGTAGGTGGCGGTGCCGCGGCCCACCTCGTCGAGGATGACCAGCGAGTCCTCACTCGCGGAGTGGAGGATGTTCGATAGCTCCTGCATCTCGACCATAAACGTCGAGCGGCCCTGTGCGAGTTCGTCGAGCGCACCGACGCGGGTGTAGATGCCGTCGACGACGCCAACGCGGGCCGACCGCGCCGGGACGAAGCTCCCGACCTGTGCGAGCAGGGTGATCAGCGCGGCCTGTCGCATATAGGTGGACTTGCCGCTCATGTTCGGCCCCGTGACGATCAAAAAGCGGCGGTCGTCGTCCATCGAGAGGTCGTTGGGGACGAACTCCGTCGACTGCTCGACGACGGGGTGGCGGCCGGCCGCGACGGAGAGACCGCCGTCGGCGGTCACCTCGGGGCGGGTCCAGTCCGACCGGACGGCGTGGGCCGCCAGACTGCACAGACAGTCGACGGTCGCCAGCGCCCGCCCGGCGTCCTGCAGCAGTTGTGCGTGACCGGCGACGCGCTCGCGCAAGTCCGCGAACAGGCGCGCTTCGAGGTCGTGTCGCTGTTCCTCGATACGGAGAATCGCCCGCTCTTTCTCGTCTAGCTCGGGGACGGTGTACCGTTCGGAGTTTTTCAGCGTCTTGATGTTCTCGTAGTGGTCGGGCACCTGATCGGCCTCGCTCTTGCCGACCTGTATGTAGTAGCCGTCGGTCTTGTTCCGGTCGACGCTGAGGTGGGTGAGGCCGTGCTCGCGTTTCTCCCGCTCCGGGAGGTCCTCGAGCCACGTCCGGAGGTCCTCGTGGCGGTCGATCAACTCGTCGAGTTCGTCGTCGTAGCCGCGCCTGAACAGACCGCCCTGCGTGGTCGTGCCCGGCGGGTCCGCAACCAGCGCGGCGTCCAGTTCCGCCCGGAGGTCCGCGACGCCCTCG
>NZ_WPCA01000071.1 GCF_009741825.1 Halapricum sp. CBA1109
CCTCGCCGCCGTCGGCGATGATGTTACCGTTGTCGTGAACGAGTCGCCAGCGGTACTCCTCGGCGTTGTCCTCGTACAACTCGAAGGTGGCCTTGCTGGCGTGGGCCTCGACGTCCACCTCGCCCTCGGACTCGTCCCACTCCATCTCCAGTTCGAGAGCGACGGTGTCGCCCTCCCGCTCTATCTCCACCTCGAAGTCGGCCTCGGCGGGCGGGTCGACGGTCACGGTCTGTTCCTCGTCGACCGGTCCCGGTTCGCCGCGCCTGAACGCGCCGGCCAACCGCCGGAGGTACGTCGCGATGCCTCTCCTGCTTCGTGTCTCTTTGTCCTCGTATATGGTATCGTCTGGCATACACACGAACCGTCTCGTGGACGGATGTTAACGGTATCCCCGGGACGCTATCGGACCGACTGCGTGGCTCGGCCTACCGGAACTGGTTCAACCGGTCGCGGAGGTCACGGGCGGCCGCGCCTGCGGCGTCGAAGTAGGCGTCGGGGTCGCGGGCCGACTCGCCGGCGAAGATGACGCCCCGCGAGGAGTTGACGACTCCGACGCCGTCGGCCAGTCCGTGTTCGACGGCCGCCTCGGCGTCCCCGCCTTGGGCGCCAACGCCCGGGACGAGGAAGGGGATGTCCGGGACGAGTTCGCGTATCTCGGCCAGTTCCTCGGGCGCCGTTGCGCCCACGACGAGGCCGACGTTGCCGTTGCCGTTCCAGCGGTCCGCCAGCGCGGCGACGCGTTCGTACAGCGGTTCGCCCGAGGACAGTTCGAGACTCTGGAGGTCCGCGCCGCCCTGATTGGAGGTCCGACAGAGGACGAACACGCCCGTTTCCGCCTCGGAGAGAAACGGCTCCAGCGAGTCCCGGCCCATATACGGGTTGACGGTGACGGCGTCGGCGTCTAACTCTTCGACGGACCCGGCGTACTGGCGGGCGGTGTTCCCGATGTCCGCGCGCTTTGCGTCCAGTAGAACAGGCACGTCCTTCCCGTGTGCGTACGCGATGGTCTCTTTCAGGGCGCGCCAGCCGTCGGGGTCCTCGTAAAAGGCGGCGTTTGGCTTGTAACAGGCGGCGAACTCGTGGGTCGCGTCGATGACCCGGCGGTTGAACGCCCACCGCGGGAGGTTGGCGTCGGCGACGTGGTCGGGGAGGCGGTCCCTGTCGGGGTCGAGACCGACCGAGACGACGCTGTCGGTCGCCTCGATGCGGTCGGCCAGTCGGTCGAAAAACGTCATTGGCGGGTGTCGGTCGGGCGCGGGCAAAACGGTGCCGACTCCCGGTGTGGTCACTCCGGGGCGACGGCCGCGCCGACGGCGTCGGTGGCCCGCTTGACGGCCGCCCCGCTCTCGACGCTGAGGACGACGGCGTCGCCGTCCTGACGGGCCGACAGTCCCGGCCCGTCCGCTGCCGAGGCCGCGCGGTCGACACCGACGGTGAAACGGACCGTGACGCGCCCGGGGTACAACCGGACGGTCCCGACGCGGTCACCGTCGATGGCGATGCCGTAGGCCTTGGTACCGTCGGGGGAGGGTTCGGCGCTCCGGTCGGCGTCGACCACCGAAATCACGTCGAAGGGAGCGCTCTCGCGGCCAGTGAGTTCCGAGGCGAGGAGCTGTCCGATGCGGGTGGCGTCGGTCAGTCGGTCCTCGACCATCAGAGTTCACCCCGTGCGCGCTCGGCGAAGTCGGTCACGTCGATACCCTTCCGGCGAGCGTAGACGACGGCCGCGGCCTCGATGGTGAGGCCGAGGTCGCTCTGGAGCCGGTTTATCGCCGCGACGGCCTCCTGTTTCTCGGTGCCGGCCTCGACGACGGCGTCGAGGACGCGCTCGAACGTCGAGCGCTGGCGAAGGATGGACTCGTCGGGCGCGAAGTCCTCGGGGACGCTGACGTCCGTGGCGTCGAACGTCGCGTGGAGTTGGTCGCCGTCCTGTTCCAGCAGCCCTTCGCTCGCGGCCACGTCGACGAGGCGCTTCGCCTGATCCGGGGAGAACCAGTCCCGGTCGAGCGAGAGGGCGACGACGAAGTCGCTGCGGCCGATGCTGTCGCTGCCCGACCGGACGAACGGCGCGGCGACGGCCCGCCGGAGACTCATCGTCGTAGTGGCCGTCCTCGGCGGTGGAAAAGCTGCCGGTGTGTACTTCGAGAGGTTGAAGTATGCCCTTGGCCAACGGATTCGTATGCAATTCCAGGGCCGCTCCACGAAGAAGCGAACCGGTGGCCGCCGTCGCCGGTCCCGAAACAAGCGTAAGTTCGAACTCGGCGACCAGCCCACCGAGACGGAGGTCGACGAGCCGAAACTGAAGACCGTCGAGAGCCGCGGCGGGACGACCAAGGTCCGCGCCATCTCGACGAACGTCGCCAGCGTCGCCGACGGCGAGGAGGTCGCCACCGCGGACATCGAGGGCGTCGCCGAGAACGGTGCCAACCCGAACTACGTCCGCCGGAACATCATCACGAAAGGCGCCGTCATCGATACCAGCGAGGGGCAGGCCCGCGTCACCTCCCGCCCCGGGCAGGACGGACAGGTCAACGCCGTTCTGATCGAGTAACGCGCTCTCGTTCTCTTCTCCCGCCCAGTCTCACCGCACCGCAGGCACAGCCTTTTGGGTATCGCGGTCCGAGTGCTCACCGATGGGAGTACGGCCACCGGACAGCGGCAACTCTGAGTCGCCGGACGTCGTTGAGTTCGGCATCGCAGCGGTAGACGACCGACTCGACCTCGACGGGCTATCATACCCGGTCGACGTGGCGGAGTTGCGCGAGCAGTACGGCTCCGTCGAGATACCCTACACCGCGTCGGGGCGGACGACCGATATGACGACAGTGCTCAAGCGCGTCGAGGCGCGGGAGTTCGACTCAAAGCGGGAGTTGCTCAACGAACTCCACCCCGTCTTCGAGGAGATGCGCGCCTCCGCGTCGTCGAGTATCATCGGTCAACTCCGCGCGCTGGTCCCCTTCTAGTCCCCGTCGTCCTCGCCGAGCGACCGGTTCTCGCCCCGACCGAACGCCGTCTCGTCCTCCCGGGAGAGCCGTTCGATGAAGTGCATCTGCTCGCGGTGGAGCGTGACGATCATGTCCGAGAGGACGCCGAAGATGAGCAACTGCACGCCGAAGATGATGGCCAGACCGCCGACCAGTGCGATCACCTCGTGGGAGATGCCGCGGGTGACCCACTCGACGACGACGTAGATACCGGCGAGCACCCCGAGCAGCATCGAGACGGTGCCGACGCTCCCGAAGTAAAACAGCGGGTTCGAGGTCTTTGCCATCCGGTACAGCGTCAGGAGGATGACCGACCCGTCGCGGACGGGGCTGAGACTCGTGTCGGCGTCGTCCGGTCGCGCCTCGTAGGTGATGGGGACGACGGTGGTTCGGACGGAGTGTTTGACACATTCGACGGCCATCTCCGTCTCGATGCCGAAGCCGTCGGCCGTCAGCGCGAACCGCCGGGCGGAGTCGAGCGTGAACGCCCGGTAACCGCTGAGGATGTCCGCGAAGTCCTTCCCGTGGATGGTCCGGAACAGGCGGTTGATGAGGCGGTTCCCGAACTGGTTGAGACGGCTCATCGCGCCCGATTCCATGTCGGCGAAGCGGTCGCCGATGACGTGTTCGGCCTCGCCCTCGAAGATGGGTTCCAGTAGCCGTTCGGCCTGATCCGGGCGGTAGGTAGCGTCGCCGTCGAGCATCAGCACCACCGGCGATTCGATCAGGCTCAGCGCCTCCCGGACGGCCTGTCCCTTCCCGGCACCCTGTCCGGTCCCGGACTGGGTGTGGACTCGCGCGCCCTTCCGCTCGGCTATCTCGCGGGTCCCGTCGGTGCTGTGGCCGTCCATCACGAGGACGTTCTCGTAGCCGCGTTCGCGGAACCCCTCGACGACATCGCCGATGGCGGCCGCCTCGTTGTAGGTCGGGATCAGCACGCAGACGTCGCTACGGTCGACCATTGGTGAGGACTCCACGCGGGCCGTTCATATAGCTGTGGACTTGCCGCGGCGGCCCCGCTACTCCTCGGTGTATCCCAGCGCCCGGAGGCGGTCGGTCACGTCCTCGTCGGCGCCCTCCTCGACGGCGTCGGGGTCGAACTCGGGGTCGTACGAGCCGCTGTCGGTGACCTCACGGACGTCCCACGGGACCTTCTTCAGCGCCATACTCGGGACGTACGCGCGGTGGCCCCACATCCCCCACTCCCCGAGGGCGTTGCCGTGGTCGGCGGTGATGGCGACGGTGCCGTCGACGTTCTCCAGCAGGGTCTCGACGGACTCGAAGACGTACGCGAGGTTGGCGTCGTAGGCCTCGGTGACGGCCGCGGGGTCGAGTTCGCCGCGTTCGACCATATCCCAGACGTTGACCGAGTCGTCCTCCCCGAGGCCGAACCCGCCGCGGCCGAGGCGGCCAAAGCCCTCGCCGTCGGCGATAAAGGGAAAGTGAGGCTGCATGTAGTGACAGATCACGCGGTCGTAGTCGCCGGTCCGGGCCACGGCGACACCGTGGTCGGTGACCGGTTCGGCCGGGATAGTGCCCAGGTCCTCGTCCCAGTGGTCCCGCCAGACGTCGTCGATCAGGCCGAACCGAGACGCGTCGAGTTTGTGTGAGTAGGGGTTCGCGGAGACGTACGCCGTCGACGCCACTTCCTCGGCGTAGCGGTCGGTGAAGGTGTTGTCCATCCACTCCGTCGAGGTGCTCCCCACCGAGAGCAGGGCGTCGCTGTCGCCGACCACGCGCTGGTACATATCGTACCGGCAGGCGTCGAGGACGACCAGCACGTCCCACTCGTGCTCGTAGACCGGGGTCCCGCGCCTGAACGGGAGGCGCCGGACCACGTCGAGGCCGCCGGCGATGGCCCACTGCGGCGTCGCGTCGACCACTGTTCCGAGCAGTCCCATAGGGGAGAGTTCGACGGACTCGGCATATCGGGTTTGTGGTTCGGCGCGGATGGAAACGACTACACCGGCGGCGGAAAACGACCATCTATGGCGGATGGAGACGACGCCGTGCGCTCGCTGGTCAAGGGCAGCGGCATCATCTTCGCCGGGTTCGTCCTCGAGAACGGACTGGCCTTCGTCACGAAGGTCCTGATGGCCCGCCTCCTCGGCAAGACCGGGTTCGGGGAGCTCTCCATCGGTATCATCCTCGCCGCGAACGTCTCGACCATCTTCGTCCTCGGCCTCAACACCGGCGTCGCGCGCTATCTCCCGCGGTACGACGACCCCGCCAAGCGCCGCGGCGTCCTCGTCTCGGCGTTCCGGGTCGTCGTCCCGGTGGTCGTCGTCGTCGGCGCACTGATCGTCGTCTTCGCCGAACCCATCGCCCGCATCGTCGTCCGCGACCCGTCGGTCGCGCCCGTGATTCGAGTGTTCGGTCTCGCGACGCCGCTGGCGGCGATTATGAAACTCGCCGTCGGGGCTATCCAGGGGATCAAAGACTCCACGCCGAAGGTGTACGTCCGCAACATCGTCCAACCGATGTCCCGGTCGGCGCTGGTCGTCGTCGTCCTGTTGCTCGGACTCGGGGCGTTAGAAGTCTCGTGGGCGTACTTCGGGTCGTACCTCCTGTCGGCGGCCGTGGCGATGTACTTCGTCTACCGGCGGACGGAACTGTTCGCCGACACGCCGGCGACCCCGATGTACCGCGAACTGCTGTCGTTCTCGGGGCCGCTGGCCGTGATGGCCATCGCCAGTCTGATCGTCTCGGGCATCGGCATCGACACGTTCATGATCGCCTTCTTCAACACGACCGACGACGTCGGCGAGTACAACGTCGTTATGCCGACGGCGAAACTGATGATCCTCGTCCTCTCCTCGCTCTCCTTTCTGTTTATGCCCATTATGTCCGAACTCCACGCAGAAGGCGCGTCCGCGGAGATGGAGCGCATCTTCCGACTGGCGACCAAATGGATCGTGCTCGCGACGCTGCCGATTCTGGTCGTGATGGTCGTCTTCCCGCGGGAGTTCATCGCGCTGACGTTCGGCAGCGCCTACACTACTGCGTCGCTGTCGCTGACGGTCCTCGCGGTCGGTTTCTTCTTTCACTCGGCCTTCGGCCTCGGGGAGCGAGTGCTGAACTCCGTCGGGTCGACGCGGGTGGTGATGGCCGACAACATCGCCGCCGCCGCCGTCAACGTCGCGCTCAACCTGCTGTTGATCCCCTCGCTGTCGGTGCTTGGGGCCGCCATCGGGACGGCGGCGGCCTACGTCACGCTCGACCTCCTCTATCTCTATCACGTCCACGACCGCGAGGGGATGCACCCGTTCACGTCGTCGCTCGTCCGGCCCGCCGTCTCGGCGTCGCCGTCCTCGGCGGCGCGGCCGTCGCCGCCTCCGCGCTGGTCGAGGTGACGCCGCTGGGACTGGTCGTCTGGTGTGCCGTCCTCGGCCCAATATACCTGCTCGTAATGGCTCGCGCCGGGGCCGTCGAGGAGGCCGAGGTGATGCTCGTGTTGAGCGTCGAGGAGCGCTTCGGGATCGATCTGGGGCCGCTGAAACGCATCGCCGAGCGCATCGTCGGCTGACCGCGGTTCGCGGCCGCGAAATCGGCTTCGGTCTTTATGCTCTCCCGTCCGTTTGACGAAACTACCGTGTCCGAACTCCCGGGATGGATTCACAACCGACTCGACCGCAACCTCGACAACACGCTGTCCCAGCGACACGTCGTCGAGACGATGGTCGACTCAGAGCGCCCGTTCTTCTCGGCCCGACAGCTACAGGCACGCGTCAAACCCGACGTGAGCAAAGCGACCGTCCGGAACCGCCTCGACGAACTACAGGAGATAGACATCGTCGCCACGGAGACCTACCCCGATTCGGTGACGCTGTACTACATCAACTACCGGGAGTCGAACTGGCCGCTGTCACCGGCGGGCAAACGCGCTATCGCCGCCGAACCCCCGAACGCCCGGCTCTCCATCGGCTTCATCACGGTGTCGGACACGGCCGGGTTCCGACTGTTCGTCGTCGCCGGCCTGTCGCTCGCGTTCGGTCTCAGTACCGCCGTCGGCCTCGTCCTCGTCGGCCTCCTGACCGGTGCCGGGGGCCTCGTCGAATCGCTCGGTGCCGCGCTGGCGGCCGGCGGGCTATTCGCCGGCGTGATGACCCTCCAGTTGCTGGTCGCCACCCTCCTGTTTTTCGTCGGCGATCGGTTCCTCCGGTAGTGCCCCGAGTGACCATTTTACCGCCCCGAACTGCCGGTTCGCGGCCGCGAAATCCGCTTCCGCCTTTATGATCCCGCCGTCCAAACACGGAGCTATGTCGACAGCACTGCAGACAGTCGCGTCGGTCAGCCCGGAACTGGTCATCGTCTTCGGTATCGCCGGGGTGTTGCTCCTCGCCAACGTCGTCCTCTCCGTGTGGATCTATCGGGACGCGGAGAGCCGGAACGACGACAACGCCTTCGCGTGGGGTGCGGCGACGTTCTTCAGCGGGTTCCTCGGCGGCGTCGGGATCGTCGTCGTCATCGTCCTCTATTTCGTCCTGCGGGACGAGAGCGGGCCCGGCGCGCCCTCCGTGCGGGACAGCGTCTGAGGGTGGACTCGACTGCGCAGGCGCTTCTCCGTTTTCTTTCAGGAATGTTTATGTGTCGGCCGGGCGTTGATCCTCGTGAATGGGGGCTGTTACCACACACCTCGTTTCCCAAGCGAGAACGATATTCAGCGACCTCGGATACACTGTCGAGTCGGCGGGCGCGGAGTTGCGGGCCGAGCGAAAGTGGCGTACTGTCCACGTGACACCGATGCCGGAGCCCCGAGAGCCGCCCACGTCCGGCGAGTTCCGGTGTTTCGTCACTCGACGGGAGAACGTCGAGGCCGTCCGTCGCCGCGTCACGGCGGGCGGCGGCACCTACGAGTGGGCCGTCATCGGCGTCGACGACGACGGCAGTTACAGCGTCGACGCGGCCTCGACACGCTGAGTGACCGCCGCTACCATTATACCGGCGCCGTGTGATATTCCTCACGAACGATGGTGTTCAAGAAGATAACCCTGATCGGATCGAGTACCGAGAGTTTCGACGACGCCGTCGACGACGCCGTCGACCGCGCCGAGGCGACACTGGAGAACGTCCACTGGGTGGAAGTCGAGGAGATGGGCGTCGAGGTGGCGTCGGCCGACGACCGGGAGTACCAGGCCGAGGTCGAGGTCGCCTTCCAACTGGAGGACTGACCCTACGCTGTTAGGACACTTCTGTTTATACACGGCGTCCGTCAGTGTAGGTATGACTCAGTCACGCGACACTGACGGCGCGACGGTCGACGGCCGCCTCCTGCAGGCAGTCGTCACGGGCGTCGTCGAGTCGACCGGACACTTCGAGGACCGCACCCGGACACTGCTCGCCGACCACGGACTCGACGCCGACCCCGATGCCGGGACGGCCTACCCCTTCGGCGCGTTCCGGGACCTGCTGGCGACTATCGGGCGGGAGACGGGGCCGAACACGCTCGACCGCATCGGACGAGCGACCGCGGGCGCCCTCGCGTGGCCGCCCCACGTCAGGACCGTCGCCGACGCCCTCGAAACCCTCGACTCGACGGCGGGGCGCTATCACACCGGCGCCTCGCTACGCTGTTCGTTCGTCCGGACCGGCGCGCACGCTGGGCGCGTCGACGTCGAGACACCCTATCCCGAGGCCTTCGAGCGTGGGCTGTTGGCCGGCGTCGGCGCGCAGTTCGGCTACGGGCCCGGTCACGTCACCGTCCGGACCGCCGACGTGCGGACCGACGGCGGCCGGGGCGGCAGCGGACGAGAACTGGCGCTGGCGTGGTCGGTCGACCCCGCGGCCGAGACGTCGATTCCGGCCCCCTCGGCCGATTAGTCGTCCTCGAACCGTCGGTCGACGCTGCGGGCGTGTGCCTCCAGTCCTTCCGCCTCGGCGAGTGTCGTGATGGACTCCCGGAGATCAGACAGCGCCGACGCCGAGAGGCGCTGGACCGTCGCCGACCGGAGGAAGTCGTCGACGGAGAGGCCACTCTGGATGCGGGCGGCCCCGTTGGTCGGGAGGACGTGGTTGGTCCCGCTGGCGTAGTCGCCGGCGGCGACCGGGGAGTGCGGGCCGAGGAAGGCGCTCCCGTAGTTCTCGATGCGGGCGAGCAACCTGTCCTCGTCGTCGGCGTCGATATAGAGGTGCTCGGCGGCGTACTCGTCGGCGAAGAGGACGGCCTCGCTCATCGACCGCGTGTGGAGGACTGCGCTGGCGTCGTTTTCCAGTGCCGACCGAATTGTCTCCTCGCGCGCCCGGCCCGCGGCCTGTTCCTCGACGGCCGCGGCGACGGCCTCGGCGATGTCCTCGTCGTCGGTGACGGCGACCACTGAGGAGTTGGGGTCGTGTTCGGCCTGCGTGATCAGTTCGGCCGCGAGCAACTCTGGGTCTGCCGTCTCGTCTCCGACAGCCAACACCTCGCTGGGGCCCGCGAGCATGTCGATACGCACGTCGCCCCGCACCTCGGCCTTGGCGGCGGTGACCCACTTGTTCCCGGGGCCGACGATGACGTCGACGGGACTGATAGACTCCGTCCCGTACGCGAGTGCGGCGATAGCCTGCGCGCCGCCGACCTGGTAGACGGCGTCCGCGCCGGCGGCGTGGATAGCCGCGAGCGTGACGGGGTTTATCTCCTCGGCCGGCGGCGTCGCGACGGCGACGTGGTCGACGCCGGCGACTTTCGCGGGCACGACGCCCATCAGCGCGCTGGAGGGGTAGGCCGCGGTGCCGCCGGGCGCGTAGACGCCGGCGCTGTCGAGGGGGTAGTGCCGACGGCCGAGGCGGCGGCCGTCCTCCTCTACGTCCCAGTCCTCGGGGACCTGTCGCTCGTGGAAGGTTCGGATGTTGTCGGCGGCCGTCTCGATGGCCTCGCGCACGTCGTCGTCGATGTCCTCGTAGGCCGTTTCGGCCGCGTCGGTGATGTCGAAACTCCCGACGGAGACGCCGTCGAACTCCTCGCAGAACTCCCGCAGGGCCACGTCGCCCTCCTCGTGGACTCTGTCGACGATGTCGGCGACGTCGCCGCGGACGGCGTCGATGCCCGCGTCGCGTTCGAACAGTGCTTGGCGCCGGTCGGGCGATAGCTCCGAGACGGAGTGAACGTTCATACCCGGCATACGTGACGGGTCCAAAACGGTCTGTCGGTCCGCCGCCGTTCAGGCGTACAGCCGCAGCGCGATGTGGAGGGCCGAGATGCTGACCGACGCGAGTGCGATCAGACCGACGACGACCGCGACCGGTCCGGAGACCGACATCGCGGCGCCGCCCGACAGCAGGAACCACGCCGAGATGCTCACCGAGACGAGCAGGATGCAGTGTAACGCGGCCCACGGCCCCAGCGTCCGGACGACGCCGACGAGGCTCTCGATTGGCCCGCGTGTCGGGTTCGCGGTCGTCGCTTCGCTCGTCGTCTGGCCGCCGTAGATACCGCTGCCGCCGGTCGGCGTCGCGGAGGTGCCGTGTGCCGGTTCCGCCGACCGCGCCTCCCACCAGTCGCCGTCCGTGTCACCGGCACCGTCGGCGCGGACGGACGCGTCAGTTCGGTCGCTCGATACCTCTCCGGTCGCGGCCGGGTCGACGTCGAACAGCCCCTCCAACCCCCGCTGGCGCACGTACGTCGCGTGCCCGAGTCGGTCGTAGCTCGCTCGCTCGTCGGCGTCGACGAGCGTCTCGCGCGCTACGGTCAGGCGCTTGAACTGCCGGCCCGCGTCCGGATCGTCGTTGGTGTCCGGGTGTCGTGACTTCGCGAGGTCGCGGAACGCGCGGTCTATCGCCTGCGCGTCCGCGTCCCGGTCGACACCCAGGACGGTGTACAAGGACTCACCCATAACCCAAGTCCTACAAAACGCTTGTGGCCGAACCTACTTCAGTGTACCTGAGAGGTTCGCGTCGTGAAACTACCCGAACGGGGCGCTCATCGGCCGAGTAGCCGCGACAGCCGTCGGGTGATACTCTCCTCGTCCCCGAGTTTCAGGTAGTAGGCGTCGCCGCCGTCCTCGTAGTAGTTGTCGATGCGGCGCTCTATCTCGAAGCCGACGTGCTTGTAGAAGTTGATCGCCTCGCGGTTGGTCGACCGGGCGTGACAGGTCACCGAGCGGTAGTCCTCGGCGACGCGGGCGATGAGGCGCTTGCCGAACCCGTCTCCACGGTACTCGGGGCTGACGGCCAGAAAGAGGATGTATCCGTCCCGTCGGACGGCGGCGAACCCGACCAGTTGTGTCTGGCGGCCGCGGTTGAGATAGAGATACACTTTCGAGCGGCGGTAGGCGTCCTCGAAGAAGCCGCGCCGCTGGCGGAGGACATCGTCCTCCTCGCGGATGTGTTCTTTGAGCTCCCAGGCCGCCTTGACGTACTCGTCGCTCCCTCGGCCGACGATCCGGGACTCGACGTTGAAGCTCACTGCCCCCCAATTGGGGAGTGGACAATATAATTCCAGCGCACGCCACAATCCGTGCGAGTCACTCGGCCCGCGAGCGTCAGGCCAGCTCTTCGACGGCCGCGAGGACCTCCTCGTAGTCCGGTTCGACGCCCGGGTCGTCGCTGACCCACGCGTAGGTGACCTCACCGTCGTCGTCGAGGACGAACACCGAGCGCTTGGCCACGTCGTGGACGCCCAGTTCCGCGAAGTCCATCGGGATGCCGTAGTCCTCGATGATCTCCTTGTCGGCGTCGGAGATCAGGTCGAACTCAAGTCCCAGTTCGTCACGGAAGGCGTTCAGCGCGAACGGGGAGTCGACGCTGATCCCGTAGACGTCCGCTCCGGCCGCCTGGAAGTCGGCGAGGTGGTCCTGGAAGGTGTTCATCTCGTGGCTACAGACGCCCGTGAACGCGCCGGGGAAGAACGCGAGGACGACCGGGCCGTCGCCCACCGTCTCCGAGAGCGTGATCGAGTCGACGTCGCCGTTTGCGAGCGGTGCCGTGAAGTCGGGTGCGGTGTCGCCTACGTCTACCATATCGGATTCGAGTACGCGCGTTCACTCAAAGACCCTTGTGTCTCGGAGCGGCCGTGTCAGGAACGACCGTGAGGATTCCTGAGCAAAAAGGTTATAATAGACAGCAGGTAAGATGCTGGTAGCGATGGCATACACAATACTGCAGTTCGGGATCCCGGGCGGCCCAGAACTCCTCGTAGTTCTGTTGCTCGCGGTCCTGCTGTTCGGTGCGAACAAGATCCCCAAACTCGCCCGCTCGTCGGGGCAGGCGATCGGCGAGTTCCAGAAGGGGCGCGAACAGGTCGAGCAGGAACTCGAAGAGATCAAAGACGGCGGGAGCGACGAGGAGGACGTCGCCGCCGACGCCGGCACGGGCGCGGACACCACTACCGACGCGACGGTCGAGTCCGAGGTCGAATCCGAGACGACCAGCAACTGATAGTGTTTATTGTAGCTGTGTACCGGTTCGACCGCCCGAAGTCGGGCGGTCGAATCCGAAATGACCTACAATAAACACTATCGCCCCTCCGGTTCTCTCTATCGCTACGTGACCAGTGGCAACGCCGTATCCAAACTGTTTTGACTACCCACCGCGCTACCACCGAGTACTATGACACGCAGCGTCGGTATCCTCGGAGCGACCGGAGCGGTCGGCCAGCGACTGATCCAGTTGCTCGACCCGCACCCGGAGTTCGAGATCGCCGCAGTGACCGCGAGCGAGGACAGCGCCGGTAGCGACTACCGGGAGGCCGCCAAGTGGCGCATCGGAACCCCCATCCCCGAGGACGTCGCCGACCTCGAAGTCCGACAGACCGACCCGACGTACATCCCCAACGACGTCGACCTGTTGTTCTCGTCGCTCCCCTCCTCGGTCGGCGAGGCCGTCGAGCCGAAGTTCGCCGAGGCGGGCTACGTCCTCTCCTCGAACTCCTCGAACTTCCGGACCGACGACGATATGCCCCTGACCATCCCCGAGGTCAACCCCGACCACCTCGACCTGATCGAGGTCCAGCGTGACGAGCGCGGCTGGGACGGCGCCATCGTCAAAAACCCCAACTGCTCGACCATCACGATGGTCCCGCCGCTGGCCGCACTCGACGAGGCATTCGGCCTCGACCGCGTCGACGTCTCGACGCTGCAGGCCGTCTCCGGCGCGGGCTACTCCGGCGTCTCCTCGATGGAGATTATCGACAACGCCATCCCGCACATCGGCGGCGAGGAGACAAAGATGGAGACCGAGTCCCAGAAGCTACTGGGCAGCTTCGACGGCGCCGAGGTCGAGTGGCACGACGTGGACGTGGCGGCCTCCTGCAACCGCATCCCGACGCTGGACGGCCATCTGGAGAACGTCTGGGCGGACACGACCGAGGACGTGACCCCCGAGGCGGCCGCCGAGGCCTGCGGGAGTACCCCTCTGCCGACCTCTACTCCTCGCCCGACCAGTTGATCCGCGTCTTCGAGGAGCCAGACCGTCCCCAGCCCCGACTCGACCGCGACGCGAACAACGGGATGGGCATCGCCACCGGCGGCATCCAGGCGACGACCGAGGGCCTGCAGTTCAACTGCCTCGCGCACAACACCCTCCGGGGCGCGGCCGGCGCGTCCATCCTCAACGGCGAACTGCTGGCCGAGCAGGGGTACATCTAGAACCCACTTTTTCAGTTCGGGGTTTCCTCGGCCTTCGGCCTCGGGACCC
>NZ_WPCA01000095.1 GCF_009741825.1 Halapricum sp. CBA1109
CTCGACGAGGTGGCGCGCCCGCCCGAGAACGACGCTCATATCGTTGCGGATGTTGTGCCGGAAGACGCGGTTGAGGACGCCCAGGCGGCGCTCCCGGAGCCGTTGGTCGGTGATGTCGGTGTAGATGCCGAACGCCAGCGTCCCCGCGTCGCCGGACGCCTCGACCGGGATACCCCGAAAGAGGAAATCCCGGATCCCCTTTGCGGTCTCGCGCCTGAGTTCGGCCTCGACGAGGGAGCCGTCCTCGGCCCGTCTGTCCAGCAGCGACGCCCGCGCGTCGCCGTCGGGCGGGAGGACGAACTCGTTGAGGTCCTCGCCGACGACGGTCGCCTCGTCGTACCCGAAGACGTCCTCGAAGGCCGCGTTGACCGACTCGACGACGGGCGTCCCGTCGACGATGCGGGCCTCGACGACGGGGTCGGGGATGTTCTCGAACAGGCGGGCGAAGCGGTCGCGCTGGGCGGCAAGCGACTGCTCGACGGCCTTCCGGTCGCTGATGTCGTGGACGGCCGCGACGAACCCCTCCAGTTGCGCCCCCGGCGGTAGCGCCGTCAGGTCCACTTCACAGGGGACCCTCCCCTCGGCCGTCACGACGTTGACTTCGACGGTGATGGACTCGCCGGGATCGGCGGCCGACAGCGCCGTCGTGTCGACCCGCGATTCGAGAAACGAGCCGACGGACGCGCCGAGCAACTCCTCGCGCGGAATGCCGACGAACGAGCACAGCGCCTCGTTGGCCATCTGGACCGTGAACTCGCTGTCGATGACGCACACCCGTTCGTCGATGCTCCGGACGATGGTCTCGTAACGCTTCAGTTCGGCGTCGCGGTCGGCCCGCTGGAACGCCGCTTCCGTGGCGGCGGCCAGCAACTCGGCGAAATCTATCTGGTAGTCCTCGAACGTCCGGTCGTCGGTCGACCCCGAGACCAGCAGCCACCGGTCGCCGATGGGGACCTGTAGCTCCGTCCTGATCGGCGTCCCCGGATTGTGCGCGCCCGGCCGGTCGTCGACGTCGTCGATCACTCTCGTCTCCCCGTCGCGGTAGGTCTCCCACGCCAGCGAGTCCCCGGCCGAGAGCACCGGCACCGGGTCCCCGAAGAGGTCCCGCGCGCCCTCGCTGGTCGCCAGCGGCTCCAGTCGCTCCCCGTCGGCGCTCTCACGGTAGACTCCCGATACCGGGAGGTTTAGCGCTTCGCTCGCCGTCTCGACGGTCACCTGCGCTATCTCGGCGGGCGTCGTCGCCAGCAGCAGTCGCTGGCTCGCCTCGTACAGCTCAGAGAGGGCCGCCTCGCGGTCGGCTTCCGCAGTCACGTCCCGGATCAGGCCGGTGAAGTAGCGCTCGCCGCCGTCGGTGAACTCCCCGAAGGATATCTCTAACTCTATCTCGTGGCCGTCGGCGTGCTGGCCCGGCAGTTCGATAGCGGACCAGTCAAGCGCCCGCTCGCCCGCCGCGAGGTACCGCGCGACGCCGTCGTGGTGGGCGTCGTGGAACCGGTCGGGCATCAGCATCGTCAGCGACTCGCCCTCGACGGCCGAGCGCTCGTAGCCGAACACCTCCGCGACGGCGTCGTTGACGTACCGGACGGTGCTGTCCGCGTCGATGGTCACCAGCACCTCCGAGAGGCTCCCGGCTATCGACTCAAGCGGGACTGGCGTCCGGCCCGCCCCGAGACCCGCTTCCGCCGACCGCTCGCCCACGGCGTCGCCTACCCGACCCCGGAGTGTCTCCGGCCTGTTCGCCGGCACGTAGTCGTCCGCGCCTGCCCCCAGCGCGTCGGTCGCGGCCTGCTCGCTCCCGTCGTAGGGGGCTACTATCGTCGGCACGTCCGGCGCGATATCCCGGACGGTGGCGAGCACGTCGGCCACCGGCACGGTCGTCCCGTCGGTCACGACCACACAATCGGGCGTCTCCGACAGCGCGGCCCGGACCGCCGGTCGCTCGGTGACGACCAGCGTCTCGAACGTCGATAGCTCCCGGGCGAGCCCATCGTCGCCGTCGACGACGACCACCCGTGGCGCGCTCATACACCCCCGGTTGGACGTACGTACAGTAAACGCTTCGGGGGTCGCTACCCGACGGTGAACGTCAGTCTCGTCGTCTCGACGTGGGCGTGCATCGGCACCGTCTGTACCACCTCGTCGATATCGACGCCGGTCGGTAGTTCCTCGACCAGCGCGACGACACGGGCCCGCCGTCCCGGCCCGATTTCCACCCGGCGGGTGTGACACCCCGGACCGAGCGCCGACGGGTCGACCGACAACTGTGCCGGACTGTACGTGTAGCCGTCCGTCCCGACGAACGACGTATTGGCTGTCGCCCACGTGATCGGTCGCTCGGCGGTGTTCTCGATGTCGAACAGCGCCATCGGTCGCCGCTCGTCCGCCCTCGTCCCGTCTAGCTGGTGGTCGTAGACGACCGACGGGAGCGACACCTCCGGGACGCCGAGCAGTGTCGCCGACAGCGACGCCGTCTCGACGGTCGTGGGTTCGTCCGCGAGTATCTGGCCCAGCGGGCCGCCGGTGTCCTCGCCGCGGGTCCGCGCCCCCGTCTCCCGGTCTCCCGGTCGCTCTATCTCGTTCCCCGTCCGCGTTGGTTCGTGCATCTGTGGTCCCACCGTTGGCGCGGTCAACTCCCCGTGGATAGTAAACCCTTTTGTCGCCGCAACTGCACCGTTCCGAACCCCTGAAATAGCCGGCTCGCCTACCGACACCCGTGTCACAGCAGGTCGCCGAGGTCGACACCCTCTTTCTCCACGAGGAGGGCGAGCGCTTCCGCGTCGCCGTCGAGAACGACGGTCAGCGCGTCCTCCACGGAGTGCTCGAACTGAAAGAGACCAGTGCGGGGCCACGCCCCGCCCGCCTCCGGGTCAAACACGGCTCCAGCGAGGAGCCACGCAGCCCGGATCAGTTCGTCGACATCGCCCGCCGAGCGGCCCGCATTCGCATCTCCGAACAGACCTCAAAACGGGGCCGCGACCGCGTCCGCGAGATGCTCGACGGCTACCAGCTAGAGGCGAAGGTCGTCCGGACCTGCCGGTATTGTGCCTCCAGTGGCGAGTACTCCCCCATCACGAGCGAGACGGCCATCAGAGCCGACGACGAGGACATCTGTCCCGACTGCGCGATGGCCGAACTCGAACGGGAACTGTCCTACCACGGCGACGTGACCGGCAGCGCACAGGACCGACTGGAGGAGTTGCTGCTTGAGGTCCAAGATTTAGACCGCATCACGAACCTGCTCGCGGGGGAACTGGACCCCGACCTGACGAAGTTCGACGAGATATCCGCGACCGTCGAGGAGGTCGACCCGGTGCCGACGAGCGACCTCTCGCTGCACCCCGGCGTCCAGACCAAACTCGAATCCCGGTTCGACTCCCTCCTGCCGGTCCAGAGTCTCGCCGTCGAGAACGGCGCGACCGAGGGCCAAGACCAACTCGTGGTGTCGGCGACGGCGACGGGCAAGACCCTCGTCGGCGAGATGGCCGGTATCGACCGCGTCCTCAACGGCAAGGGGAAGATGCTGTTTCTCGTTCCCCTCGTCGCGCTGGCCAACCAGAAGTACGAGGACTTCCAGGAGGAGTACGGCGACATCGTCGACGTGACCCTCCGCGTCGGGTCGAGCCGTATCGCCGGCGACGACAACCGGTTCGACCCGGGCGCGGATGTCATCGTCGGCACCTACGAGGGCGTCGACCACGCCCTCCGGACCGGCAAGGACCTCGGCACCATCGGCACCGTCGTCATCGACGAGGTGCACACGCTGGGCGAGGGCGAACGGGGCCACCGCTTGGACGGTCTCATCTCGCGGCTCAAACACTACTGCTCGGTCGAGCGGACCGCCGCACAGCTACGGGACGGCCGGGCCGGCCCCCACGAGTACGGCGACACCCAGTGGATCTACCTCTCGGCGACCGTCGGCAACGCCGGGCAACTCGCCCAGCAACTGCACGCACAGCTCATCGAGTTCGAGGAGCGACCGGTGCCCATCGAGCGCCACGTCACCTTCGCGGATAGCTACGACAAGACCGACATCGAGGACAAACTCGTCAAGCGCGCCTTCGACACGAAGTCCTCGAAGGGGTACCGCGGCCAGACTATCATCTTCACCAACTCCCGACGGCGCTGTCACGAGATATCCCGGAAACTGCAGTACGATTCGGCGCCCTACCACGCGGGACTGGACAACGGCCGCCGCAAGCGGGTCGAACAGCAGTTCGCCGATCAGGAGTTGGCGGCGGTGGTCACGACGGCCGCCCTCGCGGCGGGGGTGGACTTCCCCGCCTCGCAGGTCGTCTTCGACTCGCTGGCGATGGGTATCGAGTGGCTCTCGGTACAGGAGTTCCACCAGATGCTCGGCCGCGCGGGCCGCCCGGACTACCACGACAAGGGGACGGTGTACCTGCTAGTCGAACCCGACTGTAGCTACCACAACAGCCAGGAGATGACCGAGGACGAGGTGGCGTTCAAGCTGTTGAAAGGCGAGATGGAGTCGGTCCGGACTGTCTACGACGAGGGCGCGGCCGTCGAGGAGACGCTGGCGAACCTCGTCGTCGCCGGTTCACGGGCCAAGGCGCTCAACGGCCGGATGATCGGCGACGTGCCCACCAAACACGCCATCGGGAAACTGCTTGAGTACGAGTTCATCGACGGCCTCGAACCGACCGCGCTTGGCCGGGCGGTCTGTCGACACTTCCTCTCGCCGACGGAGTCGTTCCTGTTGCTCGATCACATCCGGAAGGGGAAAGATCCCTACGACATCGTCGCCGAACTCGCTCTCCGGGAGGAGGAGGAATGACGAAACCACTATCACTCGTCCGGTGAAGGCTCACGTATGGGGTTGTTCGACGCGGTCCGGTCGCTGTTCGGCGGCGGGAGTGCCGACGACGAGGACACGGACAGCGGAACAACCGACGACGCCGCCGAGTCGGCGGCCACGAGCACCGACGACGAGACGACCGAGAGTGCCGACGCCGATGCGTCCACCGCGGATACTGACGACGAGACGACCGGGAGCGTCGATACCGCGGGACCGACGACCGACGAGTTCGGTGGTCCCACACTCGGCGACGACACCGCGGTGCAGGACGATGTCGGGACGGACACGACCGACGAAGCGACGGACGACGACACGCCTTCCGAGGAGGACGACGAACCAATCTCGTGGGAGGAGACGGGCTTCGAGCAACTGACGACGGAACTGGTCGACGAGGAGGACGAAGACGCCGAGGACGACCCGTCGGCCCTGATCGAGGAGGCCGAACCCGACCGCACGACGGCGTCGGAGGCGACCGACACGGACGCGACCGACGACGCTCCCGACACCGCCGACTCGACCGACGACGAGTCGACGCTGCTCGCGGGCGCGGACGGCGACGTGGGGCTGGACGACGGCGACGACGCGGACGTGGACGTGCCCGAGGACAGCCCGCGGGCTGAGTTTCTGGCCTCGGCGACGGAACTGGTCGAGTTCTGGGGCGAGTACGACCTCGATTACACCGTCGAATCGCTGGGTCGCTTGGACGAGTTGATCGACGAGCAGTGGGGGCCAGAGCGCTTCGAGGACGTCGAGTACGGCGGCGAGGACTACGACTCGGAGGTGTACACGGAAGTCGTCACGCAGGTCGGGAGCTACCTCGGTGAGGTGTTCGTCCGCGTCCACGACGGTGAGTGGGTCGAGGCCGAGGAGGTCGGCTGGACCGTCGACGTGCCGGCCGGGCCCGACGCCGCCGCGGCCGGCGCGGGCGTGACGGTGTTTCACGTCGCCCAGCAGTGCCTCGCCGGGGAGGCGACGGTCGCGGGCAAACACGACGGGCTAGCGGCCGAACTCGACCTCTCGCCGACCGCCGGGGCCGACCCCGAACCGACCGAACTGGGCGGGCCCGACGACGGCGGCGACGCCGACACCGAACTTACCGACCGCCTGCGCGAGAGCGGCGAGGACTTCGCCGAGCGCTGGCCCGACTACGAGTTGGACTTCTCCGCTGACTCGCTCGACCGTCTGGCCGAGTTGATCGAGACCGAACTCGACGGCGAGCGCTTCGCCGAGGCCGAACTCGGCGACGAGACCGATCAGGCCTCGATGCTGTTGACCGCCCACGCTGTCGGCATCGGCGGCTACCTCGCGGCCGTCCTCGAAGCCGAGTACGACGCCGAGTGGGACACCGAGCGGATGGCCATCCTCGTCGACGGCGAGGTGGTCGACCCCATCGACCACGCCGCCGACTGCGTCCGCGGAACGGCCACAATCGAGGACGTCGTTCCCGCGTAGACACAGTCTTTTTCTCCCGGCCAGTCGACGCCGACCTGTGGCGCTCGCGCTCGGACCGAACGCCGGGATGGTCTTCGTCTTCGCCGTCATCCTCGCAGCGTTAGTGCTGTTCGCCACCGAGGCGGTGCCGGTAGACGTCACCGCACTGGGCGTTATGGTGGCGCTGTTGCTCGTCCAACCGCTGACCGAACAACTCGCCACCCTCGGTCTGCTGGCCGACCCAGTGTACGTCCTCGCGCCGCCGGGCGCCGATGGTGAGGCGCTCGCGGCCGGGCTCTCGGGGTTTGCCTCCACCGCGACCATCACCGTCCTCGCGATGTTCATCCTCTCGGCGGGGGTCCGGAAGACGGGCGTCATCCAGTTGCTGGGCGCGAAGATAGCGACCTACACCGGCGACAGCGAGTCCCGGCAACTCGGCGCGACCATCGGTCTCGTCAGCCCCATCTCGGGCTTTATCAACAACACCGCCGCCGTCGCCATCCTCCTCCCGATGGTGACCGACCTCGCGAACAAGGGGGACACGTCGCCGTCGAAGCTGTTGCTCCCGCTGTCGTACGCCTCGATGTTCGGCGGGACGCTCACGCTCATCGGCACGTCGACGAACATCCTCGCCAGCCAGATCACCGCCCGCCTCGGTCGGGAACTGGGAAACCCCGAGTTGACCGCGTTCTCGATGTTCGAGTTCACCAGCCTCGGTATCGTCGTGATGGTCGTCGGGACGGCCTACCTGCTGACGGTCGGCCGGTGGCTCACGCCCGCCCGCATCCCGGCGGCGGGCGACCTCACCGAGGCCTTCCGGATGGCCGACTACCTCACGGAAGTCGTCGTCCGCGAGGACTCCCCCATCGTCGGATCGACGGTCCGGGAAGCCATCGAGTCGAGCGAGTTCGACGTCGACGTGGTCCAGTTGATCCGCGGCGACCGCGTCTTCCTCGAAGGTATCGGCGACCGGCAGGTCAGGGCCGGCGACGTCTTCGCCATCAGAACCGACCGGGACACGCTGGTCGAGGTGATGGACGCCGACGGGTTGGACCTCCTGCCGGAGGTCGACGTGACAGAGACGGAGCTCGAAGCCGCCGACACGGGGTCGAACCTCGTCGAGATAGTCGTCGCGCCGGGGTCGGAATTGGTCGGCGAGACCCTCGCCAGCACGAACTTCCGCCAGCGCTACGATATGACGGTGCTCGCGCTGCGCCGCGGGGAGGCGCTGATCCGCTCGCGGATGGACCGGACGACCCTCCGGGTCGGCGACACGCTACTGGTCCAGGGGCCGACTGAAAGCGTCGACCGACTGCAGAACAACCCGAACGTCATCGTCGCACAGGAGGTCGAACGGCCGGACTACCGCCGCTCGCGCATCCCCGTCGCGGTGGGTATCGTCGCCGCCGTCGTCGCGCTGGCGGCGCTCACGCCGGTCCACATCGCCGTCGCGGCGCTGGGCGGGGCGCTCGCGATGGTGCTCACCGGCTGTCTGAAGGCGACCGAGATGTACGACGCCGTCCAGTGGGACGTCATCGTCCTCCTCGCGGGCGTGATCCCGCTGGGCATCGCGCTGGAGGTCACCGGCGGAGCGACGCTGCTGGCCGACCTCATCGTCGCCGTCGCGCCGTCGCTGCCGCCGATCATCGTGCTCGGTCTGCTGTACGTCGTCACGGCCCTGCTGACGAACGTCATCTCGAACAACGCTTCGGTCGTGTTGATGATCCCAGTCGCCGTCGAGGCGGCGATCCAACTGGGCGCTAACGCCTTCTCGTTCGTGCTGGCGGTGACGTTCGCGGCCTCGACGGCCTTCATGACGCCCGTCGGCTACCAGACGAACCTCTTCGTCTACGGTCCCGGCGGCTACCGCTTTACCGACTACCTCCGGGTCGGCGGGCCGTTGCAGGCGCTGTTCGCGGTCGTGACGACGATAGGAATCGCGGCGATATGGGGCCTCTAGCGCTGCTCGACGGGCGTGAACGTCAGGTCCGTCGGACCGGTGTACCGCGCCCGGGGCCGGATGAGGCGGTTGTCGGACTGATACTCGAGGAAGTGTGCGATCCAGCCGCCGGCACGGCTCATCGCGAAGATGGGGGTAAAGAGGTCGATGGGGATGCCCATCTGGTAGTACGTCGAGGCGGAGTAGAAGTCGACGTTGGGGGCCAGCCCCTTGTTCTCGGCGATGTACTCCTCGATGGCTTGGCTCATCGAGTACCACTTGAGGTCGCCGGCGGCCTCGCCCAGCGCCTGGGACTTCTCGCCGAGGATCTTCGCCCGCGGGTCCTTGACGTTGTAGACGCGGTGCCCGAACCCGGGGATCCGTCGGCCGCCGTCAAGCGCGTCGTCGACCCACTGGACAGCGGGCTTGTCGCTCTCGTCGACCTCCGTGAGCATCTGCATCACGTTCTGGTTCGCGCCGCCGTGGAGGCCGCCCTTGAGCGTCCCGATGGCGCTCGTGACGGCGCTGTAGAGGTCCGACATCGTCGACCCGGTCACCATCGCGGCGAACGTCGAGGCGTTGAGGCCGTGGTCGGCGTGCAACACCAGCGCCATGTCGAACACTTCCGCGAGGGTGTCGTCCGGTTCCTCGCCGTTGAGCATATACAGGAAGTTCGCGGCGTGGGAGAGGTCGGCTCGCGGTTCGACGGGTTCCTCGCCGTCCCGGAGGCGCTTGAACGCGGCGACGAGCGTCGGCATCTTGGCGGTGATGCGCTTGCCGTGTTCGAGGTCGCTTTCCCGGTCGCCGGC
This sequence comes from Halapricum sp. CBA1109, assembly GCF_009741825.1. Lineage (GTDB taxonomy): Archaea > Halobacteriota > Halobacteria > Halobacteriales > Haloarculaceae > Halapricum. The sequence continues at coordinate 8,996 of NZ_WPCA01000095.1, forward strand.
CTCGGTGTCCTCGTCGTAGGCCGACAGCATCGACGTCGCTGTCCGGAGGGCCGCCATCGGGTTCTCGTCGGCTGTCGCGAGGTCCCGCACCGTCGAGAGCACGTCCTCGTCGACGGCCCGGTGTTCGGCCATGTCCGACGAGAACGACGACAGCGCTTCGGCCGTCGGCAACTCCCCGTGCCACAGCAGGTACAGCACTTCTTCGTAGCTGGCCTCGCCCGCGAGGTCCTCGATGGCGTAGCCCCGGTAGACGAGCCGGCCGGCGTCGCCGTCGATGTGGCTCAGCGCGGACTCGGCCACCACGACACCCTCCAGGCCCTTCTTGAGCTCGTCGGTCATACCATAGTTGACTCAACCTTCGGGGAAAAACATTGTCGTTTGGCCCACCGCCACACCCCGCGAGTGTGGACAATAGCCCCCGCAACCGGCAATATACTCTTATATCTGTCAGCGAACGTCGGAAGAGTTGGGCAAACACGCACATCTTCGGCCGACAGTCGGACGGGAGCTCGCGTCGACTGCCGGCCGCTCTCGTGGCGTCTTCACAGCTCTCGGCTCAGCGTCCGGGCCCGCAGCGCCACGAGAACCGTCGTCACGAGGCCGCCGAGCCCGAGCGCCATCGACAGCCCGAGGCCGAGAAACCAGAACCACTCGCCCCTGTTGAGGCCGTCCCCGCCCAACACCGGCAGTCCGACGAACAGCACGTAGACGAGGACGGTCACGACGGCGGCGAACCCGAACCCGCGGACGGCGTTTCGCCGGACGTGGAGCGCCTCGACGAACCGCTTTCGGCCCGAGGCTGACGTGTCGTCTGTCACACGCTGTCGTTGGTCGGGCAGCCCCAAAATCGCGTCGGTTCCCCCGAACCGAACCGCCTAAGACTGTGCATCCGCCCAACTCTGGTAATGACCACTCTCGGTACGGCGAGTGCGGCCCCCGGGGAGGTGGACACCGGGCGCTTGACCGTCGGCGAGACGCGCGACGGCTCCACCGTCGGGCTTCCCGTCGCCGTCGTCAACGGCAGTCAGAGCGGCAAAACCCTCTACGTGCAGGCCGCCAGCGACGGCGACGAACTCAACGGCGTCGGCGTCATCCAGCAGTTCGTCCCGCAACTGGACCCCGCGGCGCTCTCGGGGACGCTGCTCATCGTCGGCATCGTCAACTACCACGCCTTCCAAGTCGCCGAACACCGCAACCCCATCGACGACACGAAGATGAACCGCGCCTACCCCGGCGACGAGAACGGCACCTCCACCGAGCGCATCGCCGCCGCCACCTTCGACGCCGCGACCCGCGCGGACCTCATCGTCGACCTCCACCAAGGGTCGACCAGCCGGATGATAAACGAGACCCGCGTCCGGTGTGGCAGCCGCCACCGGATGCACAAGGATTGTCTCGAACTGGCGAAGGTCTTCGGTTGTGGCCACGTCCTTGATCAGAAGGGCCCCGACGGCCAACTCGCCCGCGCTGGCCCCGACGAGGGCATCCCCACTATCGACCCGGAACTGGGCGGCTGCGTCGGTTGGGACTTAGATAGCATCGACATCGGCGTCCGCGGGTTGTTCAACGTCCTCCGGTACTACGACTTCCTGCCGGCGTCGGTCACCACCGAGACCCAGACCCGCGCCGGCGGCTTCGACCAGTACGGCGCACCCGCCGGCGGCCTCGTCGAGTTCGACGTCGACCTCGGCGACCCCGTCTCCCGCGGGGACCGCCTCTACCGCATCACTGACGTCTTCGGGACGACGAAAGACACCGTCACCGCCGACACGGAGGGCATCGTCTGGCGCACCCGCCGCCTCCCGCAGGTTGCCACCGGCGAGTACGTCTGTTCGGTCGGTATCGACGTGGACTCATACTAAACCACTTTTTCTGTCCGGGGCCTCGCGCTCGCC